>DAISYX010000025.1:0-17890 GCA_036825095.1 Clostridia bacterium | reverse complement strand
GAAGCGGTCGGTGGTGCCCACCAGGTAGCCGGTGATGCGGCGGATGCGCTCAAACCTGTGCTCTGTTTCCGCCCTGCCGCACTGTGGGCAGGTGTCCCCGATGATGCCGTTATAGCCGCACACCGGGTCCCGGTCCACGGGGTGGTTGATGGAGCCGTAGCCCACGCCGGTATCGTGCATGTGGCGCACAACCCGCTCAAAGGCCTCCAGGTTTTCTAAGGGGTCGCCGTCCACCTCCACATAGGTGATGTGCCCGGCATTGGTCAGAGCGTGGTAGGGGGCCTCCAGGCTGATCTTCTTAAAGGCGCTGATGGGGAAGTGCACCGGGATATGGAAGGAGTTGGTGTAATAGTCCCGGTCGGTCACGCCGGGGACTTCGCCAAAGCGCTCCCTGTCGATGCGCACGAAGCGGCCGGACAGCCCCTCCGCCGGGGTGGCGATCAGGGTGTAGTTCAGCTTGTGCTCCTCCGCCTTCCGGTCCAGGAAGCCGCGCATAAAGCCCACGATCTCAAGGCCCAGGTTCTGGCTTTCCTCGCTCTCCCCGTGGTGCATGCCCCTAAGGGCCACCAGCGCCTCCGCCAGGCCGATAAAGCCCATGGTGAGGGTGCCGTGCTTTAAGACCTCCCGCACCTCATCGTCCCATTTCAGATTTTCACTGCCCCGCCAGACATGCTGGCCCATCAGGAAGGGGAAGTTGTAAACCTTTTTGCGGGCGATGATCTCGAAGCGCTCGTTGAGCTGATCATAGACCAGCTCCATGATGCGCTCCAGATCCTGGAAGAAGCGGGGGATGTCCCCCTTGGCCTGGATGGCCAGGCGGGGCAGGTTCACCGAGGTGAAGGACAGGTTGCCCCGGCGGGTGGACACCTCGCTTTCCGGGTCGTGGGCGTTGGCCAGCACCCGGGTGCGGCAGCCCATGTAGGCCACCTCGGTCTCAGGCCGGCCCGGCACGTAATACTTCAGGTTGTAGGGCGCGTCAATAAAGGAGAAGTTGGGAAAAAGCCGCTTGGCCGAGCAGCGGATGGCCAGCCGGAAAAGGTCGTAGTTGGGGTCGCCGGGGTTGTAGTTGACGCCCTCCTTCACCCGGAAGATCTGGATGGGGAAGATGGGCGTCTCCCCCCGGCCCAGGCCCGCCTCGGTGGCCAGCAGCAATTGCTCCATCACCAGGCGCCCCTCGGGGCTTGTGTCCGTGCCGTAATTAATGCTGGAAAAGGGCACTTGTGCCCCCGCCCTGCTGTTCATGGTGTTCAGGTTGTGCACCAGGGCCTCCATGGCCTGATAGGTGGCCTTGGTGATCTCTTTTAAGGAGAACTTGCGCACCGAGGCCAGCAGCTTATCCGCCTCCTCCGGGCTCATATGGGCCTCCAGGCGCTTTTTAAGGGCGCTGTCAAAGGCCTCCTTCTGCGCCATCTCAGGAATCAGGCCCGTCTCCGCCTCTATCTCCCGAAGCATCGCTTCTGCCGCCCGGTCGCTGTCCTCCACCCCATAGCCCGCGTCCAGAAGCCGGATGACATTGTCCCGGAAGCGCTTTTTATAGGTCTTGCGCACGCCGGGGGCCATGCCGTAGTCAAAGTTGGCGATGCTCTGCCCGCCGTGCTGGTCGTTCTGGTTGGCCTGAATGGCAATGCAGGCCAGGGCGGAATAGGAGGCGATATCCTGCGGCTCCCTGAGCACGCCGTGGCCGGTGGAAAAGCCGTGGTCAAACAGCGCGTCCAGATCGATCTGGCAGCAGGTGGTGGTGAGGGTTAAAAAGTCCAGGTCGTGGATGTGGATGTCCCCCTCCCGGTGGGCCTGGGCATGTTTGGGGTTTAAGACATACATGTCATAAAAGCGCTTGGCGCCCTCGGAGCCAAACTTGAGCATCGCTCCCATGGCGCTGTCGCCGTCGATGTTGGCGTTCTCCCTTTTGACGTCCGAATCCGCGGCGTCCGCGTAGGCGATTTCCTCATAGGTTTTCATCAGCCGGCTGTTCATCTCCCGGGCGCGGCTGCGCTCCGCCCGGTAGAGGATGTAGCGCTTGGCGGTGTTGACAAAACCCTTTTCAATCAGCACCCGCTCCACCACATCCTGCACCTGCTCCACCGTGGGGCTGGAGGAGACGGCTTCGCTGGACGCCAGGGTTTCCTGCACCAGCCGGGCCAGTTCCCCGGCGGTCTCCATCCCCTTCTGGCTGCCGCTGGCGGCAAAAGCCTTGGCGATGGCCTGCTGGATTTTCTCCTGGTCAAAGGGCACCTGGCGCCCGTCCCGCTTGATGATGGTGGAAATCATGGTGAACTCTCCTTGTTTTTGTAACATTTTGGTAATATATTAGGGGTGCTCGCTCATGATAGCATCGGCCCCAGGGGCTGTCAAGGCTAAAAACACAAATTATTGTATGCATTTTGGACTTAAGTACTATATGTTGTGTTTTTTTCTTTTTCGGATCAGGCAAAAAAGAACCTGCCAGCCCTTGCAGCCGGCAGGTTCCAAAGCGTCGGGACCGATTATTTCCCTGCGTTTTTGACCGCATTCTCCGCGGCTATTCTGCCCCAGGTGGCGCAGAGACCATGGCCGATGCCGCCAATCGTGTTATGCCCGGCAATATTGGCTGAACCGATAATTTCACCAGCGATATAAACGTTTTGTACCACCGATCCATCCTCTCTGACAAGCGCGGCGTTAGCATTCATGCGCGGGCCACCCGCCGTCATCATCAGATAGGGCACGGTGTAAATCGCGTATACAGGGCCCTCAAACGCCAACAGTTCCTTTGTGCGGCCAAACACGCTGTCTTCGCCAGCTGCGACGTCTGCGTTGTAGGTATCCATCGTCTGCACCAATTCAGGCATCTTGAGCATTTCCGCCAACGCCTCAATGCTATCCCCCTTAAAAGCATAACCCAGATTTTCCAACTCGGCTAATTTCTCCTCGGTCGTGAAGGGGGCGGAGTTGGACATCATGCCGGTAAACAAGGGAGCGTCATCTTTAATCATATTCTCTGCAACAATGATATACACAATATTATCTTTGGCAGAACGCCAGACCGTTCGTTTGTCCATGCTGGTCGCATCCGGTTCACTGAACATGCGAACACCTGACTGGTCGACCCAGATCGCCCCGGGATAGTTGATGTTGGCACGTAATGAAGCCTGAAAGCCGCTCACCGGGACTGACCCGCCGTAGCATGAAGAATAATGCATGTTATCAAAAGCAGCACCGGCGGCACGCGCAAAGTCGTACCCTGATCCAATGGCGGTGGGAGGATCGTTGGAAGTTATATTTGTAAAGTTGAACTCCTTAAGCCACTTTTCACTATACCCATATCCGCCCGTGGCAATAATCACTGAGGGCGCTTTGATCTCCATGCCTTCCACCACAACGCCTAAGACGTCTTTGTTATCATTAAGAATGAGATCCGTTACCATGGTATCAAGCGCCAGTTGAGCTGTACCTTGATCAATGAACTCCTGAAGTTTGTCCATCAGAGCATTCACAAAATAAAGCCCACCGCCGGAAGACGCCCCACCGGCTGAATAGGTAACGCGATCGGTGTTCATCGTCAGATAACCGCCTGTGTCAACCTGATCCGACATCTCCACGCCCACATAATCAGCCAACCAGTCGATTGCTTCACCGGAGCGTTCGGCATGTACCAGGGCAATTTCTTTGTTCAGGTTCTGTTCACCACCGCCCATGACGACAAAGTCATCATAGAATTTTTCAGGGCTGTCTTCGATCCCGGCAGCGATCTGAGCCTTGTATCCTGTTCCCGAAATCGAGCCACCAGCAGTGTTGGCAGAACCGCCAACACGAAAATGTTGTTCAAGCGTCAGCACATTGGCTCCCAGTTCGGCAGCATGCACTGAGGCAACCAGCCCCGCCATGCCAGCACCAACAACAATTACATCAGGCTGAATAGCAAGTGTAAAGGCTTCCTTCTCTTCGCTAATGCCTTCCAGCGCATTCTTGACAGCTTCCTTGATGGCGTCGGAGGTTAGAGTTGCTCCTGTCACCCCGTCTACTTCCGTGGATTGCTGCTCGATGAT
Source organism: Clostridia bacterium (assembly GCA_036825095.1). Classification (GTDB taxonomy): domain Bacteria; phylum Bacillota; class Clostridia; order Christensenellales; family Aristaeellaceae; genus UBA6115. The sequence continues at coordinate 13,865 of DAISYX010000025.1, read as the reverse complement.
AGCTTGTGGCACTTTTTCAAAGGCCATATCGCCAATCCCAGGTGTTTCCTGATGATCCTCCACAGTTACTTCTGTGATCTTGCCATTCTCAATCAAAACAGCCACATTCAGGGGTCCACCCATTCCGTTAGCAGCTCCTTGATACTCACCATCCGCATAGACCTGGGCAGTCGCAGAAACGCCCCCCAAACCCACAACAAGCATCAAGGACAACAGGATACTCAGCAATCTCTTCATTAGCAGTACTTCCTCCTTTAGTAATATGCAATTGCGCAGACTAAACGCAGTTTAGTCTAACATCCCGCCCCCCCGCTGTCAAATGCTCATCACGCACACCTCGACAATATTTGCAGCAATATTTATAGCATTTGAGTTACATATAAAAATCACGATACTGTCCATTAGAACACAAGGCTCTCAACTTTATCCGGACTAATCCTTACAAAATTCGCCTTAAGTATTCCTGTAAAATATCGGAGCTGTCGCAGTTGCGACAGCTCCGAAACATATGTGCTCAGGAAGGGTGAATGGCTTAATACTGGGTGAACAGCTCGCCTTTGACGTTGCAGATGGCGCACTTCTCGGGGCGGAACTTCTCGATGTTGCCGCACACGGGGCAGAGGTAGTAGAACACCTCCTCCGTGTCGTCCAGGCTCTCCAGAGCCTCCTGGTAGAGCCGGGCGTGCACCTCCTCCGCCTTCATGGCATAGGTGAAGGACTGAAGCGCCGCCTTGTTGCCCACCGCCTCCGCCTCTTTGACGAAGTCCGGGTACATGTCCCTGTACTCATAGGTTTCCCCGGCCACCGCGTCTTTTAGGTTGTCCGCGGTGCTGCCCACCATGCCCGCCACCTCAAAGTGCTTCAGCGCGTGGAGGGTCTCCGCGTCGGCGGCAGCCCGGAACAGCTTGGCGGCGTTTAATTTGCCGTCCTTCTGCGCCTTTTTGGCATAGGCTGTGTATTTGCGGTTCGCCTCGGCTTCTCCTCTGAAGCCCGCCATCAGGTTGTCGTGGGTTTTGTTGTCTGCCATGTCTTTTTCCTCCTCTTTCTGGTTGAATGCTTGTATGAGTTTCTCCACAGCCTCCCGGGGGAAGCCCTCGGGCTGGGGCTGGTTGAGAAGCGATTGCAGGAAGCGCCGGGCGTTGTCGCTTTGGGGCAGCATGTAGCCCGCCTCCCTCAGGATATCCTCCGACATGATCTGGTTGGATTTTTCGATGGCCCGGGCCAGCTTGCCGGGCAGGCCGGCGGCGATGTTTTCCTGCCGGGCCTTGCTTTTAAGCAGCTTTCTCATGGCCCCTAAAACGGGCTGGGTCTTCACCTGCTGGGGCGGGTACACCTTGGGCACCATGGAGATGGCCCCGGAGGGACAGGCGTCCGCGCAGTCCCCGCAGCCGATGCAGGTCGCCACATCGATGACGCTGTTCTCCGTGTCCGACGCCCCGGTGGGGCAAACGTAGAGGCACAGGCAGTCCTTGGTGCACAGGCGGATGTTCCTCACCGCGTATTTAACAGACATTCTCACTGCCTCCCTTCCACTTTTTCAAATTTCCAGTTGGGCACCTTGCACACCGGGCAAACCTCCGGCAGGCTGTCCCCGGTGTAGATAAAGCCGCAGATGGTGCACAGATAGACCTTGCTGTCCTCAAAGCTTTCTTCGCCTGATTTTTGCTGCCGATTTAGGAGGGACTTGAGCATCCGGGTCACCTTTTCGCTCCACACCAGAGCCCTGAGAGCGCCCCGGTCCTTCTCCAGGGTGGCCACGGCACTGGTCTGGGGGAAGGTTTCCTCCAGGTCGCTATCCACCAGGGCCAGCAGCTGCCCAAAGTCCGGCGCGGGGGCCTTGGGGGCGCCGGCCTTGAAATAGTCCGCCAGCTCCCTGAAGAGAGCCGCCTCCTGGGGCTTATACTGCTTCTCACAGCCCCGGGCAAGGTTCAGGCACAGCGCGCTTTTTTCAATCGCGCTGAATTCCTCCTCCCCCTCCGGCGGGGCCGCTTCCCGCGCTTCCCGCTTGGGCGCGGGCGCCGCCTGGGCCTGGGGCTCAAAGTCGGCCTTCCCGGCGCCGCAGACAGGGCAGAGCCAGTCCTCCGGCACCTGCTCCCAGGCGGTGCCCGCCGGCACCCCTGTTTCCGGGCTGCCTGCCGCCGGGTCGTACACGAAGCCGCAGACGGAGCACACAAATTTCACCATGTCAAACCTCCTTCATTTTTCATCTTGTTTCAAAAGGCAGTCCGCGCAGACGCCTTTGAAATACACGCTGGTCTCATGCACCTGCCACTGGCCCATCCCGCTGGGGAACAGGGCCTCCAGGTCCATGGGCACATCGGAGATGGTCCCGCAGGAGAGGCACTTGAAGTGCCCGTGATCCGGCGGGCTGATGTCATAGCGGGTTTCCTGGCCCTCAAGCCGGACCGTTTTGAGAAAACCCGCTTCCTCAAGCATCCGCAGGGTATTGTAGACGGTGGTTTTTGACAGGGTGGGAATCTCTTTTTTCAGCTGCATAAAAAGCTCGTCCGCCGTGGGGTGATGGACGGTGTGGCTTAAATGCTCCAGCACCTTCAGCCGGTGGTGGGAGAGGCTGATGTTCCGCTCCCGCAGCTCCTGCATCATCGTTTCAAACGAGGGTTTCATCCGGATCCTTTCAACACGCCTTAGGTGTAATGATTACAAACTGGTATCCCGTACATTTCGCATTATATCACAAAGCAAACAAAAGGCAAGGGCCCGCCTTTCCTTCTCAAAAAAGACGGACCCCTGGCCTTTGGCCAATGCCCCCTAAATCACGATCTTGGGGTCTTTTTCATTGGGGCGATACATCACAAAGCGCCGGCCGATCACCTGCACCGGGGCCGCCCCGGTTTTCTCGCACAGCATCTCACAGGCCTCCCGTGCGGTGAGGGGGGCGTTTTGCTGCACGGCGCACTTGATCAGCTCCCGGGCCTTCAGGGCGTCATAGGCTTCCTTAACCGTCTGGGGGGTGACGCCCTGCACGCCCACATAGAGGATGGTGTCCAGGCCGTTGGCCATGGCGCGCAAAGCGGCGCGCTGTTTGGGGGTAATGACTGTCATAAAATTCCTTCCTGCCTTTTCAGGCCGATCCAATAGCGCTCAAAGCGGCTGCCGTCCTCCCGCTGGCGGACGCCCTCAAACACGCCGCCGTTTTTAAGGATGGTGCGGCGGGAGGCGGCATTGTCCTCCAGGCAGGTGAGGAGCACCGGGTCTATCCCCAGCTTCCCGCATTCTAAAAGCCCCAGGCGCAGCTGCTCTGTGGCATAGCCCCGCCCCCGCTCATCCGGCCGGATGGCGTAGCCGATGTGGCCGCCAAACTGGCTTAAATAGTCGTTGAGCCGGTGGCGGATGTTGATCAGGCCCACCAGCCGGTTATCCAGAAGCCTGACGCAGAGAAACACGCTGTCCGGCACCAGGCCCAAAGGGCAGGTCTCCTCCCTTTCCTTTTGCTTAAGAAGGCTAAGCCACTGGGGCACCGTCAACGCGTCCAGCCCGCCCACGCCGTGGAGCTGGCGGCCGTCCGCCTGCCAGCTCTCCTCCCGGTAGGCCAGGATCTGCGCCTCATAGTCCAGGCTGGGCTTTACCAGCTGAAGCCCCATCTCACTCGACAAAGTCAAACTCCCTCTCGCCGATGCGCACCGTGTCCCCCTCCTGGGCGCCCATCTCCCGCAGGCGGTCGATGACCCCGGAGGCCCTTAAGGTGCGGTGGAACCAGCGCATGCTCTCAAAATCGTCAAAGTTGACCGCCGCCAAAAGGCTGTCCATGGAGTTCCCCGCAACCAGGTAGCTGCCCTCGCCCTCCTTGAGAACCTCCCAGCCCCGCAGGCGCTCCTCCTCCAGGAAGGGCTCCTCAGCCACCGGGGCCGCGGGGGGCAGCTGCATGAGGGCGGCGGTCACCGCGTCCAGCACCGCCTCCAGGCCCTCCCCGGTGGCCGCGCTGACGGGAAACACCGGCCGCTCCCCCGCCGCCTCCCTGATGGCCGCCAGGTGCTCCTCGCTTTCCGGCAGGTCCTGTTTGTTGGCCAGCACCAGCCGCCTGCGCTCCGCCAGGTCGCCATAGCGGGCCAGCTCCCGGTCGATGGTGCGCAGGTCCTCCGCGGGCTCTCTCCCCTCCTGGCCGGAGGCGTCCACCACCTGGAGCAAAACCCGGGTGCGCTCCACATGCCGCAAAAAGGCGAAGCCCAGGCCCGCGCCCTGGCTGGCGCCCTCGATCAGCCCGGGGATGTCCGCGATGGCGAAGCTCATCCCCTTGTGGCTGGCGATGCCCAGATTGGGGGTGAGGGTGGTGAAGGGATAGTCCGCGATCTTGGGCCGGGCGGCGGTGATGCGGGCCAGCAGGCTGCTTTTCCCCGCGTTGGGGTAGCCCACCAGCCCCACGTCCGCCAGGGTGCGCAGCTCCAATTCAAACGCGTGCCAGCGGGTTTTGATGCCGGGCTTGGAAAACCCGGGCGCCTGCCGGGTGGGGGTGGCAAAGCGGGCATTGCCCCAGCCGCCCCGCCCGCCCTTGAGGAGCACCCGGCGCTGGCCGGGCTCAAACATGTCCGCCACCACGCCGCCTGTCTCCTTCAGGCGCACCAGGGTGCCCACCGGCACCTGGATCACCAGATCCTCCCCGGTTTTTCCCGCCCGGCGGCCAGCGCTGCCCTGGGCGCCGTTTTCCGCCTGGTGCTTGCGTTTATAGCGAAAATCAAGCAGGGTGTGCATGTTGTGGTCTGCCACCAGCACCACGTCCCCGCCTTTACCGCCGTCCCCGCCGTCCGGGCCGCCTTTTTGCACATACTTCTCCCGGTGAAAGGAGACCGCGCCGTTGCCGCCGTCCCCGGCCTTGAGCAGAATCGGCGCCCTGTCCACAAACGATGCCATCAAAAAACCTCCAGTCCGCGCCCAATATACCATGTTCCGGCCCTAAGCGTAAATGCCCGGGCATAAAAACGGGAAGACGGCGCCTCAGGGCGCCGCCTTCCCGGAAAGGGTGCTCCTCTGTCTTAAGGGGTCTGGGTCACCAGGGGGGTGGTCAGCCTGAGCACCATGGGCGCAAGGGCGTTTAGCAGCGCCTGCTGCACCTCCCGCCCCAGGGCCTCCAATTGGCTTTGGCTCATGGTGTCCACCCGGATAAGGCCCGTGGCGTCCACATCCGGGATCTGCCAGGGCGGGGCGGAGCTGCCCTGTATGGTGGCGGTGAGCAGGCCTTCCGTCTCCTGATCCTGCCAGGTGAGGGTGCCGGAGAAGGAGGTGGCGGAGTTGGTGCGCTCGCCGCTCTCCAGGCGCAGCTTCAGGCTGAAGGCCTGGGGCGCCGGGGCCTCCTCCCCCTGGGGGCTGACCAGCAGGGTGATCTCGTCCTCCCGGCTGCTCCGGCGGGTCTGGGCGTCCACGCTCTCCTCACCGGGGCTGATAAAGAGGTTGAAGGTGTAGACGCTGGCGGCCTCCGCCTGGCCGTCCTCCACGGTGAAGTCCGTGCCCGGCTCCGGGGTGAAGGTGTAGATGCCGGTATAGGCCTGGCTCTCCGGGGCGTCCGACAGGCTGCCGCCGGAATAGCTAAGCCGGTGCCTGGCGCCCTGGGTGTTCTGTTCGTTTTCAGGCAGCATCTGGATGGTCCAGGTGTTCACCTCGCCTGTTTCCTGGGACATCTGATAATCATGGCTCAGCTCCTCTATCCCCCGGGCGCCGGCCAGAGGCAGCACCAGCCGGCTTTCCACCAGGCGGGCCTGATCGTCAAAGACGCGGGTGGAGGTCACGTTGCCTGAAAGCTGAAGCTGATCCAGGGCGGTGAAAAAGCTGTTCATCATGCCGGGCTGCAGGTAGGCTGCCGCCTGGCGCCCGTCCATCTCCTGGGCCAGGAGGGCCATCAGCTCAGCGTCGGAATACACATCCAGCAGCAGCTGCTTGATCTGGCTTTTGAGCGGATCGGCAGGAATGGAGATATCCGTCCTGGTTTGGAGGTTGTCATCGGCGTCCCGCTGGGTGCTGGTCTGGGTGTAGCCCGTCAGCCACAGGGACAGCTTGGCGGTGTAGGCGTCCAGCTTCCGGCCCGCCGCCGCCTGCCAGGTGGATTCCGCGCTGTTGAGCTTCAGAATCAGCCCCTCAATGGGCGGCCACACCGCGCTTTGCCCGGTGAGAAGGGCCAGCAGCACGCCGCCGTCCCGCACATCCGCGTAGCCGGGGCCGTTTATCAGCGAGGAGGTGAGGGCCTCCAGCTGGGTGTCTTTGACATATTTAAAGTCAGCCAGCAGCTGGCTGCCCTGGTTTAGGGTGATCTCCAGGTCTTCCTTGCCCTTCAGGGTGCCCACGCCGCTTAGGTAGCGCAGCTCCAGGCTGCTGCCCTGGGCCAAAACCCCCAGGGCCGCGTTGGCGGTGGCGTCCAGGACGGAAAAGGCCCCGCCGGTTTTCTCAAAGGTGATGGTCATGCGCAGGCCGGAGCCGTCCTGCACCTGCTTGACCAGTTTTTCATCCAGGGTATACTCCTGGGCAAAAACGGGAAGGGCTGTCAGCAAAATCAGGGCCGACAGCAGAAGCGACAGCGCTTTTTTCATGGTGAATCCTCCTTCGTTAGGGTAGCGTGTCCGCGTCCTCCGTGACGGTGAAAGCGCCGGGGGTATTCTCGGAGAGAAGCGCTGTATCGCTCTCCCCCAGGGCGCGGCGCACGCGCCCCCAATCGTGTAAAAGCACCAGCCTGGTTTCCTGGGGCAGCTGCAGAAGCTTTTCCCGGAGATAGGGCATCAGGGCTTCCGCCGCCTGCCGGGCGGCGTGGTCCCGCTCCGCCTGGGAGGCCCCCGCCAGATCCACCCGCGCCTGGGGGGATAGGGCCGCGGGCGCCGTCCCCGGGCTTAGTTCAAGGGTGAGGCTCAGGTCCTTAAGGAGGGTCTTCCCCTCCGCCTCCGTCCAGTGAAGCTGCCCTGCCAGGCGATCTGTCTGGATCAGGAAATCAGGGCTGAAGCTGTGGTCCCGCTTTAAGGTGAGGCCGCCGCTGTGGCGCAGGTTTGCCGTCAGGCTGCCGGTGAGGCGCTGCCCCGCCCCTTGGGGGCTGAGGCTCATATCCACCTTGCCCGCAAGGCTGCGCGTGTTGCCCTGGGACACCTCCGTCAGGCTGTAGTCCCCCTTGGCGCGGCTTATGCCCTCCTGGTGGGTGAAGGCCAGGGAGATCAGCGCCTCCAGCTTGTCCTTGCCCCGGGCGGCGGGCAGCTTAAGGCTTAGGTAAAGGCCGCTGTCCGCCTGAAAACCCGCGGTGAGGTCCAGCTTTCTGGCCTCCCCCAGCACCTGGATGCCGGCAGTTGCCTGAAGCCCCACATCCTGCCCCGCCCCGTCCAAGAGGCGCCGCAAGGTGAACTTACCCGTAAACTCAAGGCCCTCAAGGGCCGCCGTGGCCGCCGCCCGGAAGGATGCCGGCAGGCCCGCCGTCCCTTCCTGAAGGATTGCCCGGGTCCGGGGCAGGGCCGCCTGCCACCAGGCATTGGCCTCCTGGGCGCTTAGGACGTAGTTCAGCCGGCTTTCCGCCCGGCCCGCCTGGCGGATGTTGGTGCGGGTGGCCTGGCTTTCCTCAAAGGGCAGGAGCCCTGAAAGCAGGGCCTGGGATAAGCGGGGCAGCGCCTCCCACGCCTTGGAAAAACCCGGCAGCGCCTGTGCCCCAAAGAGCAGCCCAAGGGGCGTTTCCTCCGAGGTGCCCAGGTACAAAGTGGGAGCGGGCCCGTCCGGCACCGAGAGAAGCAGGCTGTGGACGCCATTTTCCCGCGCGCTGTCCGCCCTTAAAAGCGCCCGCTCCCCCTCATACAGGGTGAAGCTCTCCCGCTCCTCTTGCACATACAGCCCCAGCCGTAAACCGCTCAGCCAGTCCCGCATGGCCTGAAGGCTTCCGGGGGCCAGGTCCGGCCAGGCCGCAAGGCTTAATCCCGCCTCCCCCACAAAGCCCCGGGCCAGATCCGGCGCTTCCAGATCCCAGGACGCCTGGGCGGAGGAGGCAAACAGCTGGAAGGCCGCCAGCAGCGCCGCCAGCGCAGCGCGAAAACGACGCCGCCTGATAAGTAAACGGCCCATGCCGCGCTTTTCATGCATCTGGTGATTCTCCTTGCCCCTGCTTTTCATGCAGGGCGTCGTAGAGCCGCTGGGCCACTTCCTGATTCATGCCCTTTACCTGGGCCAGCGCCTCCACGCTTTGCTCCGCCACCCCGCGGATGCTGCGGAAGGCCGCCAGCAGCGCCCGGCGCCGGGCCGGGCCGATGCCCGGCACCTCCTCCAGGCGGGAGCGCACCGTGGCCTTGCTCCTGAGGCTGCGGTGATGGGTGATGGCAAAGCGGTGCGCCTCATCCCGGATGCGCTGGATCAGGTGCAGCGCCGGGGAGTGCCGGTCCAAAAGGATGGGCTCGCTCTCCTGAGGCAGATAGATCTCTTCCATCCGCTTGGCCAGGCCGAACATGGGCGCCTCCAGCCCCAGGGCGTCCCTGGCCCTCAGGGCGGAGGCCAGCTGCTCCGGGCCCCCGTCCACCAAAATCAGGTCAGGCAGCGGCCAGGGCTTCTCCTGGTCGGGCAGGGAGCGCTTCAGCCGGCGCCCCAGCACCTCGTTCATGCTGGCGAAGTCGTCGATGCCCTCCACCGTTTTGATGCGGAAGTGGCGATATTCCCTTTTGGCCGGTTCCCCGTCCACAAACACCACCATGCTGCCCACGGACTGGGCGCCCTGGGTGTTGGAGATGTCAAAGCCCTCGATGCGCCGGGGCGCTTCGGGCAGATTCAGGGCGGCGGCCAGCTCCCGGCTGGCGCCGATGGTGCGCTCAAAGACCACCTGGTCCCGGGCGTTGCGCCGAAGCAGAGCGTCCCTGGCGTTTTCCAGGGCGTTTTCCACCAGCTGGCGCTTGCCGCCCCGCTTGGGGATGGTGAGGGTGAAGGCGTCCCCGCGCTTGTCCTTAAGCCACTGGGACAGCACCTCCGCGTCCGCCGCCGCCTGGGCCACCACCTCCCGGGGTGGCTGGCGGCCCTCGTAATACTGCTGGATAAAGGCGGAGACCACCTCCGAAACCGGCTCCGCCCCCTCCCGGGGCAGGGCGAAGGACTCCGCGGAGAGCATCTTGCCCCCCCGCACCAGAAGCACCTGGGCCATGGCGTCCAGGCCGTCCTGGGCCGCGGCGATCACATCCTGGTCCACGCCCGCCACCTGCTGGGCGTTCTGCCGGGCCATGAGGCCCTCCACATCCCGGATGGCGTCCCTGAGTTCCGCCGCCCGCTCAAACTGCATCTCCCTGGCCGCGGCCTCCATCTGGCGGGTCAGCTTGTCCACCACGGGCTTGTGTCCCCCCTTTAAAAAGGCCACCGTCTCGTCCACCACCTGGCGGTATTCCTCCAGGCTGCACTTCTCCCCGCAGGGGCCCAGGCACTGGCCCAGCTCATAGCTCAGACAGGGCCGCTGGGGCCTGGGCAGGGGGAGGTTTAAGTGGCAGGTGCGCATGGGGAACACCTTGCGCAATATCCCCATCACCTGGCGGATGGCCCCGGTGCCGATGTAGGGGCCAAAATACCGGGCCCCGTCGTTTTCCACCTTGCGGGCCACGCCCAGGCGGGGATAGGGCTCGTTCACGGTGATGCGGATATAGGGGTAGTTCTTGTCATCCGTCAGCTTGATGTTGTAATAGGGGCGGTGCAGCTTGATGAGGTTGCTCTCAAGCATGAGCGCCTCCAGCTCGCTGGCCGCCAGGATCACCTCCAGGTCGTCCACCCGGGCCATCAGCGCCCGCACCTTGGGGGAGGGGAGGTTTGAGGCAAAATAGCTGCGCACCCGGTTTTGCAGGTTGACGGCCTTGCCCACATAGAGGATCTGCTCCCCCTGCTTAAAAAGGTAGCAGCCGGGGGAGGCGGGCAAAAGCGCCAGCTTGGTTTTCAGCTCATTGGTCATGGGGCAAAGGGGTCTTCCTATGGCTCATCAATCAAGGCCCTGCTTCCACTGGGCCTGGATCACGGGGATCAGCCTTTGGGCCAGCGCTTCATCCACCGGCTCAAACTCCTCGATCTCCTCGCCGTCCTCCTCAGTCACCTTCACCTGCATCACATAGCGGGTGACCCTGTCCTCCGGCAGCTCCGCCTCGTCCTGGGGCCGGAGCAGCACATACTCCTCCCCGTTGTAGTAGAAGTACTTCTCCACCACCAGCAGCACCCGGTTGCCGTCCTCATCCGTGCCCTCGATGATGTCCAGGCGTTCTTCCTCCGACATGCCAGCGCCTCCCTTCCTTTGGATACGCCTATTATAATCCCTTGGGCAAGGGATCACAACCAAGGCCCAAAGGCCCGCCTTGACGGGGCCTATGGCGGTGTGATAGCGTGAATCAAAATGAGGAGGTGCGATATGCGCGGATGGCAAAAAACAGGGCTGGCGGCGCTGCTGGCGGCGCTTATGGCCTTCTGTGGCATCGGGGCCGCTTCTGCCGCGCGCTTTGAGGCGCGCTACTGGCCCGCCTTTGGGGAAAACGTCTACGCCCTGGAGCCGGGCGGCGGCCGGGGGGATTATGTGGCCCTGACCACGGGCGGCGATCTGATGGCCTTTATCCGCCGGGAGCGCGCGGACGCCCCCGCCTGCGCCCTCAGCCTTTATGACCTGGGGGTGGCCAAAACCCTGGCCGCCCGGCCCCTGCCCACCCCGGATGAGTGGGCGGATGACTGGACGCTGGGCTTCTGGGCGCCGGGGCAGCCCTACACCCTGCACAGCAATACCCTGACGCTCACGGTGTATGACCAGGCGCTTGAGGAAGTATTAAGCTTTACGCCCCCTGAGGACTTCAGCCTGGCCCTGGCGGACCCGGCGGGCCAGGCCCTTTGGTGCGCCAGCTATTCAGGCCCGGACCTGACCCGTTTTGATCTGATAACGGGCGAGGTCCGGGTGTTTCCCACCGGCCTTGGAGAGGCATGGTTTGTTATGGGCTTTGCGGGTCTTATGCCCCAGGGCGGGGTGCTGGCGGTTCTTGGCAGCAGCCGGGGGGAGGATGTCTTTTTCGCGGCGGATAAGGAAGGGCGCACGCAGCTGAAGCCCGTGATCTCCGGCTTCACCTGGACCACGGGGGGCCTTTGCTATGCCGCCCAGGCGGGGGACGCCCTGGTGATGCCCGCCTGGGGCGAGGACCGCCTGGTGCGCCTTGCCTCCTGGGGGGCGGAGGAATATGTCCTGGGCTTTGACCAGGGGCTTTTGATCACCGAGGCCTATGGGGAAAGCGCCGCCTGGCGGCTGATCGATCTGGATCAGGGCCTGGTGACAGCGCAGCTCAAGGCCCCAGCCGAGGATATGCCCGTCTACTTCAGCCAGTTCGTCCTCTCCCCGGAGGGCTTTGCCCTGCTGTCCTCTAACCAGTATGAATTAAACCGCTATAACCTTTACCTTTGGGACTACAGCCGGGCGCCCCGCAACGCCCCCGCCGGAGCCCGGGAGAGCAGCCTTTCCCAGCTGCGCGCGGAAAACGACGCCCTGGCCCTGGACATTGCCCGGCAGCACGGCATCCAGCTGCATATCCGCCAGGCGGGCGCCCGCTTTTTAAACGACACCTATTACGCCCAGCACCTGGACCAGGAGCCCGCCCTCACCCACACCTTAAGGAGCCTTCAGGAGCAGCTGGACCGCTTTCCCCCCGGCATGCTGATGGAGGCCGTCCAGCCCGGCCATGACAGCATCGCCATCTACCTTGCCGGCGGCATCCGGCCCAAAAGCCCGGAGGGCATCCATTCCCCCGGCGGCTTTGCCTCCGCCAGCGGAAACGAGCGCTACATCGCCCTGGACATCACCCAGAACGGCGCCCGCAGCCTGGCGCACGAGCTGATGCACCTCTTTGAGGACCGCCTGGAGCAAAGCCCGGGGCCGGGCGAGCGGGATGTGCTGGCGGACTGGCTTGCCCTTGGCCCCCTGGAGGCTGCGGCCGCGGGCTTTTTCTACAGCTATCACGACGAGGAGGGCTGGGAGGTGTCAGACACCCGCTACACCGCGGACGCGCCGGAGGCCTGGGAAAACCCGGAGGACATCTGGTTTATCGACGCCTACTCCCGCGCCTTTCCTCTGGAGGACCGGGCCCGCATCTTTGAAACCCTGTTCCTGGCCGGGGATACCCCTTCTTTCTACCTGGAAGCGCCCCACCTTCTGCGCAAGGCCCAGTACCTCTGCGCCATCCTGCGGGGGCGCTTTGACAGCCTAAAGGACGCGCCGACCCTTCACTGGGAGCGCCACCTCACCCCCCTGCCCTATGCGGATTTCCTGGAGGAATTCGAGGCCCTGAACCTGCCCGTCATCCCCATGGGCCGCCTTGCGCGCCCTTTCGCTTTATGCTAAAATGCGCCTGCCGCGTTCCCCGCGGCTTTCTTCCCGCAGGCCGCCCTAAAGCCCGCGCAGGCTCCCGTAGCTCAGTGGATAGAGCGTTCGCCTCCTAAGCGAAAAGTCGGCAGTTCGACTCTGCCCGGGAGTGCCACAAACGCCGTGAAACCAATGGTTTCGCGGCGTTTTTTTCAGGCATCTGGATATGCTTCTTATGAACAGAGCCTTGCTGAAGCTATTTCATTGGTTTTGGCACTGCTCATCCCTACCGCAAGGCCTTGATCGGCACAAAGCCTCGCGCGGGTTTACCGGATATTGAACTTTCGACGTATGCATAGAAGGGATCAAATAATCCAAAAACCTTTAGGGTTTCACCCTTTGATACGATGCCGTCTTTTGATTGGGAGTTGATCGGATCAAGCGTCATGTAGCTGTCATTGGCTGCTGTCAGAACCACAAAGGCTGTGTCATCAAGCAGGGCGATGTCAGGGGGCAAAGAAGTTAATCGCCTGGATTGGATATAACCAATGCGGTCAGACTTGTTGTTGATGGCGTATCGAATCAGGGCCCAGTCCCCCTGTATTCCAAGAAGCCCTACGCTGCTTTCTAAACTAACAGCGGCTTTTCCCTTGGCTGCCCGGTAGGATTGCTCACTTGGCGCCGAATAGACGGCGGCGGTTTTGCTGCCGGCATGTTGCACAAGGATTTCTCTGTTTCTCGCTGAGAAAGGCAGAGATGAGAGCTTGTCATACATGGCGTTGTATGCCAGCGCTTCATTGACGTTCTTTGGGAACAGCGTGATATTAAAATCATCAAGAGCAATCGGCGCCGCGCGCCACTTGATTGCCTGGTCTGTGTTCTTCACATGATACATCCCGGCTGTCTTGTCCAGGCTGTACGCAGTCCCGGCAATATCGGCAGCGGTCAGGAGATACTGGCCTTGATCGTTTGGAAGGAAGACATAGTGCTCATCCTGGTACTTTAAAATAAAGCCGCCGTTTTCGCTGCTGATCAGCGCCACGGAAGGCTTAACGCCTTTTTGATAAACGGCTTTTGCTGACGCGTGCTGTATTTCCCAGTTTTTGCCTACTTGCTTGCCGATCAACAGCTGGGCATGATTGCTTCCGGAATAGTCAAACAGAATAGCGATGTTGGTGCTTTTATCCGGGGATGTCTGTGATGTATCATCAGCCATATAGCCGTCATAGATGCCAAGCTTTTCAACAAGGGCCTCATAAAGGCCGCCGTGAACATTAAACTGATTAGCAGAGGCGGTCATCGCCGCGCTGACAAGCAAAAGAAGCGCTAATCTAAAAAATTTTTTCATATTTTGTCCCCCTTTGCTTTCAGTAAGAATCCCTCAGGATTTGAATTACCATTGTATAATTTCGACCACCCCATAATATATAACGGATTCTAGCGAGAAATGTTGCTTATATCAGAAAAAATATTATCAAGGGGTTAAATGATAGTTGGGGTGGCCTGCCCCATATCCCATAATGATCAGGAGGGCGTAAGCGTTTTTTTGCTTACGCCCTCTTAGTTGTCATACAACAAAGACAGGAAAAACCATCAAGGGAGACGTAGCCTTTCG
>DAISYX010000024.1:0-18334 GCA_036825095.1 Clostridia bacterium | reverse complement strand
CATAAATCCCCCATCCACCCCCAGCACCTGGCCGGTGATGTAACCGGCATTTTCACTCAGCAGGAAACAGGCGGCGGCGGCCACCTCCTGGGGGAGGCCGATGCGGCCCAGAGGGGTGCGGGCGGCAAGCGCCCGCAAATCGTCCTGGCTATATTCATTGAGCATATCCGTGCGGATCACCCCGGGGGCTAAGGCATTGACCCGGATGCCGCTGGGGCCCAGCTCCAGCGCCAGGGAGCGGGCCAGGCCGATGAGGCCCGCCTTGCTGGCGGCGTAGGCCGCCTCGCAGGAGGCGCCCCACAGGCCCCAGACGGAGGAGATGAACAGCAGGCTGCCTTTCCTTTGGCTGACCATCTGGGGGATAAAGGCCCGGGAGAGCAAAAAGGCGCTGCGCAGGTTGGTGGCCATCAGCCGGTCATAGGCCGCGGGGGGCATCTCGCTCAGCAGGCCTGAATAGCTAAGCCCCGCGTTTAGCACCAGGGCGTCCAGCCCGCCCAGGCGGCTTGTGACCGCCTCCCGCAGCGCTTCGGCCTCATTTTCATCCAGGGCGGGGTTTTTAAAGGGAATGGCGCCGGTCTCCCGGGCAAGGGAAGAGGCCGCCTCCTCGTTTTCCCGGTAGCTGAAGGCCACCTGCCAGCCCTCGCGGGCCAGCCGGGTGACAATGGCCCGGCCGATGCCCCGGCCGCCCCCGGTGATCAGCGCTTTGCGCATGCCGCTTCCCACCTTCCTTTTTGCCGCCATTGTAGGGGGCGGGCCGGGGGCTGTCAACACGCGCCGCGCTTTACAGGGCCTGGCTTTGGGGCTATAATAGGCCCATTGAACTTGAGAGGGGAGGGCCATATGCTTAAGCGTTTGCTGGGCTTAACCCTCCTGTCCCTGGCCCTCCTTTTGCTGCTGGGCCTTTTGGTGGGCCAGGCGGAGGCGCCGCCTGAGCCCCTGGGGGCCCTGCCCGCCTGCCAGGCGGCGCTGGCGCCCCAGAGGCCACAGGAAGGGGATTTGGCTTTAGAGGAGGGCAAGGCGCTTGCCGCCGTTTCCCTTGATCTATTTGTTCGCCGGCTTTTCCCTCTGCCCCAGGCCCCGGAGGCCAGGGCGGCCTACTACCGGCGCTGTTTTTCCGCCTTCCACTACTCTGACCGGGCGGGCTGACGACTGGCTCCGCCCCTTTATAACGCTGAACAGAGAAAGGAAAGATGGAAATGGCGAAACCAACCCCTGTAAAGAAAACCACCGCGAACCGCAAGGCGGTCTCCGGGGTGACGCTGCTAATTTTGATCGCGCTGACGGTGGCCTTTGTGTGGCTGGGCATGACCGGCATGAACATGGACGGGCAGGGCCTTTACAAGCTGCTGCCCTGGCTGCCCACCACGGGCACGGAATCCCTCTGGCGTGAGGCCCTGGTGCCCGGCGCCCAGCTGGGGGAAACCCTGGTGATGGACCTTGCCCCGGAGGCGGAGAACCCCCTGAGTGAAGAGGAGCAGGCCCTGACCATCCAGGTGATCACCGCCCGGATAAAGGATATGGGCTGGCTGGACAGCCGGGTGGAGGTGCTGGAGGACGGCACCTTCCGGGCCACCCTGCCCAAGGCCGCGGATGACGGGCATATCGATCATGTGCTGGACGCCAGGGGGGTCTTCTCCTTTGCGGACCCGGAGGGCAATGTTTTCCTCACCGGGGAGAACATCCAGACCGCGGGCTTTGGCATGACGGATATCTCCGGCGCGGACTATTCCCTGTCCATCGCCTTTGATGAGGAGGGCAGCCGGATCTTTGGCGAGAAAACCACCCAGCTGGTGGGCCAGTCCATCTCCCTGATGTTAGACGGCAACACCCTGGTGTCCCCCGGGGTGAACATGCCCCTGACGGAGGGCGGCGTGTCCATCCCCGGCTTCGCTCTGGAGCCGGCCCGGGAGTATGCCATCATGATGCGCTCCGGCGCTATGCCCTATGCCCTTGAGGTGCTGAGCATGGCGTCAGGCCCCCCTACCCTGGGCGAAGGGGCGGCGGAGCGGCTGGTGATCGCGCTTTATATCGTGTTCCTGCTGGTGGCGCTTTTCCTGATCATCCGCCAGCGCCTGGGCGGGCTGATCGCGGCCTGGATGCTTTTGGTGCAGCTGGCGCTGTCCTACTTCTTTGCCGCCCTCATGGGCGCCGGCTTCACGCTGGTGACCCTGGCTGGCATCTGGCTGGCCTTTTTGGTGATGGTCTTTGGCGTGGCGATGCTGTTTGACAGCGTCCAGGAGGACGTGCGGCGCGGCCGCTCGGTGCGCCAGGCCGTGAAGGAAAGCTACAGCGGGCGCAGCCACGGCACCATTGACGTGATGGCGGCGCTGATTGCTCTCAGCGTGCTGGTGATTATCGTGGATGCCCAGGGCGTCATCGGCGGCTTTGCCAAGGTGCTGGGCGTCAGCCTGCTGGTGGGGCTGGCGCTCTCCCAGGTGGCCCTCCGGCTGATCCTTAACGAAACCCTGACCCTTTTTGGCGACCGGTCCGGGCTGTATGCCAGCGGCGTCAAGAAAAAGGAGGAAGCATAAATGAAAATCCGTTCTTCTGCGCTTATAACCCTGGCCCTGGCCGCCGTGGTGGTGGCCGTGGGGCTGGTGATGACCTTTGTAGGCGGCGGCATCCGGTTCTATTCCCAGTCCGCCCAGATGACCCAGCTTGACCAGATGTTCTGGTGCATGCTGGCGGTGGTGGTGCTGATGTTTATCTTTGGCTTTGTGCGCTATGACCTGCCCAGCGGCCTGGCCCTGGGAACGGCGGCCCTGCACGACCAGCTGGTCACCTTGGCGGTCACCGCCATCGCGTCCAGGGCCTTTGCCCAAAGCTATGTGATGCCGGCCCTGGTGGTGGCAAGCGCGGTGTTCACCTGCGCTTTCACCATCCCCGTGATCCGGGAGGCGCGGCTGATCGGCCGGGGCCTTTCCTTAAGGGAGCACACCCGGGATGAGGTGGCGGACATGGCGGTGAAAAAGACCCGCCCGGTTTTGCTCCGGGTGCTGGTGGCGGCGCTTCTGATCTTCATCGCCTTTGCAATAAGCGGCGGCGGCCTGATGTTTGGCTTCGCGCTGCCCCTTTTAGCGGGCATCCTGGCGGCCGGCCTGTCCGCCTGGCGCGTCAGCCCCTATGTCTGGGCGGCGGCTGCCTCCCGCAGCAAAACCCGGCGCTAAGCCCTTCGTAATACAAAAGCAACCTCCCTGGCCGCCCTCAGGCGGGCCCGGGGAGGGGGCTTTTTTCAAAGAAAAGCGTTTTATCAACCGATGAAAGGAAAACATGTTCAAACTGACCCAGCGCGCCCAAGCCGCCACCCTTCCCGGCTATCCGGACTATCTGGCCGCCCTTTTAGCCGCCCGGGGGGTGGGAAGCCTTAAGGAGGCGGAGGCCTTTTTAAACCCGGACCGCAGCCAGCTGCATGATCCCCTCCTGATGCAGGGCATGAGGGAGGCCCGGGACCTCGTTTTGGAGGCGATCCGCCAGGGGCAGGTGATCGCGGTGTATGGGGATTATGACGCGGACGGGGTCTGCGCCTCAGCCATCCTGCTGGAGGCGCTTGAGCGCCTGGGCGGGCAGGCTTTTTCCTATATCCCGGACCGGCAGGAGGAGGGCTATGGCCTAAACGCCCAGGCCATCCAGGAGATAAGCGAAAGGGCCCGGATGATTATCAGCGTGGACTGCGGCATCACCGCCACAGAGGAGGTCAGGCTGGCCAAGGCCCTGGGCCTGGGGGTGATCATCACGGATCATCACACGCCCCAGGGGGAGCTTCCCCCCGCGGACGCCCTGGTGCACCCGGCGCTGGGGGACTACCCCACCCCCGGCCTGTGCGGGGCGGGGGTGGCCTTCAAGCTGGCCTGCGCCCTGTTGGGGGAGGCGGGCCTTGCCTTCCTGGACCTGGCGGCCCTGGCCACCATCGCGGACCTGGTGCCCCTTCAGGGGGAGAACCGGGTCATCGCCGCATTGGGGCTTCTTGCCCTGGGGGACAGCCGCCGCCCGGGGCTGATCGCCCTGAAACAGGCGGCGGGGCTAAAGGAGGGGGAGGCGGTCAGCGCCGCCCAGGTGGGCTTCCAATTGGCGCCCCGGCTAAACGCGGGGGGCAGGCTTAGCACGGCGGAGGATGCCCTGAAGCTGTTGATGACCAAGGACCCAGGCGAGGCCGCGGAATTGGCACAGCGCCTGGACGCCCTGAACCACCAGCGCCGCCTGGTGGAGCAGGAGGTGCTGGCCCAGGCGGAAGCCCTGGTGAAGGGGGAGGACCTCTCCGCCTGCCGCAGCCTGGTGCTGGCCGGGGCGGGCTGGAACAGCGGGGTGGTGGGCCTGGCGGCGGGGAAGCTGGCGGAGCGCTATCATTACCCGGTGATTGTGCTAAGCCGGCAGGGGGAGGAGCTGGTGGGCAGCGGCCGCTCTGCGGGCAGCGTGGACCTGTTTTCCGCCCTTTCTGAATGCGCCCCCCTGATGACCCGCTTTGGCGGGCACAGGATGGCGGCGGGGATGGGCCTTAAAACCGCGAACCTGCCTGCCTTCCGCGCGGCCTTTGACCAGGCGGTGCGGGCGCAGTTGGGCCAGGGGGACCTGATCCCTGAAACCGTCTATGACTATCCCCTGGGGCTTGAGACGGTGACGGTGGAAAACGCGCGCCAGCTGGCCCGCCTGGCCCCCTTTGGCATCGGGAACCCCGCGCCGGTGTTTTTGCTTGAGGATGTGCCCCTGCGCCAGGCGCGGGCGGTGGGCAGCGGCGGCGCCCACCTGAAGCTGAGCCTGGGGGAGGGGCGGACGCTCAGGGACGCCATCGCCTTTAATCAGGGCCGCCTGGTGGGGCAGCTGCCACAGGCTGTCACCCTGGTGGGCAGCCTGGAGGAGAACCGGTACAGGGGCCAAAGCACCGCCCAGGTGAATGTGCGGGCGCTGTTCCCCGGGGCGATGGCCTACCCCTATGATGCCCTGGCCCAGCAGCGGGCGATGCTTAGGGCCTTGGCCGCCCTTCCGGAGGCGGGGGAAGGGAAAAAACCTGAGATCATCAGGGCCCTGCCTGAAACGCTGCCCAGCCGGGGCACGCTGATAGTGGCCTGGTGCCATGAGACGGCAGAGGCGCTGCACCGGCGCTATCCCGGGCTTTACACCTGGACGGGCAGCGCTGCCGACCCCCGCGCCTTCAGCGCCATCCTCTACCTGCCGGACTGGGGGGCGGATTTTTCCCGGTTTGACCGGGTGATCATGGCGGACGGCTTGATTCATCCCCTGGAAGCCGTTATTATGTCAGATGCGGTGGCAGGGGCTAAACCCATGGCCTGCCCGGTGAGCCCGGCGCTTGAAGTGGCGCTTTTGGCCCTTCGCATCAGCAAGGACGCCCTGCGGGCGGACTATATCAGGCTGCGCCAGGGCCTGCCCGCCGCTCATCCCGCGTCGCTCCCTGTCTTAGCCCAGCTGGAGCTGATCACCCTTAATAAGGACGGCGCTTTCCTGACCATGAAGGAGATGCGCCGCTGCGAACCCGGGGAATCCCCCCTGTACCAAAGACTGAACCCTTAAGGAGGTTTATGGCGCACACCGCATTTGAAAGCCTGACCCTTCAGGAAATGCTGACCAGGCTTGGCAAGTACAGCCAGGAGCAGGACCTTGACCTGGTCAGGAAGGCCTATGCCTTTTCAGAGGAGGCGCACCAGGGCCAGGTGCGCCGCAGCGGTGAGCCTTATTTTTTCCACCCCATCAACGTGGCCAGCATCTTAGTGGAACTCCAGCTGGATGCCCCCAGCGTGGCCGCCGCCCTCCTGCACGACACGGTGGAGGATGTGGAGGACGTCACCCTGGACGTCATCCGGGAGCAGTTTGGGGAGGAGATCACCCAGCTGGTGGACGGGGTGACCAAGCTGGGCCGGCTGGACTTCATGGACCGGGAGGAACAGCAGGCGGAGTCCTGGCGCAAGATGATCCTGGCCATGTCCAAGGACATCCGGGTCATCATGATCAAGCTGGCCGACCGGCTGCACAACATGCGCACCCTCTCCCACCAGCCGCCGGAGCGCCAGGTGGCCATCGCCCGGGAAACCCTGGACATCTACGCGCCCATCGCCCACCGGCTGGGGGTTTACACCATCAAGCAGGAGATCGAGGACCTGGCGCTGCGCTATATCGACCCCCAGGGCTACCGGGATGTGGCCACCAAGGTGGGCCAGAAGCGCATCGAGCGGGAGCAGCAGATCAAGACCATCATCGCCACCTTAAGTGAAAAGCTCACCGAGATGGGCCTTAAGGGTTTTGAGATAGACGGGCGGCCCAAGCACCTCTACAGCATCTACCGCAAGATGGTGATCCAGAACCGCTCCTTTGACCAGATCTATGACCTGATCGCCATCCGGGTGCTGGTGGACACCATTCCGGAGTGCTACACCGTGCTGGGGGTGGCCCACACCCTGTGGACCCAGATGCCCGGCCGCTTTAAGGACTATATCTCCACCCCCAAGGCCAACATGTACCAGTCCCTGCACACCACGCTGATTGGCGGGCGCACCATTCCCTCCCCCTTTGAGGTGCAGATCCGCACCCGGGAAATGCACCGGGTGGCGGAGTACGGCATCGCCGCCCACTGGAATTACAAGGAGGGCGCTGCCTCCGGCGGGCTGGACAAAAAGCTGTACTGGCTCAGGCAAATTCTGGACTGGCAGTCGGAAACCCGGGACTCCAAGGAGTTCATCGACGGGCTGAAGACGGACCTGTTCAGCGAGGATATCTTCGTCTTCACCCCCAAGGGGGAGATCATCAACCTCCAGCGGGGGGCAACGCCCCTGGACTTCGCCTATCGTATCCACTCCCAGGTGGGCAACTCCTGTGTGGGCGCCAAGGTGAACGGCAAGATGGTGCCGCTGCAAACGGAGCTGCAGACCGGGGACCGGGTGGAGGTGATGACCTCCGCCAACTCCAAGGGCCCCAGCATGGACTGGCTCAACGTGGTCAAAACCCAGCAGGCCAAGTCCAAAATCCGCCAGTTTTTCAAAAAAGAGCTGCGGGGGGAGAACATCCAGAAGGGCCGGGACATCCTGGAGCACGAGGCCAAGCGCCGGGGCGTGAAGCTGGGGGAACTGACCAAGCCGGAGTATTATGAGCCCCTGTTGAAGAAATATTCCTTCCCCGATCTGGAGGCCATCTACGGGGCGGTGGGCTATGGCGCCATCCCCTCGGTGTATGTGATGACCAAGCTGCTGGACGAGCAAAAGCGCCTGCAGGATATCGCCAAGGGCATCAAACCCCAGCAGCCCGCGGTGCCCGAGCCCAGGGAGCTGGAGCAGCGGGGCAAGCCCACCCACGGCATCTATGTGGAGGGCGGCGCCGGCATGCTGGTGCGCTTTGCCCACTGCTGCAGCCCCGTGCCGGGGGATGATATCACAGGGTTCATCACCCGGGGTCGGGGGGTGACGGTGCACAAGGCGGACTGCGTCAACGCCCTGAACGCGGAACCCGAGCGCCTTATCCAGGTGAGCTGGGCGGAGGAGGAGACGGGCACCTTCAACGCCAACCTCAGGGTGATTGTGTATGAAAGCCCCAATATTTTGGGCGAGATCATGATGTTCATCGCCAACGCCGGCACCCCCGTGGTGGCCGGCTCCCAGGCGGAGGGGAAAAAGGGCACCAAAACCTTAAGCCTGGTGGTGCAGGTGCAAAGCCGGGATCAGATACGCCAGGCGCTCTCCCGGCTGCAGAAGCGCTCGGATGTGCTGGAGGCCTACCGGAGCGCCCGGTAACAGAAGGGAAGAGAAGATGCGGGCAGTGGTTCAGCGGGTAAGTGAAGCCGCCGTGAAGGTGGCGGGCGACACCAAGGGGGCCATCGGCCGGGGGCTGGTGGTGCTGGTGGGCGTTGAGGCGGGAGACGGCGAGAAAGACGCGGCCTACCTGGCCGGAAAAATCGCCCGGCTTCGGATTTTTGAGGATGAGGCCGGGAAGATGAACCGCTCCCTGATTGATGTGGGCGGCCAGGCCCTTTTGGTCAGCCAGTTCACCCTGCTGGGGGACGCCCGGGGGCAGAACCGCCCCGGCTTTACCCAGGCGGAGGAGCCAGAGCTGGCAAACGCGCTGTATGAGCGCTGTGTTCTGGAGCTGGAGAATCTGGGCGTTTCTGTGTCAACCGGGGTTTTCCGGGCGCATATGCACCTGTATCTGGTGAACGACGGCCCGGTGACCATTTTGCTTGACTCAAGGAAATTGTTTTAGGAGGCAGCGATGCTAACGGATATCGTGGTGGTGGGAGAGCTGGAGAACAACGTCTATATCATCGGTCAGCCCGGGCGGGAGGACGCCGTGGTGATTGATCCGGGCAGCCAGGGGGAGAAGATCAAGGCCGCGCTGAAGGGCAGGGAGGTGGCCGCCATCCTCCTCACCCACGGGCACTGGGATCATACGGGGGCGCTTGCGGACTTCCCCGGCGTGCCCATCTATATGCATGAGCGGGACCGGATGATGCTGGAGGAGGATTTCCTGGGCTTTGCCCCCAAGGGACACCAAAGCCCCAGGCCCCAGCCCACGGATTTTGTAAAAGAAGGGGATGAGCTGGAGCTGGCAGGCCTTTCTATCCAGGTGCTGCACACCCCGGGCCACAGCCCGGGCAGCGTGTGCTACCGGGTGGGAGACACCCTGTTCACCGGGGACACCCTGTTTTTAAACGACTATGGCCGCACCGACCTGCCCGGCGGCAGCCAGACCCAGATGCGGGCCTCCCTGCGGCGGCTGTTCACCCTGCACGGCTGCGCCTTTTACCCCGGCCACGGCCCGGGCGGCACCATCAAGTGACCTTCAGCCTGTCAGGGCCGGTTCCGGGTTTTTTTAAGGAGCTGGCGGATGTGGTGCGCATCTTTTTTCCCCAGGCGCGGGAGGTAAAGGAGGGCGGGGCGCTGCGGGTGAGCCTGGTGGAAGCGCACGACGGCCCGGCCCGGCGCTGCGAGGCGCGGCTGGAAGGGCTGCTCACAGGCCTTTATGCCGCACAGGGGGAAAGCCACCCGGATCCCCTGGTGGAAAAGCGTCTCCACAAGCGCCAGCAGAAGCTGGCGGTTTATTTTGCGCTCAAGGAGGCCACGGGCACGGCGCCCCCCTGGGGCTCTTTGACGGGCATCCGGCCCACCCGGCTGCTCTATGCCCAGATGGCGGGAGGCCACTCGCTTAAAGAGGCTGCGCTGCGGGTTCAGGAGATCTTTGACCTAAGCCCGGAGAAATCAGCGCTGCTTTTAGACATTGCGCAGACCCAAAGCGCCATCCCCCAGCCCCGGGAAGGGGAGGTGGGGATTTATATCGGCATCCCTTTTTGCCAGACCCGCTGCCGCTATTGCAGCTTTATCAGCTGCCAGGTGGGGGACGGGCGGCTTTTGCCTGTTTACGTGAAGGCGCTGACGCGGGAGATGGAGGCGGTGGCGCGCCTGGTGCGGACCCAGGGCCTGAAAGTGCGCTCGGTTTATGTGGGGGGCGGCACCCCCACGGCGCTGCCCCCGGCGCTTCTTGATGAGGTGCTGAAGGCGGCCCGGCCTTTTATCACCCATTCGCCTGAGGTGACGGTGGAGGCGGGGCGCCCGGACAGCATCACGCAGGAGAAGCTTAAGGTGATCAAAGCCCATGGCGCCACCCGCATTTCCATCAACCCCCAGACCATGCACGACCAAACCCTCAGGGCCATCGGCCGGGGGCACAGCCGCTCCCAGACGGAGGCGGCCTACGCCCTGGCCCGGGGGCTGGGCTTTAGTCATATCAACATGGATTTAATCGCGGGCCTGCCGGGGGAGGACAGGGGGATGTTTGAAGAAACCCTGGCCTGGGCTAAGGGCATCGCCCCGGAATCCCTGACGGTGCATACACTGAGCCTTAAGCGCTCAAGCGACATGTATCGCTTTGGGGAGGCGGTTCCCCGGGAGGCGGCGGTGGGGGACATGGTGCGCCTGGCCCGGGAGACCGCCCGGCAGATGGGGCTTGCGCCGTATTATCTCTACCGGCAGAAACACATGGCCGGCAACCTGGAGAACGTGGGCTATGCCAGGCCGGGGGAAGCCTGCCTGTACAACATGGACATGATGGAGGACACCGGCTCCGTGCTGGCCATGGGAGCGGGCGGCATTTCAAAACGGGTGTATGAAAACGGCGCCCGCATTCTAAGGGCGCCCAACGTAAAAGACCCGCAGCACTATATCAGCCGGGTGGCGGAGATGATAGAGCGGAAGGAAGCCCTGCTTGAAGGCCGTGGCAAGGGGATTAAGCCGCCCTTATCGTCTGATCAGGCGGATGTCCTGGCCCTGGAAGGGGAGGACTAAGGAAAGCCCCCGGTCAAAGAGCCGGGAGGAGATGCGCTCGGAATAGCGGGCCTGGATCTCCTTGGGCGACAGGTTGGTGCTGATGGCGGTGGGCTTTTTGTGGTTGATGCGGTGCTCCAAAAGCGCAAAGAGCTGCTCGATGGTGATGCCCTCCCATTTGGGCTCTATCCCCAGGTCGTCAATCAATAAAAGCGGCACATCGTAATAGGGCTGGGCCAGGTCTTCCTGGTTAAAGTTAAAATACACCTGGCGGATTTGGTTTAAGAGGGTGTTGGCGCTCATGGTGAGGGCGATGAGGCCCTGATCCCTGGCCTCTTTGGCCACGCAGCGCAGAAGATAGCTTTTCCCCAGGCCGCTGGGCCCGTGGAGGAGGAGGTTCAGCTTCCCCTGGCCCTGGACCACGCCCCGGGCATAGTCCTCACACTGGCCTTTGAAGGCCTTCATCAGCATTCTTTGGGTGGTGCCCGAATCCCCCAAAGGAGCCTCCGGGAACACCGACAGGTCAAAACGGGCGAAGCTGGGGCCCTCCGCCTGGTCCAGGCCGCCAGAGAGCAGGGCGTGATAACGCTTGATGACGCACTGGCACAGCGTCTTTGACCCTTCGCCCACGAAGCCTGAATCCTGGCAGCCCGTGCATTGGTAGACCGGGGCCAGATAATCCTCCGGCAGCCCGGCGTCTTTTAGCAGCGCCCGGATTTTCCGGTTGCGCTCTTTAGTGCGCTGCTCAATATCGCCGGGGTGGATGCCCTCCATGGCCTGGCGCAGGCCCTTTAGGATGTCCTCCCGGCGGGCCTCTGTCAGCTCGCCAATTTCAGGGCGCAGGGCCACCGCCCGGGACAGGCGGGCCTCTTCCACCCGTTCGTTTTCACGCTGCCGGGCCTTTAACTCACTTAGGGCCTGGCTTAAGGCTTCATTGGCCACTTTCTTTCCTCGCTATCTCCAGCCAGTCGATATCTGAACCCAGGTCTTCATCGGTGTTGTCCCGTTGTTGATACATCTGGGCGCTGACCTGCTTTCCGCCCTTCTGGGCGGGCTGGGCCGGGGCCTTGGCCCGGGCCGCCTCCGGGGTGGTGACGCCCTCCTTCTGCCAGGCGGCCAGCACCCTGTCGATATAGCGCAGCTTTTGCCGGCTGGAGCGGGCCAGGCCCGCCGCCTCCAGGATCATAGCCTCGCTGTGCCCCGCCGTGATCCAGGCGCGGTAGCGCATCAGGTCCTGCTCCCCCGGGCGGCCCTCCTGGCCGGAGAGCTCAAAGACCGCGAACATGGCGGGCTGGTAGGCCTTCAGCGCCACCAGGTGCTCCCGCACCTGGGATTCGTTATGAAGGCCGGCCTCCTTCCAGGAGAGCAGCTTGGGCTCCAGATCCTCAAAGGCGCCCCGGCGGGACTGGACCGCCCGGGCCGCCAGCAGGATCAGGTCGTGGGGATAGTTTTCAAGCAGCGCTCGGTAGGCGGGCAGCACGGTGAAGGTGTGCTGGCTGCCCACCCCCAGAATATCCAGCACCTGCTTTAATTGCTCCGCGTCCCGGTTGTCCTCCTCAAGCTTGCCCCGCACCTCTTTGGCGCTGGTGCCGCCCTGGCGGCGCAGCCGGTCCAAAATCCGGTCCAGGTAGGAGAAGGAGGGGTGGTTGGCGGAGACGGTCTCCTGGCAGGCGGCGATGATGGCGGCCTCGTCAAAGCCCCATTCCTGGCTCCACTTGCGATAAAGGGCCAGCTCCGGCTCTGTGGGCAGACGCCGTAGGTTGAATTGGCTTAAGACCGCCCGGGCGCCCTGGTGGGTGCGCTTGGAGTGGCTGAGGTAGTTCTCCGCCTCCTCCGGGGTCATCACCCCGTCCTCCCGCATGGCCACCGCCAGGGTCTGGGCGCTTTTAAAGGAGAAGTTGCTGCCCCGGGTGTCCGCGCAGTAGTTGAGCAGCATCAGCACCACCTCCTGGGGCAGGCCCAGATCCTGCACCCATTCATAGGCCAGGGCGATGTCATTGGGGCGCAGCTTGCGCCTGCCGTCAAACTGGGCATACACGGCGTCGTTAAAAAGGATGAAGGCGCGGTCGTCCTGCATGCCGTCCTGCCCGGTCAAAACCCTTTGGCCCAGGCTGTGATAGACGTAGCTTAAGGGCTTGTCACTCACCCGCTCCACCAGGCGTCGGCGCTCCCAATAGCGCAGGGCCGCCTCCACCTGGGCGGGCTCCAGGCCCAGGTCCTGGGCCATTTGTTTCAGGCTGTAGTCAGCGCTGCCCCGCTGGCTGTGATACAGCCCCCAGAGGTAGACCTTCACCTGGTCCCCGCTGGCGTCAGGAAGGTATTCGGTAAAGAAAAGGTTCTCCACCGCCGTGGCGCCAAACATGATCGCCTGCTCGTCCAGCTTAAACATCCGCATTCTCCCGGGGCCCGCTTAGGGCCCGTTTGACGCTTGCCGCGATTTTCGCCTCCAGGGCGGGCGGGCTTAAGCCCTGGTCAAAAAGAAGGTGGAAGAAAAATTCCACCGTGCCCGCGTTGCCCCTTAGGGGGCTTTCACACACATCCATGACGCCTGTGCCGGGAAGGCCGTTTAGGAAGGCCGCCAAATCGCGCAGCATGGGGGCGTAGGCCTTGTCCTCTATCACCCCGCTGCGGCGGGCCTGGGCGTCGTCCACCTCAAAAAGGGGCTTCACCAGGCAGACAAGCCGGCCCCGGCCCCCCATAATCCCCTGGTAGACGGGCACCGCCTCCTTAAGGGACAGATAGCTCAGGTCGCAGGTGGCAAAAGAGGGGCGGGGCTCAAGGGCCAAAAGAACAGGGTCCGACAGGTTGGTGCGCTCTAAGTTGACCACCCTGGGGTCCTGCCTGAGGCTGCCTAGCAGCTGGCCATAGCCCACATCCACGGCGTAGACCTTTTTGGCGCCGTGTTTGATCAGGCAGTCCGTGAAGCCGCCGGTGGAGGCCCCCGCGTCCAGACAGATAAGCCCCGCGGGGCTTATCTCAAAGCGGCGAAGGGCGCCCGCCAGCTTCAGCCCGCCTTTTGCCAGATAGGGGGATTTTTCACCCCGCAGCCGGATTTGATCCTCCGGCGAAACTTGCATGCCGGCCCGGGCGGGCCGGTCGTTCACCAGGGCCTTGCCTGCCATGATGAGGGCCTGGGCCATTTTTTGATCATCCGCCAGGCCCAGGGCCACCAGGCGCTGGGGTAAGGCTTGCTTTTTGGCCTTGTCCAATCGGTTACACCGACTGCATCACGTCTTTGATGGTGCGCAGCACCCGGCGTTCCATACGGGACACCTGCATCTGGGTCAGCCGCATTTTCTTGGCCGTGGCCTGCTGGGAGAGCTGCTCCTGAAAGCGCAGGCGGATCAGCTGCCGCTCGTCCTCCGACAGGGTGCTCAGGGCCTGGCGCAGGTCTTCCCGCACCTCAAAATCCTCATAGCCCTTTTCATCCCGGCCCAGATGGTCAAAGAAGCGCATGCCCTCGTCATCCTGGGCGTCCAGGGAGGAAACCTGGGCCTTCTCCCGGGAGGCGTGGACGCTTAGCACCTGGTCCACCTGCCAGCCCAGATGGCCCGCCAGCTCCTCCGCCGTGGGCTCCCGGCGCAGCGTTTGCACCAGGCGCTCCATGGCCCGGTCCATCTGCATGCCCTGTTCCCGAAGGCCCCGGGGGGTGCGCACGATCTGCGCCCGGTCCCTGATGTAGTTGCGCACGGTGCCGGTGATGGTGGGGGTGACGTAGGTGGTAAAGCGCAGGCCCCGGTGGGGGTCAAAGCCCCTGAGGGCGTTGACCAGCGCCATGGAGGCCACCTGGCGCAGATCCTCCAGATCGATGCCCCGGCCGGTAAAGCGCGCCGCAATGGCGTAGCACAGCGGCAGGGCCGCCTCTACCGCCACCTCCATATTTTCAGGCGTCGGGTCCAGCGCGAAGGCCATCGCGGTGTTGTGGATTGTGTCTGCATTCATAGGTCACCTTGTTCCTGCCGGCAGCGCCATGGTGACGCTGAAGACGCCGCATCCATCCCCCTCCAATTTGACATCGGTCACCAGGGTGCCAATGATCAGCTGCGCCATCTCAGGGTCTCTGGGTTGGCAGCTGGTGTTGTGTTCCGCCCGGTGGGCGCTGAGGGACAGGTTGAACATGCCCATGTCCACTGAAGTGATGAGGGTAACCTGCTCCACCAGGCGCTCCTGGTTGGCCAGCAGCTCAAAGGCCTCGTCGGTCGCGGTGCGCAGGTCGTCAATCACATCCAGGGAGAGCCCCGCCAGGGAGCCGGCGGCCCCGATGGCGGTTTTAACCACCAGGCCCCATTCCCGCCCGGCGGGTATTGTTAAACGCATTTCATTCATGTTGTTTTTTCACCACCTTGATCTGTTCAATGCTTAATATCTGTGCCAGTTCTCTTGCTGCCGCTGCCTCATCCTGGGGCCACCAGGAGCGGGGCGCCAGGAAGGTGCCTTTTTCCCCCGACAGCTTCACGTAGACCGGGATATGGCCTGGCCTGCGGCTGAGAACCTGCTGGCAGGCGTCCATTTGGCCGCGCTGCATCTCCAAGTATAGCTTGACAGGCGCGCGCTTGGCAAGGGCGGTTTCACTCTCGGGCTTGGCTGATGCCGGCGCTTCCCGCTCCTTCTCCATGGGCCGGGCGTTTTCCACGATGAGGCTGGCCGCCCGGTCCTCCGTCACCGAGAGGCGCCCGCTTAGGAGGAAGGCCGCGTCCAACTGAAGGCTTTGCCCCAGGCGCTCAAACACCCGGGGAAAGAGCAGGCACTCCACCTCCCCGGTCAGATCCTCCAGGGTCGCAAAGGCCATCATCTCCCCTTTGCGGGTGGGCTGGTGCTTGATATGGCTGATGATGCCCCCCAGGGTAACCGTGCGCCCGTCCTCGGACAGGCCCTTGTCATCCCGTTCCGAAAGCTCCTCCAGTTCCCTGGAGCTCCAGGAGAGGCCCTCCATCTGCGCCATATACTCATCCAGCGGATGGCCGGAGATATACACGCCGCTGACCTCCTTTTCCATGGCCAGCATAAAGGTGAAGGGGTATTCCTCAATATCCGGGAACTGGGCGTCCCCGCCCCCGCCCGGGTCCGCCGCGGGCCCCGCCGGGTCAAAGAGGGAGAGCTGGCCCGCGTGGTTGTTGCGGCGCTTCTTGGCGCCCGCGTCCATCACCTGCTCAAACACCGCGATGCACTGGCTTCGCCTGGCCCCCAGGCCGTCAAAGCAGCCCGCCTGAATCAGGGATTCCACCGCGCGCTTGTTGACCTGGGAGAGGTCGATGCGCCGGCAGAAGTCAAAGATGCTGCGAAACGCCCCGCTGGCTCTTCTCACCTGGACGATGGCCTCCACCGCCTTCTCCCCCAGGGACTTGATGGCCGCCAGGCCAAAGCGGATGCCCTCCCGGCCCTCGGGGTCACGCTCCACGGTGAACTTGGCCACGGAGAGGTTGATGTCAGGCCTTAGCACCGGGATATCATGCCGGCGGCAGTACTGCACATAGCCCGCCACCTTTGAGGTGGCGCCCATGTAGGAGTTGATAAGCGCGGCCATGAACTGGGCGGGGTAGTGGCACTTAAGCCAGGCGGTGCGCACGCAGACCAGGGCATAGGGGGCTGCGTGGGATTTGTTGAAGGCGTAGCTGGCAAAGGCGATCATCTCGTCATAGATGGCTTCCGCCGCCGCCAGCGGGATGCCCCGGGCCAGGGCGCCGGGCACGTTCTCCTCAGGGGAGCCGTGGATAAAGCTGCGGCGCTCCCGCTCCATCACGTCCTTTTGCTTTTTGCTCATGGCCCGGCGGATTTCATCGCTGCGGCCATAGCTGAAGCCCGCCAGCTCGCGCACGATCTGCATCACCTGCTCCTGATACACCATGCAGCCATAGGTGACCCCTAAGATGGGCTTTAGCTCCGGCACCAGATAGCGCACCGTCTCCGGGTGATGCTTGCCCCTTATAAAGCGGGGGATGGAGGCCATGGGCCCGGGGCGGTAGAGGGAGATGGCGGCGATGATGTCCTCAAAGCCCTCCGGCTTCAACTCCGCGATAAAGCTGCGCATCCCCGCGCTTTCCAGCTGGAAGACCCCGTGGGTGTCGCCCTGGGAGATCATGCGGTAGACCGCGGGGTCATCAATGGGGATGTCCTCCGCCTCCATCTCAATGCCCCGCTCGCGCAGCATTTCCAGAGCGTCCCTGATGACCGTGAGGGTCCTTAAGCCCAGGAAGTCCGTCTTTAAAAGCCCCAGCTCCGCGATGTTGCCCATGGCGTACTGGGTGGTGATCACCTCGTCATTGGTTTGCAGCGGCACATATTCCGTGATGGGCTTCTCGGTGATCAAAACCCCCGCGGCATGGGTGGCGGCGTGCCTGGGCATGCCCTCAAGCAAGAGGGCGGTGTCCATGAGGCGGCGCACCCTGGGGTCGCTGTCCCGGGCGTTTAGCAGCCGGGGGTTTTGCAAAAGCGCCTTTTCCAGGGTGATGTTCAGCTCCATGGGCACCATCTTGGCCACCTGGTCCGTCTCCTGATAGGAGTAGCCCAGCACCCGGCCCACATCCCGGATGACGCCCCGGGCCGCCATGGTGCCAAAGGTGATGATCTGGGCCACGTGGTCCGCGCCGTATTTGGCGCTGACGTAGTCGATGACCTCCTGGCGGCGCTCATAGCACAGGTCGATGTCCAGATCCGGCAGGCTCACCCGCTCCGGGTTTAAGAAGCGCTCAAAGAGGAGGTTGTACTTCAGCGGGTCCAGCTGGGTGATGTTCAGGCAGTAGGCCACGATGGAGCCGGCCCCGCTGCCCCGGCCCGGGCCCACCATGATGCGGTGATCCCGGGCGTATTTGATAAAGTCCCAGACGATCAGAAAATAATCCACAAACCCCATGCTGTTGATCACACCCAGCTCATACTCCAGGCGCTGGACGGCGGCCTGGGGCTGATCCGGGTAGCGCAGGGCCAGGCCCTCAAAGCACAGCCGCCTTAAGAGGGCGGGGTTGTCCTCCTCAGGCAGGCCTGAGAGATAGTGTGGCAGGTGGTGGCCGCCAAAATCAAAGTCCACCCGGCAGCGCAGGGCGATCTCCCGGGTGCGGTCGATGGCCTCCCCCTGATCGGGGAAGAGGCTGCGCATCTCCGCCTCGCTTTTGACGTAGAGCTCCTCAGTTTCCATGCGCATGCGCTGGGCATCCTCCAGGGTTTTCCCGGTTTGGATGCACATAAGCACCTCCTGGGCGTGGGCGTCCTCCTTGCGCAGATAGTGGCAGTCGTTGGTGACCACCAGGGGGATGCCCGTCTCCTGGGAGAGTTTCACCAGCCGGGGGATCACCTGCTTTTCCTCCCTGAGGGCATGGTCCATCAGCTCGATATAGTAATTGTCCTGGCCAAAGATGTCCCGCATCAAAAGGGCGTGGGCCCGGGCGTCCTCATAGCGGCCTTCCAGGAGCAGCTTGGGCAGATCCCCGGACAGGCAGGCGGACAGGGCGATGAGGCCCTCCGCGTGGGCCCTGAGCAGCTTAAGGTCGATGCGGGGCTTGTAGTAAAACCCCCGGGTGAAGCCCTCGGAGCTTAGCTTCATCAGGTTCTGGTAGCCCTGCATGTTTTCGCACAGGAGGATGAGGTGGCTGTACTCCCGGTTCTGGCTGGTTTTCTCGTCCATGTTCGGGCAGACGTACACCTCACAGCCGATCACCGGGTGAATGCCCGCCTTTTTGCAGGCCTTGTAAAAATCAATCACCCCGTAGAGAGCGCCATGGTCCGTGATGGCGCAGGCGTCCATGCCCAGCTCCCCAAGGCGTGTCATCAGGGGGCCGATGCGGCAGGCGCCGTCCAGCAGGCTGTACTCGGTATGAAGGTGCAGGTGCGCAAAAGCCATGGTCTTCCTCCTTGAGGCTTCATTATATCGGATTTGTGGGCGGGGTTCAATGAAGGGCCGATTCTAAGAAGCTTTGTGCAAATGAAGTTCTTTGAGGGTTTGGGAACTTTCTTTCAAGAAAGTTCCCAAGGCTTCTCAATTCCCCAGGGCTTCCTTGCCAAAAGCCCTGCTGCCTTTTATACTTGGGCCACAGGAGGAAGTATGGAACAGACCACCATCGCGGCCCTGGCGACCCCGCCGGGCAAAG
>DAISYX010000023.1:15821-18890 GCA_036825095.1 Clostridia bacterium | reverse complement strand
CTGCTTGCCGGTGTAGAAGGGATGGCACTTGGAGCAGATGTCCACGCGCATCTCTTTTTTCACGCTGCCGGTTTCAAAGGTTTCGCCGCAAACACAGCGCACCGTGGCCGTTTCATACTTGGGATGAATGTTCTGTTTCATGGTTCTCTCACCTCTTTTGCGCCTTACTGCCGGATTCATGGCGCGCAACCATGAGCCGCAAAAAGTATAGTATCACTGCGCCCGCATTAATGCAAGGGCGATTTTCGCCCCTTTAGAGGGTTTCTTCCTCCGGCAGCGGGCCGTGGGCGGACTCCCAGTCCACAAGGGCCTCCTCCGGGTCCAGCAGCTGCAGCACCACCTGGTTGGGCAGGCAGACGATCATGTTCTGCAGCACCCGCATGTTTTTGTTCTCAAGGGAGACCATGCCCTGGTGCACGCAGTCCTGGTTGTCGCAGTTGGCGGAGTGCATCACGATGGAGCCGGGGGTGATCCGCACCACGTTCTGCTTGCCGTCCGGCTGGGTCAGCTCCAGGTCCCGGCTTTCCGTCAGCGCCAGGGGCTCAAACACCAGGTTGCCGATCTGCACCTTTAAATAGGCCTGGGCCGGCTCTAAGGTGGGCACCGGGGAGGCGGCGGGTAAAGCCTCCGTGGCGGTGGCGGCAGGGGCCGCGGTCTGCGCCGTGGGGGAGGGGACGGGCGTCTGGGTGGGGCTTACAGCCTGGGTGGCCGTGGCGCCCGTCAGGGCCCCGGCGTTTGACTGCTTGTTCTCTTTGGGAAGCGCCTGGGCAAGGATAAACAGCGCCAGGGCCAGCACCGCAACGGGAATAATCACTTTCAGGTCCTTTTTCTTCAAGCCTTACATACCTCCGCGTCAATTCAAGCCATTATAGCGGATGAACCCCCGGGGGGCAAGCAAGGCGAAAAAGGAATCAGCGGCTTCTGAGCGCTTCCCTGACAATCCGGCTGAGCTTGGTTTTGTTGCCGTAGTTCAGGCTGCCCCAGCGG
Organism: Clostridia bacterium; assembly: GCA_036825095.1. GTDB lineage: Bacteria > Bacillota > Clostridia > Christensenellales > Aristaeellaceae > UBA6115. The sequence continues at coordinate 17,903 of DAISYX010000023.1, read as the reverse complement.
TAGATCTTGATGCTGAGGAAAGCGAAGAAAACCACGAACAAAAGCATCAGCGCGCCTGCCAAAATCAGCTCCCCCCAGGGCACCGTGATCACAGCGCTCCTAAGCGGCATCACCATGATGGAGGTGAAGGGGATGATGCTTGAGATAACCGCCAGGGTGCCGGAGGGCATGTTGGCGGCCAGGGTGGCCAGGAAATAGCCCAGGATGAACAGGAACTGGACCAGCGCGGTGGCGCTGCCCAAATCCTCCATCTTGGACACGGTGGAGCCCAGGGCCGCGTAGAGGAAGAGGTAGAGGATGAAGCCGAAGAAAGAGAAGAAGAGATAGCTCCACACATAGCTGGCCGTGAGGGTGCCTGAGAGCATGGCGGTGATGATCTCCGGATACAGGTGGCGGTTCAACTGATAGCCCGCCACCGCCGCCAGAAGCACCGCGCCAAACTGCACAACCGCGGACAGGCCGGCGGCTGCCACCTTGCCCAGAATCAGGCTTGAGGGCCGGGTGGAGGTGATCAGAATCTCCATGGTGCGGCTGTCCTTTTCCCGGGCGATGATGGTGGATACGGAGTTGCCGTAGAGCAGCACCATCATGTACACCGTCAGCATCAGGATAAAGCTGATGGCGTAGTTATTGATGCTGTTGCGGCCCAGAACGGTGGTTTCCCCCTGAACCTGGGCGGCCTCAATGGCCGCGAAGTCCCCCGGGGTGAGGCCCATCCGGGTGATAAGCTGCTGCCTTTTAATCTGGCTTAACAGGGCCGCCATCTGCTGATCCTGGCTGTCCTCCAGGCTGCGGTCCATGTAGATGGCCTCATAGTCCAGATTGGCCCGGATCACAAAGCCCACCTCCAGGCCATTCTCCTGAAGCGCTTGGACCAGGGCGTCCCGGCTGTCAAAGCGCTGGGGCTCTTCTCCCAAAAGGGACACCAGCAGGGCTTCCGTCTCGCCCCCGGGCAGCACATAGCCCGCGTCCTGGATGAAGGCCAGGCCCTCCTGCGTCACCTCCCCGCTGTCAAACAGGCTGATGATGCGGGGCAGGCTGGTGATGAGCAGCATCACCACCATCAGGATCACCGTGGTGACGATGGCGGTTTTCTTGGTCAGCTGGGTTTTCAGTTCATAGTGGAATACCGTTAAAAAATCGCGCATCTTTCAGTCACCTGCCTTCTGGATGAAGATGTCGTTCAGACTGGGCTCGTACAGGCCAAAACGCCTGAGAACCAGGCCCTTCCGGCCAAGCCAGGCCATGATCTCTCCCTGTGTGAGGGTCCCCTGGGTGTCCAGGATCAGGCCGTCGTCCGCGGGGCTGATCAGAAGGGTGGGGAAGGCCGCCTTCAGATCGCGCTCCCAGGTCTCATCCGCTGAGAGGACGGAGAGGAAGAGCTTGTTCTGCCCCTCTTCCCTGCGGATCTTGTCCAGATCGCCGGAGAGCAGGATGCGCCCTTCATGGATGAGGGTCACGTCATCGCACACGTCCTCCACATAGCTCATCTGGTGGGAGGAGAAGATCACCAGCCGGCCTTCTTTGACAAAATCGCTGATGGCGTCCTGAAACACCCGGGCGTTCACCGGGTCCAGCCCGCTGAAGGGCTCGTCCAGGATCAGGATGTCCGGCTCGTTGAGAAAGGACTGGGCGATCTGGATTTTCTGCTGGTTGCCCTTGGAAAGAACCTCCAGCTTTTTCTTCTTGTAGTCGCCCAGGCCGAAATAGTCCACCCAGTGGTTGGCCGACTTCAGGGCGTCCGCCTTGGAGGCGCCCCTGAGCCGGGCGAAATACATAAGCTGGGCCAGCACCTCGTTTTTCTGGTACATCCCCCGCTCCTCCGGCAGGTAGCCGATCTTGAGGCTGCGGGGTTTAAAGGGCCGGCCGTCCAGCAGAAAATCCCCGGAATCCGGGCGGAACACATCCATCAGACAGCGGATGGTGGTGGACTTGCCGGCGCCGTTGCGCCCCAAAAAGCCCATGGCTCGCCCGGAGGTCACGGTGAAGGACACGTTGTGCAGCACCTCTTTGTCCCCAAAGCCCTTGGAGATGTTGTTGATCATCAGCTGCATTTAATCACCTCTTTCCATGTAAACACAG
>DAISYX010000023.1:0-15721 GCA_036825095.1 Clostridia bacterium | reverse complement strand
GCCTTTTATTCCTCTGCCTTCAGCCTGGAATACGGGGACAGCTCCGCAGACATCATGCGCCGCTGGGAGGGCGATCTGGTCTTCTGGGCGGGCGGCGCGCACACACAGGAGGATGAGCGGGGCTTAACCCTCTTCCTTCAGCAGCTGTATGAGCGGGTGCCGGGGCTGCCGCCCGTTTACTGGACGCCGGAGCGGGACCGAGCCAACATCACCGTGATGTACGCCCCGCTCAGCGACCTGTCCCATCACAGCTCCGCTTACGTGGAGGGCAACTGGGGCTTTGTCACCTACTACTGGAATGAGGCGCAGGAGATCAACTATCTGGAGATCGTGATCGCCTCTGATGTGACCAGCCAGGAGGACCGCAACCACCTGCTGATGGAGGAAATCGTAAACGGCCTGGGCCTGACCAACGACATTGACACCCATGCGGACAGCATCATCTACCAGCCCTGGACCACGGTGCAGCAGCTGAGCGAATTTGACTGGCAGCTGCTCAACACCCTTTATGACGCCCGCCTTCAGGCCGGCATGAGCTGGGATGAGGTCAGCCGGGCGCTGGGCTGGGGGCCATAGGGAGAAAAGGGCGCTGCCATACAAAAGGAGGCTGGGATTATTGCCTCAGCCTCCTTTTGGTGTATCCCTGCGGGGGAATCAGATGGCGCTTTCCGCCGCCGCGCCCACGCCCGCCTTGCGGCCCCAGTGGATGGTGCCGATGATGGCGGTGCCGCTGCCGGGGTAGTAGGGGCCAATCCAGCCGCCCGCGTTCAGGCCGCCGGCGTACAGGTGGGGAATGGGCTCCCCGGCGGGATTTAACACCTGGGCCTGGGTGTTGATGCGCAGGCCGCCCAGGGAACCCAGGTTGAAGGACACGTTTTTATAGGCATAGAAGGGGCCTTCCAGGGCCGCCAGGCCGGTTTTGCGGCCATAGGCGCTGTCCGCGCCCTTTGCCATATCCGCGTTCCATTTTTCCAGGGTTTCATTGAGGGCCTCGGGGCTTAGATTCAGCGCCTCCGCCAGCCCCTGGATGGTGTCCGCGGTGATGACCACGCCGTCTGTCACGTCCTTGTCCAGGCTTTCCTGGGTCCAGGCGGAGCCGGGGGCGGCGATGCTGTTCTGGCCAAAGATCATGTAGGTGGGGCCGTTTAGCTGCTTTTCCTGCTGGAAAATGGCCCGGTAATGATAGGCATAGGTGGCATCCTCGCACACAAAGCGGCGGGCCGCCTGGTTGACGATAAAGGAGGGAAACACGGGGTTGCGGTTGTCCGTGGCGGCGCCGGTTTTGCCGCAGAAATCGATGCAGCCGCCAAAGCCCATCACATCAGCGCCCATTTCCTGCCCCATGCGGATGCCGTCCCCGGTGTCGGTGACAGCGGCCAGGCACACCTGGGAGGTCAGGTCCCAATAGTGCTGGGGGCTTAGGCGCTTGGCCATCTCCAGGTTGTTGTCAATGCTGGAAGCGGCCAGCACCACCCCTTTGCTGGCCTTGACGTTCACAGAAGCGCCGTCGATTTGTACCTCAGCGCCGATGACGGCCTTGTCCTCGTTTTGAAAAAGGCGGGTGACCTCCGCGCTGTAGTCGATTTGCGCGCCCAGGGCCAGGGCATGGTCCAGCACGGTCCTCACCAGGATGTTGCCGCTGCCGCTCAGGCCGCCGCCCTCGTAGACGTGGATGCGGTCCGCCATCAGCTCATCCTCCACATAGGGGATGTGGTTGTGGCCGTAGACGCTGGTGAACTTCAGGCCAATGTCCTCCAGCCACGCGATATGCTCAGGCGCCCCGTGGGCCAGATCCTTGACCAGCTCCTCATCCACCGAGCCTTCGCCCGCCTTGATCCACAGCGCGGCGTGCTTGTCCGGGGTGTCATCCTGATACTTGGTGTACTCTTTTTGAGCGCGGGTGCCGGAGGCCTGCATGACGCCGCCGGAGAAGTTGGTGGTGCCACCGGCAAAACCGGCCTTTTCAAAAATGCGCACTTTGGCGCCCGCCGCCGCGGCCTCCGCCGCCGCGCACACGCCGGTGCCGCCCGCCCCCACCACAATCACATCGGTCACTTCGTCCCAGACGATCTCTTCCTGGGCCAGAACCGGCAGGTTCATTACCCCCAGGGCAGCCACGCCCGCAGCGCCTGCGGCAGCGCCCTTGATAAATGTGCGTCTGGTGATTTCCTTTTTCATGAATAAGCCTCCTTTTATGGTTCTTGGCTTAAACATAGCGGGTGCCAGGGGCAAGCTCAAGGCTTTGGCCGGACAGTTTCGCGCTTTTGTCTCACCAGCCCAGCTGGACGCGCACAAAACGCGGCAAGCCGCTTAAGGAGGCCTGCATATATTCCTCCAGGGCTTCTTCCATCTCCCCCAGCAGCCATTCAGACAAAAGCGCCACGGAGCCAAAGCTGTACTGCCGCAGCACCCGGCTCTGCTCCTTGGTCATCCGGAAGCCCGTCTCCTCAAGCGCCCGCTGATAGAACAAATAGGTCTGGCTGAAGAGAAAATTGCCCAGGGAGTTCATGTCGCTGGCCGTGAGGGCATTGCGGAAATAGCGCTTATGCCTGGTGAAAACATCCCAGGTGGCGCAGACCGCCCGGGCCAGAGGCGCGCCCTCAAAATAGGTGAGGAGGGTGCCCTCCAGCACCCGCAGATGGATGAAGTTGATCAGGTCATATTTATCCTTAAAATGCCGGTAAAAGCTGGAACGGCTGACCGAGGCCCTGGTCACCAGATCGCTGATGGTGAGCTCCTGGGCGGTGCGCGTCCTTAGAAGATCATAGCAAGCGCCCGTGAGCGCGCACAAAACCGGCCCGTCCTCAGGGCTTAGAAACCCGGACAATCCGCTCTGCTGCGCCATATGGCCTCCTTGGATTACTTATAGCATGACAGGCGCTTTGGCACAATATCCTGTTGATTTATTGAAGCCCCGGGCATTCGATGCTATGATGCGCTTATCTGCCCTTGGGGCTTTGGGAGGGGGACATGGAAAAGCATGGCAGCCAGGCCAGGGGGGCCTTGTTTATTATGCTGGCAAGCGTGGCCTGGAGCTTTTCCGGGGTGCTGAGCAAATGGGCGCCCTGGGGGCCCTTTTCCCTGGTGGGCGCCCGGGCGCTCATCGCGGCGCTGGTGCTGGGGGCCTCCCGGGGCAGCTTTGTGCCCGTGTTTAGCAAAGGCACCTGGCTTGGCGCCGTCGGGGTGACGGCCACCTCCACCCTGTTTATCATCGCCAACCGGCTCACCACCGCCGCCAACGCCATCGTGCTGCAATACGCCATGCCCGTGGTGGTGATCCTTGCCTGCTGGATTCTGTGGGGGCAAAAGCCGGACAAGGTGGACGCCGGGGCCACCCTCCTCACCTTAGGCGGGGTGCTGATGTGCTTTATCGGGGGCTTTGGCCGGGGCAGCCTTTTGGGGGACAGCCTGGCGCTGATGACCGCCTTCACCTTTGCGCTGGTGTTTTTCGCGGCCAGGCTGCCCGGCATTGACCCCATGGACTATACCTATCTGGGCAACCTGCTCAGCGCCCTGTTTGTGTTTGCCATTCCCTTTGACCCGGATTTTGTCATCAACACCCGGGCGGTGCTCAGCATCCTGGCCATGGGGGCCAGCCTGTCCGCGGGCTACTGGTTTTTCACAGCGGGGATGCGCACCCAGGTGCACCCGGTGACCGCCTCCATCGTGGCCATGGTGGAGCCGGTGCTCAACCCCCTGTGGGCCTTCCTTTTTCTGGGGGAGAACCCGGGGCCTTTTTCCCTTGTGGGGGCGGCCCTGGTGATTTTAAGCGTGGGCGTCTACAGCGCCTTGAAGGCGCGCCAGGGCCGGGCGGCCTGAAGGGCGCTTATTTCTCCGTCTCCGCAAGCAGGGCTTTCATAAAGGCGGGCAGGTCGCCGGGCGCCCGGGAGGTGACAAAGCCCTGGTCCACCATCACCTCGCTGTCCTCCCAGAGGGCGCCCGCGTTTATCAGGTCGTCCTTGATGGCGCTGGTGGAGGTGAGGCGCACGCCACTCAGCACCCCGGCGGACACGGCCACCCAGCCTGCGTGGCAGATCATGCCGATGGGCTTTCCCGCCTTTTTAAAGGCCCGCACCAATTCCAGGGCCGCCGGGTCCCGGCGCACCTTGTCCGGGGCGTAGCCGCCGGGGATGACCAGCACCGCGTAGTCCGCCTCCCTGGCCTGGGAGAAGAGCAGGTCCGGCTTGGCCGGAAGGCCGGTTTTTCCGGCATAGGCCTCAAGCTCGCTGCCCGCCACGTCCACCTGGTAGCCCGCCTCCATCAGGCGGTAGTAGGGGTAGATAAACTCCTTCTCATCAAAGAGAGGGCCCAGGAAAATCAAAGCTTTTTTCATCACAATCGCTCCTTTCGCGCTGTTTCATCGGGCAAAGACGCCCTTTTAAGTTATATACCCCACAGCCCCGGCATTGTGCCGCCGGCGCCTGTGTGATAAGGTGTTTTGTGACTGGTCACCACGATATTTCAAGGAGGAAACGCCATGAAACAAATCCACGCCCCCAAGGCGCCCGCCGCCCTGGGCCCCTATTCCGCCGCCATCGCCTCCGGAGGGCTGCTGTTCTGCTCGGGCCAGACGCCCATTGACCCCGCCACGGGGGAGCTGGTGCCCGGGGGCATCACGGAGCAGACCCGGCAGGTTATAAAAAACCTGGCCGCGGTGCTGGAAGCCGCGGGCGCCTCCCTTGGGGATGTGCTTAAAACCACCTGTTTTCTCACGGACATGGCGGATTTTGCCGCCTTTAACGCGGTCTACGCCCAGCACTTCACCTCAAAGCCCGCCCGCTCCACCGTGGCCGTCAAGGCCCTGCCCAAGGGCGCGCTGGTGGAGGTGGAGCTGATCGCCCGGGCCGGGTGATGGCGGACAAGGAAACCCTGCTCAAACGCCACTTCGGCCACGAGGCCTTCCGCCCTGGGCAGGAGAAGCTGATAGACGCGCTTTTGTCCGGGCGGGACGCCCTGGGCATCATGCCCACAGGCGGCGGCAAATCCCTCTGCTACCAGATTCCGGGGATGCTTTTGCCCGGCATCACGCTGGTGATTTCCCCGCTGATTTCCCTGATGAAAGACCAGGTGGCCCAGCTTAGGGAGGCGGGGGTGCCCGCCGCTTTTCTCAACAGCTCCTTAAGCTCAGGCCAGCAGGCGCTGGCCTTAAGCCGCGCGCGGCAGGGCAGGTACAAGATCATCTATGTGGCCCCGGAGCGCCTGGATTCCTGTGAATTTTCCGAATTGGCCCTGGCCCGGGACATCTCCCTTTTGGCTGTGGACGAGGCCCACTGCGTGTCCCAATGGGGGCAGGATTTCCGGCCCAGCTATTTAAAGATCAGGGACTTCGTGGCCGCGCTGCCCCGGCGGCCGGTGATCGCGGCCCTCACCGCCACGGCCACCGCCCGGGTGCGGGAGGATATGGCGGGGCTGCTGGGGCTTGATAAGCCCCTTGAGGTGGTCACCGGCTTTGACCGGCCCAACCTGCGTTTTGAGGTGCGGGAACCGCGGGAGAAAACAGAGGCGCTCCTGGCGCTTGTGGCGCAGCGCCCGGAGAAAAGCGGCATCGTTTACTGCGCCACCCGGGCCAATGTGAAAAAGGTCTGTGACGCGCTCACTTCCCGGGGCATTCCGGCCACCCGCTACCACGCGGGGCTTTCGGCTGAGGAACGCCGCATAAACCAGGAGGCCTTCCAGCATGACCGGAAGGCCGTGATGGTGGCCACCAACGCCTTTGGCATGGGCATTGACAAGTCCAACATCAGCTTTGTCATCCACTACAACATGCCCAAAAGCATAGAGGCCTATTATCAGGAGGCGGGCCGCGCCGGGCGGGACGGAGAGGCGGCGGACTGCGTTTTGCTCTATGCCAAGCGGGATGTGACCACCGCCAAATTCCTGATCTCCCAAAGCGGAAGCAATGCGGATTTAAGCCCGCTTGAACAAGAGAAGGTGAGGCAGCGGGACTATGAGCGGCTGGACGCCATGGTGCGCTTATGCACCGGCGCTGGTTGCATCCGGCGCTATATCCTCAGCTACTTTGGCCAGGAATTGGAAAATGACTGCGGGAATTGCGGCAACTGTCAGACGCGGTTTAAGCTGGCCGATATCACGGCGCCGGCTCAGCTGATATTTTCCTGTATCCTGGCGGCCAGGCAACACCTGGGCTATGGCGTGGGGCAGGCGCTCATCACCCGCGCTCTGCTGGGCAGCCGGGACAAGCGCCTGCCCCAGATGGGCCTGGATCGTCTGCCCCAGTTTGGCGGCCTGAAAAACCTGGGCCGCCAGCGGCTTAATACGGCGCTGGACTACCTGCTGGCCCAGGGCTACATTCGCAGGAAGGGCCTTTATGGCCCGCTGGCCCTCAACCCTCGCGCCCAGGCGGTTTTGCGCCAGGGTGAGAAGGTAAAAATCCCCGTCAAAACGGAGGCGGTCTCCAAACCCCGGGCCACCCCCGGCCCTCAGGCCCAACAGGAGGAACCCCTGTTTGAAGCGCTGAAGGCCACCCGGCTGCGCCTGGCCCGGGAGGAGGGCGTGCCGGCCTATGTGGTTTTTTCCAACGCCAGCTTACGGGACATGGCCAGGAGAGCGCCCCGCAGCCTGGCGGCCTTCCGGCGCGTGTCCGGGGTGGGCGAGATAAAGGCCGCCCGCTATGGGGAGGCCTTTTTGCGCGCCATCCAGGCGTTTACGCAGACAAATTCACCTTAAAACCCGCAGGGCACATACTCCGGCAAGAGGCGCGGCTCCTCGGCGTAGTTGAGCCGGGCAAAGCGCAGCAGGCCGTTTTCGCATTCGTAGGGGGCGGCGCAGTCCCCGATTATGGGGGCGGCATAGCGGATGAAATCATCCGTCACGTCCGTGCCGCCGGGGGCGATCCATCCTTCAGGCAGCTTGCGGGCGGCGTTGGCCATTTTGTGAAGGGGCACCGCGTCATAGCGCACCTGAAAGGGGCTGTCGCTCACCCTTAGGATGGTGGCCATCACGCCGCTTTGCCCCGCCAGCGCCAGGCGCACCGCCTCCTGGCCCAAGCGCCTTGCTTCCTGACGGTCCACCTGGGAGGCGTCAAGAGCGCAGCTGCGCTGCAGGACCCCTGGCACCTGGCCGGTGGCCTGGCCCCGGGCGTTTAGCTTTTTGCTGTTTAAGAGGTTCACCACCGTCTGCATGGCGGTGGTGCGGCTGGCGCCGTATTCCACATGGCCAAAGCCGTCCACCTTGTGGCTGTCCGCGTCCGTCATCAGGCTTTCAGACACCACCGCGATCACCCGGCCCCAGCGCTTCAGGCCGTCGTTGATCAGGTCGCACACCGCCTCCGCCGTGTGCCCGGCCTCCGGCAGGAACATCATAAGGGGCAGCTCCCGGTCCGGGTCCCCCAGGCGGGCGGCGGCGGTGATAAAGCCGGAGTCCCGCCCCATGGCCTGCAGCACGCTCACGCACTCGGAGGGGGCCATGGCCCGGTTTTCCTCGCCTACGTTTCTGATCAGGTTGGCCCAGTAACGGGCGCAGGAGCCGTAGCCCGGCGTGTGGTCAATCAGGGTGCGCGCCTCGTCCCCCAGGTCGTTGTCGATGGTTTTTGGGACGCCCACCACCTTGAGCTCATAGCCCGTCTGGCGGGCAAGCCGCTCCACCTTGTCCGCCGTGTCCATGGAGTCATTGCCGCCGATATAGAAGAAATAGCCCACATTATGGGCGCGGAACACCTCCAGCATCCGGCGGTAGTCCGCCTCATAGCTGTCCTTTAACTTATAGCGGCAGGAGCCGGCGGCCGCGGAAGGGGTGATCATCAGGCGATGAAGCTCCGCCTCATCCTGGGCCCCCAGATCAAAGAGATGCTCCAGCAGCACCCCCTCAATGCCGTGGCGGGCGGCCAGCACCCGGCCCACCTGCCCGCTTTTTAAGCATTCCTCCGCCACCCCTAAAAGCGACGCGTTGATCACCGGCGAGGGCCCGCCGGACTGGGCCACCAGGGCGTTCCTGTTTGCCATAGGCCACCTCCCATATGTCTTTCCCCCAATGTACCATGAAGACGCCCATATCTCAATAAAAAAACCGGAACCCGGAAGGGCTCCGGCAGGGGCGGGAACTGTTTATTTCAGGAAACCGGCCACAATCCGGGCCTCCGCCTCCTCCTCGCTTAGGCCCAGGGTGCGCAGCTTCAGGATCTGCTCCCCCGCGATTTTGCCGATGGCCGCCTCATGGATGAGGGCGGCGTCAGGGCTGAGGGCGTCCAGCTGGGGCGCTGCGGTGACCACCGCCTTCTCCGCCAGGATGGCGTCACAGGCGCTGTGGCCGTGGCAGCGGGCTTCCCCCACGATGCGGCTGAAGAAGTGCTGGCGGGAATGGTCCCGGGCCACGGAGCGGCTCACCAGGTCGCAGCCGGAGTCCTCCCCTTCCAGGACCACGTTAAAGACGCTTTTGACCTCCTGGTTGCCCTCGGTGAGCATGCGCTCCCGGATGATCAGCTTGGCCCGGGCCTTTAAGGTGGCGCTGGTCTCCCGCTCGGAAAAGCTGACCCCGCCCAGCTGGGAGGTGTCCATGGTGAGGCTGGCGTCCTCCGCCAGCCAGCATTCCGTGACCGGGTTGATGCGCCGGATGCCCTCTCCACAGCCTGTGCCCACGTGCTTCTCCTCATAATGCACCTGGCTGCCCTGACCCAGATAGAAGCGGTGGATGCCGTCATGGCGGGATTCGCCCTCGTCGGTGGTGTGCACGCCGCAGCCTGCCACGATGCGCACCCGGGCGCCCTCGCCGATGTAAAAGTCATTATAGGCCACGTCCCTGATGTCCCCCTGGGTGACCACGGCGGGGATATAGACCGTCTCATCCAGGGTGCCTGGGGCCACATGAATCTCAAGGCCGGGCTTGCCGTCCGGCTTGGATTCCACGCGGATGTTCTCCGTGCTGCGCCTGCCGGCACAACCGGAGTCCTGGCGGATGTTATAAGCGCCCTCAAAGGCCCCCTGCCAGCCGGAGACGGTGCCCAGCAGCTCCCGGGCAACGGGGTTTACCTCCTGGATCTTCATGCCCGCTCCTTTCTGCCCACGGGGCAATATCCCGCGATTTCACCGGCTAAAAGCCCTGGCATCACTTCATCCCGGGGCCCCTGGTCGCGCACCTGGCCATCGGAGATCACCAGGATTTCGTCCGCCACGTCAATCAGCCGCTGCTGGTGGGAGATGATCACCAGGGTCATCTTCTCCTGCTTCAGCTCATTAAACACATCCACCAGGCCCCTGAAGGACCACATGTCGATCCCGGCCTCCGGCTCGTCAAAGATGGACACCTGGGTGCCCCGGGCCAGCACCGAGGCGATCTCCACCCGTTTGATCTCACCGCCGGAGAGGCGCGCGTCCACCTCCCGGTCCACATAGTCCACCGTGCACAGCCCCACCTTGCCGGTGAGGTCGCAAAGCGCGTCAAAATCAAGCGCCCGGCCCGCGGAGATCTCCAGCAGCTCCTGAACCGTCAGCCCCTTGAAGCGCACCGGGGTCTGAAAACCAAAGCTGATGCCAAGGCGGGCCCTTTCGGTCACATCCAGATCGGTGATATCCTGCCCCATAAACCAGATGCGCCCGGCGCTGGGGCTTTCCAGCCCCGCGATCAGCTTGGCCAGGGTGGTCTTGCCCCCGCCGTTGGGCCCGGTCACCACGGTGAGCTTGCCCTTGGGGATGGTGAGGCTTATGTTCTTGATGATATCGCCGCCCTCCGGCAGCGTCCAGCTGACATTTTCCAGCCTGATCAATGGTTTTCCTCCTTTATTTAAAAACAGGTGGGGATATGCTTGCAACGAGGTTATTGTACCCAAAAAGCCCGCGCCGCCACGGGCGTTCCTTCTGAAGCGGGGCGCGGTTCGCCATTTTATTCTGGCTGTAATATTGGCATCAAAAAGCGCTCAGGCAGCCTTTTTCGCCTCAGCGCTTGTTCTTTAACTTGGCGGCCACCATCTCGGCGGCGCCGTCGTATTCCTCCCGGGGCAGGTGGAGCACCATGAACACAAAGGAGGCGGGGCGATACAGGGTGATGCGCCCGGCCCGGGGGGCCAGCTTGTAGCGGGCGGCGTCCTGCCAGACCAGGTATTCCTCATGGGCCAGCAGGAAGGGCAGGCCCTCGCTGTTTTTTTGAAAGGCGCCCTTGTCGTAGCGAATCAGCCGGCTCCAGCAGCTAAGCCGGGTGGGCTTGATCCAGGTGCGCTTCAGCACCCCTTTTGGGTCCAGCATGTATTGCACGGATTCCCGCCCCTGACACATCAGCGCCAAAAGGCCCAGCAGAAAAAGCCCCAGGCCCAGGGCCAAAGCCCCCGCCGGGATGCCGGTGGACAGGAAGAAATAGGAAAAGGCGTCCAGCCCCCGGGCGATGTACTCGATGATGAGCATCACCAGCACCACCGCCACGGACACCACCAGGGAGATCCGCAGAAGAAAGCCGATGCGGTGGCTGTCCGCCAGGGCCAGGCGGCTGTCCTCCCAGACATAGCGCACCGAAGGGTTGCCCAGGGCGCGCCCGCACTGGAGGCACTGGGGCGCCTGATTTTGCCTTTGGCATTTGGGGCAGTAATAGACCAGCATGTTCCGTCCTTCCCGGCTGTTTTTACCGCCTCAGTATAGCAGAACCCAGGGCCCCAGGCAAAGCAGGCGCGGGGCGCCCGGGGCTTTCCCCGTGTGCCTTTTAGGATTTGCTGGTATAATCATCCGGACGGCAAGGAGAGGGGGGCTCGGGATGATCTGGGCGGTGATGCTGGCGGTGCTGCTGGGGCTTTCGGCCCTGGGGATGGGCGTAGGCCTGTTTTTCTTTCATTTTTCGCTGAACCCCAAGCGGAAAAAGCGCCGGGTGTTTTCCGCGGATCACAACGCCATCCCCGGCCTTGACGAATATGCCCGCCTCAGGGAGGAGGCCCAGGCCTGGTGGCAGAGCGTGCCCCATGAAGCGGCCCATATCACGGCCCGGGACGGATTGCGCCTGCACGCCCACTGCGCCGAAAACCCCGGGGCGCCGGGGCGCTGGGTTATCTGCTGCCATGGCTACACGGGCCAGGGCCGCAACATGATGGGCCTGGGCCGCAGATACTATGAGGCGGGCTTCAGCGTGCTGCTGCCGGATTTCCGCGGCCACGGGGAGAGCCAGGGGGACTATATCGGCATGGGCTGGCATGACCGGCTGGACCTTGCGGACTGGGTGGGCTTTATCTTAAGGCGCAAGCCCCAGGCCACCATCGTGCTGCATGGCATCTCCATGGGGGCCGCCGCGGTGATGATGACGGCGGGGGAAGACCTGCCGGAGAACGTCATCGCGATGGTGGAGGACTGCGGCTATTCCTCCCTCTGGGAGGAGTTCTCCTATCAGCTTAAGGGCATCTTTGGCCTGCCGCCCTTCCCGGTGATGCACCTGGCGGATCTGGCCTGCCGGATGAAGGCGGGCTATTCTCTAAGGGAGGCCAGCGCCGTGGATCAGCTGAAAAAGGCCCGGGTGCCCATCCTGTTTATCCACGGGGAGGAGGACAGCTTTGTGCCCTTCTGGATGCTGGACAAGGTGTATGCGGCCTGCGCCGCGCCTAAGGAGATTTTTCCCGTGCCGGGCGCGGGCCATGGGGAGGCGGGCCGGGTGGCGGGGCCGGAATACGGCAGGCGGGTGCTGGACTTTATCACCCGGCAGGAGGCCGGGCGGGGCTGAAAAGCCCGGTTGCGCCGGACCCTTTGGTATGCTATGCTGTTTTGGCATATAGCAAGGAGGAAACAGCGGTTTTGACGGATATGCGCACAGAGGTGACCAAGGTCCTGCGGGAGGCGATCCTGAGGGCCTTTTCAGACTTTCCCGGGGAAGGGCTGCCGGGGCCGGAGGCCCTGGAGCTGCCCCCGGACAGCAGCCTGGGGGATTTTGCCTTCCCTTGTTTCAAGCTGTCCAAAACCCTGAGGATGGCTCCCCCCGCCATCGCCCAGCGGGTGGCTCAGGCGGTGGACGCGCCCCAGATAGCCACGGCCCAGGCGGTGGGCGGCTATGTGAACTTCTTCTTTAATCGCCTGAATTTTGCCCGGCTGACCCTGGACAACATTCAGGCGGCGGGGGCGGGCTACGGCGGCCAGGCGGACTGCGGCAAGACGGTGGTGCTGGACTATTCTTCCATCAACATCGCCAAGCGCTTCCACATCGGTCACCTGTCAACCACCGTGATCGGCCACAGTTTAAAGCGCATCTACGACCACCTGGGCTGGAAGACCGTGGGGGTCAACCACCTGGGGGACTGGGGCACCCAGTTTGGCAAGATGATCGCCGCTTTTAAGCGCTGGGGCAATTGGGAGATGGTGGAGGAAGGGGGCGTGGACGCCCTGACGGCGCTTTATGTGCGCTTTCATCAGGAGGCGGAGGAGAACCCCGCCCTGGAGGACGAGGGGCGCGCCTGGTTTAGAAAGATCGAGGAAGGGGACCCGGAAGCCCTGGAGATCTTCCAGCGCTTTAAGGACCTGACCTTAAAGGACGCCAGGCGGGTTTATGACATTCTGGACGTCACCTTTGACTCCTATAACGGGGAAGCCTTCTTTAATGACAAGATGGGCCGGGTGCTGGATGAGCTGCGGGAAAAGGGCCTTCTGAGTGAGTCCCAGGGCGCTTTGGTGGTGGAGCTGGAGGACTACAAGATGCCCCCCTGCCTGATCGTCAAGTCAGACGGGGCCACGCTCTACGCCACCCGGGACCTGGCCGCCGCCCTCTGGCGCAAGGACACCTACAACTTTGACAAATGCCTCTACGTGGTGGCCTACCAGCAGAACCTGCACTTTCAGCAGGTGTTCAAGGTGCTGGAGCTGATGGGCTATCCCTGGGCCCGGGATCAGATGGAGCATGTGGCCTTTGGCATGGTGAGCTATGAGGGCCAGGCCATGTCCACCCGGCAGGGCAATATCATCTACCTGGATGAGCTGCTTAACCGGGCCCGGGAAAAGGCGCTGGACATCATCCGGGAGAAAAGCCCCGGCCTTTCCGACCCCCGGGAGGTGGCGGCCCAGGTGGGGGTGGGGGCGGTGGTGTTCACCACCCTGCTTAACAACCGCATCAAGGACATTGATTTCTGGTGGGACCGGGCGCTGAACTTCGACGGGGACACCGGGCCCTATGTGCAGTACACCCACGCCCGCTGCGCCTCTGTGCTGCGCCGGGCCCAGGCCAATGAGGCTCAGGCGGACGACCGCGCCCTCACCAATGATGAGGCCCAGGCGGTGCTTCGGGCGCTGGCCCGCTTCCCGGAGGCCATCCGGGTCGCCCAGCGGGACAACGAACCCTCCGAGATCACCCGGGCGACTTTGGATATCGCCAAGGCCTTCAACAAGTATTACTACGAGCAGCGCATTCTGGACGAGGACGCGGCCGGGACGCAGGCCCGGCTCCAACTGGTGCGGGCGGTGAAGCGCGTGATTGCCACAGGGCTCTATCTGATCGGCGTCAAAGCGCCTGAGGCGATGTGACAGGGCGGCCAGGCCGGAAGGAGACAGGCATGCGGTTTACCAAGATGCACGGCATTGGCAATGACTATCTCTTTGTCAACTGCTTTGAGGAGGTGGTGCAGGACCCCTCCCGCCAGGCGGTTTTGATGTCCAGGCCCCACTACGGCGTGGGGGCGGATGGCCTGGTGCTGATTGAGCCCTCTGAGACGGCGGACTTTGGCATGCGGGTCTTTAACGCGGACGGCTCCGAGGCGGAGATGTGCGGCAACGCCGCCCGCTGCATCGGGAAATACGTCTATGAGCGGGGGATGACGGACAAGACCGATCTGACCCTGGCCACCAAGGCAGGTATCCGGCAGATGCGGCTTTCCCTGGCGGGGGATAAGGTGGGCCGGGTGCAGGTGGACATGGGCTCCCCGGAATTAACCCCCCGGAACATCCCGGTGGACCTGCCCGGAGAGATCGTGCTGCGCTACCGCCTGAAAATTTTGGGGCAGAGCTGGCTTATCACCTGCGTGAACATGGGCAACCCCCACTGCGTGATCTTTGTCAAAGACCTGGAGGCCATCGACCTGAACACCCTGGGCCCCATGTTTGAAAACCATCCCATCTTTCCCCAGCGCACCAATGTGGAATTTGTGCGGGTGATCCGGCGGGATGTGTTGCAGATGCGGGTGTGGGAGCGGGGCTCCGGGGAGACGCTGGCCTGCGGCACCGGGGCCTCGGCGGCGCTGGTGGCGGCGGTCTTAAGCGGGCTTTCCGACCGCACCGTTCAGGTGCAGCTCCTGGGCGGGAACCTGGAATTAAGCTGGAATGCGGAGGACAACCACGTCTACCAGCAGGGCCCCGCGGCATTTGTTTTTGACGGGGAGTGGCTGGCATAAATAAGCCGCGTCCGGGGGCTTTAGGCAGTTCAGCGGATCATGTTTGGAGGAATGGCTTGAAGATCAACGCCCACATTGCGGGGATGCCCGCGGGCTACCTGTTTTCTGAGATCGCGGCAAAGGTCAGGGCCTTTGAGGCGCAGCAGCCGGGGGAGAAGGTGATCCCCATGGGCATCGGGGATGTGACCCAGCCGCTGCCTGCCTCGGTGGCCCAAGCCTTTATCGCCGCCGTACAGGGCATGGCAAGCCGGGAGGACTTTTACGGCTATGGGCCGGTGGGCGGCTACCCTTTTTTAATTGAGGCCATCATTCAGGGGGATTACGCCCCCCGGGGGGTGGACCTGGCTTTGGAGGAGGTGTTTATCTCCGACGGTGCCAAGACGGACACCTCCGCCATCCAGGAGCTGTTCGCGCCGGACGCCCTCATCGCGGTGACTGACCCGGTCTACCCGGTGTATGTGGACTCAAACGCCATGGCGGGGCGCCTGGGGCGCTGTGTGGATGGGCGCTGGGAGCGTCTGGTGACCCTGCCCTGCACCCATGAGAGCGGCTTTATGCCCTGGCTGCCCAGGGAGCGGGTGGACGTGCTTTACCTCTGCTTTCCCAACAACCCCACAGGGGCCATGCTTGATCACCAGCAGCTAAAGCGGCTGGTGGACTGGGCGGGCGAACGGGAAACCCTGATCATCTATGACGGGGCCTATCGCGCCTATATCGCGGATGACACCCTGCCCCGCAGCATCTATGAGGTGCCGGGGGCCCGGGAGGTGGCGGTGGAGTGCAGCTCCTTTTCCAAAACCGCGGGCTTCACCGGGGTGCGCTGCGGCTATATGGTGGTGCCCAAAGGCCTCAAGGGGCGCTTGCCCGGGGGCGGACGGGTTTCCTTAAACGCCCTGTGGCGCAGGCGCTTGTCCAGCAAATCAAACGGGGTGTCCTACCCCGTTCAAAGGGCGGCCCAGGCCAGCTGTTCGCCCCAGGGGCAGGCGGAGATCGCGGAGAACATCGCCCTCTACCGCCAGAACGCGGCCATTCTGCTCAAGGCGCTTGAGGGCCTGGGGCTTGAGGTGCAGGGGGGCGTCCACGCGCCCTATCTGTGGCTGAAGGCGCCCGGGGGCATGAGCGGCTGGGAGCTGTTTAACTATCTCTTAAACCGGGCCCGGGTGGCGGGCACCCCCGGCGAGGGCTTTGGGCTTTGCGGGGCGGGCTGCTTCAGGCTGACCGCCTTTGGCAGCCGGGAGAACACGATATTGGGCGCCCAGCGCATCACAGACGCGCTGAGGGCGCTGTAAAGGAGACAAGATGATACGCGCAATCGTAGGGGCCAACTGGGGTGACGAGGGCAAGGGAAAACTGACGGACCTGCTGGCTGAGGGGAGCGACCTGGTGGTGCGCTTCCAGGGCGGGGCCAACGCCGGGCACACCATCATCAAC
>DAISYX010000022.1:18372-19691 GCA_036825095.1 Clostridia bacterium | reverse complement strand
GTTGCAAATGCAACCGCCCCCTTTCCTTATCCCGGGTATACTCAAAGCGAACAATGCGCTTAAGGAGGAGCCTATGAGCCAGGATATCAACAACCGGGAGCAAAACTCGGACAAACAGTCCTTCAGGAAGGAAAAACTCAAGGAGATTATCAAGCAGCTGCACCAGGGGCACACCAAAGAGGAGGTGCAGGAGGAGTTCAACCGGCACTTCGGGGATGTGTCCGCCGAGGAAATTTCCGCAGCGGAGGACGCCCTGATCTCAGAGGGCATGCCGGTGGAGGAGGTGCAAAGGCTGTGCGACGTGCACGCGGAGCTGTTCAAGGGCGCCATCTGCGACGCCCAGACCGTCACCCAGGAGGAGCATCAGCCCGGCCACCCCGTTCACACCCTCAAGGAGGAGAACAAGGCCCTGGCCCAATTGATTTTACGCCTGCGGGAGCAGCTGGAAAAAGGCGGCGTGACCCCGGCCCTCAGGCAGGAGGCGGCCAAACTTTTGGGCATTGACAGTCACTATAAAATCAAGGAAAACCTGCTGTTTCCCTATCTGGAGAAATACGGCGTTCAGGGCCCGCCCAAGGTGATGTGGGGGGTGGACGATGAAATCCGCCAGGAGGTGAAGCAGGGCATAGCGGACCTTGAGAAGGGGGAGCCGGAGGCCCTTCTTAGGGCGCTTGTGCGCCTGGAGGATATGGTCTTTAAGGAGGAGAACATCCTCCTGCCCCTGCTGCTGGAGAAGCTGACCCTGGACGAATGGCGCCAGGTGGCGGATGACGCGCCGGAGTTTGGCTTCTTCCTCATCGATCCGCCGCCGGCCTGGCGGGGCAACCAGGGGGAGGACAGCCTGAAGGCCGGGGCCAGCGCCCTTTCCGGGGACAAGGTCACCCTGGCCACCGGCAGCTTTAAGCCGGAGGAGCTGGCCGCCCTCTTTAATACCCTGCCGCTGGACATCACCTTTGTGGACAAGGACGACAGGGTGCGCTTCTTTTCCCAGACAAAAGACCGGGCCTTTCCCCGCACGGTGAGCGTGCTGGGGCGGGAGGTGAGCAACTGCCATCCCCCCGCCAGCGTGCACATCGTGGAAAAAATCGTGAACGATTTCAAGTCCGGCAGGAAGGACCATGAGGACTTCTGGATCCGGATGGGCGAGCGCCTGATCCACATCCGCTACTTCGCCTTAAGGGGCGCGGAAGGCGAGTACCTGGGCGTGGTGGAAACCACCCAGGACATCGCGCCCCTAAAGCAGATCAGCGGGGAAAAACGCCTGATGTCTGAGGGCTGAAACCTGTCCGCCCGCGGAAAACAAGAACGCCAGGCCTCCT
>DAISYX010000022.1:0-18272 GCA_036825095.1 Clostridia bacterium | reverse complement strand
AAGCCTCCTTCAGGCTGCCGCCAATAAGGCATCCGGACGCTCCTTTTGGGGCAGGACAGGCGGCTGATCCGCCAAAGCCCTACCTGCCGGCTGCAGCGCCTTTGGCCGCGGCGGGAAGAACCGCGAAGCGGTTGCGGTAGAACTGGATTGCCGCGGCGCCAATCAGCACGGCCATGCCCGCCAGAGCAACGATCTGCAGGGTGCCAAACTGCCCGCTATATCCTTGAGGCGAGCGGAGAAACAGGAAAATGCCCAGATAAGCCCAGGCGACCGGCAGCGGGAAGGCAGCGTTGCGAAGCTTCAGCATGACGCTGACCACAAGGGCAGCGGCTGCCAGAAGGACGGCGATGGCCCAAACTTCCTGTGACAGGCCAAAGCCATTCCAGCCCAGCTTGACCAGCATGGCGGCAATATTCACCACCGAGGCGATAAAAAGCCAGCCCGTGTAGAGGCCAAAGGCCAGCGGCATCAGCCAGCGCTTCGTCTCCTGGAGCGCCAGAATGCGGCTGCAAAGAAGCGCCAGGGTGGCTGTGAGCGCCAGGATGAAGAGGACGGACAACTCGATGAGCACAAAGGAAAAGGCGATGATCCACGCGATGTTCAGCACACAGCTGGCCCAGAACAGGGGCCCTGCCTGATCCTGAACCTGATGGTAGTAGGCGTCATTTTTCTTCACCATCAGCATGATGACAGCCAGGATGACCAGGCCGTAGATGACCCCCCAAATGCTGAAGGTGGAGGGGCTGGGCGTGATAAGCGTGGGGAAACGGTCTGAGACTTCTTTCTGGCTGAGGCCGTTGATGACCCCAAGCGCTCCCAGGGTGTTGACGGCCAGCGTCACCGCCAGCAGAACCACGTTGATCCAGGCCTTTTTGGTTCTCTCCATGATTGTGCCTCCTTATCAGGATGTATTAGCCATTTCCATTCCGGCAGGCGTCCGGCACCGGGCCCGATGCCCTTATCCCCCCGGGCCAAGCGGGTGGCATTGCCGATTGCCAGGGCGGCATTCCCGCCCTGATCTCCATCCCATCATAGCAAGCGGGGGCCGCCTTCACAAGATGAAATAACAGCCCTTGTTCAGGCAATCCTCCCCATCCTTAAGGGACAGCTCCTTAAGGGTACTGTAGAGGGAATCCAGGGTGCCTGTGCCCGGTTCTTTTTCAAGGGCGCTCTTAACCAACTGCTACGTCTCAAGGGCGGGATACGCCCCCTTATCTTTCAAAAGCCGGCGGATGGCCAGATAGCTGCATCGCGCTCAAGCACCGCGTACCTGCAGCGGCCCCATTCCGCCTCAAGGGCGGCGATGCCCCGGTTGGCGCTGCAGTTGATGCACTTGATGGCCGACAGGTTTTTGTCCTTGACCTCCAGCATGATATCCACGTCCCCGAGCGCTTCCTGATACCGGAGAAAGGGTTCAACCCGGATGGTGGCCGAATGGGCGCCCGGGCGCTTGCCG
Organism: Clostridia bacterium; assembly: GCA_036825095.1. Taxonomy (GTDB): domain Bacteria; phylum Bacillota; class Clostridia; order Christensenellales; family Aristaeellaceae; genus UBA6115. Next base: position 16,816 of record DAISYX010000022.1, on the reverse strand, counting down.
GAATCCTGCTGCGCGTAGTGGATCTTCTGCCTGCCGTCCCGGCCCTTCCAGGTGCCTAAAGCCTCCCGGATCCATTCCAGATCCGTCCGGCCGGGATCGGCGGGGTTGACCGCGTTGTGCAGGGTGTCAAAAAGCGCGGGGATGCCCGTACGCAGGGAAACCTCCAGCACATCACGGATGGTAAAGATCCGGTCATCGTTCTCAATGGCCAGGCGGCTTTGGACCGATGGGCTGAGGTCCCAAAAGCGGGATATAAACCGCGCTTTGGCTGCCTCCCGGTCGCCGTAAGCCCCGCCCAGGTGCAGGATGATTTTGTTTTCAGGGCCAGGCGCCATGGCGTCAAGCACCTGGCCATGGTAGTCCAGGTCAAGCACGGCGGCCTTTGGCACCTCAGGGTCAAGCGCGTTTAAGACGGTGTACTGGCCGGGGTGCATGGACACGCGCATGCCGGAGGCGCGGACTTTCCCGCCGATCCGCTCAAGCACCGGGGCGAAGCGCTCACGCCAGGGCAGATCCATGGCCGCGGAGGAGCCGAAGGGGATCAGATCGGAGGATATGCGGAAGAGTTTGATGCCGCTTTTGATATTGCAGTCGATCAGCGCTTCCAGCGCCGCCAGGTTCTGGCCGATGAGCAGGTTCAGGCGTTCCCTGGACAAATGCTTCAGGGAGGTCGTTTTCAGACCGCTTCCGGGCACCCCAAGGGCCAGACAGGCATATCCAATCATAAGCGGATCGTAACACACAGCGGACAATTTAGATATATTATCCTTTGCCTTCCCTGCGGATGAAGGAAAAGCCGACGTGGCTTGCCGGCGTGAAAACGGCGCCGGGCGCAAAGGCCGGGCGCCGTGAAGGCTGATCCAGAGGATTTATGTCAGCGAAGTCAGGATGGCCGCCTTGCTGATGATGCCCTTCAGGCGGGCCTCTTCATCCAGCACCACGATAGGGAACCTGGCGTTTGAGGCAGTGGGGATCAGGTCTGATATCTGGGTGTCCGCGGTGGTGGTGGGCATATCCGTGATCAGCGCCTCCTCAAAGGTGATTTCCCCCGCCCGCACCCGGAAGGCCGCGTCCAGGGTGATGACCCCCACGAACTTCATCCGCTCGCCGACCACATAGGCGCTGGAGAGGTCGTTGGCGCGCATCTGCTTAAGCGCCACCTGGGCCCCCTCCTTTTGCCGCACCAGGCAGGAGGGCCGCTGCATGAAATCCCTGACGTGATAGATCTGGGATTTGTCCGCGCTGTTGATAAAGTCCCGCACATAGTCGTTGGCGGGGTTCTGGGCCATGTTCTCCGGGGTGTCCGTCTGGATGATCCTGCCATCCTGCATGATGGCGACGGTGTTGCCCAGCTTGAAGGCCTCGTTGATGTCATGGGTAATGAACACGATGGTTTTGTTCAGCTTTTCCTGGATGGAGAGCATCTCAAACTGCATGTCCCGGCGCACCAAAGGATCCAGGGCGGAGAAGGGCTCGTCCATCAGGAGGATGTCCGGATCGTTGGCCAGGGCCCGGGCCAGGCCCACCCGCTGGCGCATGCCGCCGCTGAGGTCGCCTATGCCCTTGTGCTCCCAGCCTTCCAGGTTCACCATGGCGATCATCTCCATCGCCTTTTCCATGCGCTCCTTTTTGGGCACCCGGCGCGTCTCCAGCCCATAGGCCACGTTTTCAAGGACGTTGCGGTGGGAGAGCAGGCCAAAGCTCTGGAAGACCATGGAGATGTGGTTGCGCCGGTATTCCTTTAGCTCCCCGGAGGAGTAGGCCGCGATGTCCTCCCCCTCATAGAAGATCTGCCCGCTGGTGGGCTTGAGCAAGCGGTTGAGGCAGCGCACCACGGTGGACTTGCCCGAGCCGGACAGCCCGATAAGGGAGAAGATCTTACCCCGCTCCACCCCAAAGGAGACCTTGTCCACCGCCACTGTCACCCCGGTTTTGCGCAAAATGTCCTCTTTGCTGTGGCCGTTTTTCAGCATCTCCCGGGCCTGGGGCTTTTTAAGGCCGAACATCATGGTCAGATTTTGCACCCTCAGGATGATGTCCCTGTCCTGGGGCTGTCCGGGGATGGCGTCAGGCTTCTGCATGGCTGTGCCCCTCCTCCCTGACGGCCCCCTGGGTGAGGCGGTCAATCACAATCGCCACAATCACCAGGGCGATGCCCGCGGCAAAGCCCCGGCCGCTCTCCAGCCGGTTGATGCCCAAAAGCACCTCGGCCCCCAGCCCCGTGGCGCCGATCATGGAACAGGTGACCACCATGGAGATGGCCATCATGATAGTCTGGTTGACGCCGGTCATGATGGTGGGCATGGCCTGGGGGATCAGCACCTTGACCAGCAGCTGCAGGCGCGTGGAGCCAAAGGACTGGGCGGCTTCCACCACCTCCTTGTCCACATGGCGGATGCCGTGGCTGGTCATGCGCACAATAGGCGGCATGGCATAGATCACCGTGGCGACCACCGCGGGCACGTTCCCCAGCCCCAGGAGCATCACCGCGGGAATCAGATACACGAAGCTGGGCATGGTCTGCATGGTGTCCAAAAGCGGGCGGACCAGTTTGCTGGCCCGGTTGCTAAAGGACACCAGCACCCCTAAGGGGAAGCCCAGCAGAAGGGCGATGATCACCGAGGTGATGATGATGGTCAGCGTCGCGTACATCATGTGCCACAGGCCGATCATGCCGATGAAAAAGAGCATGCCGGCATACAGCAGCGCGCGGGCGGGCTTGCGGGTTAAAAGCAGGGTGAGCCCAAAGACAAACAGGATCAGCAGCCACCAGGGCACCAGATCCACCGCCATGCGCACCCTAAGCAGCACCAGCCTTAAGCCGTCTGATATTTTGTCAAAGAAACCGCTCCAGTGAACCACCATATATTCAATGGCGTTGTCAATGGGGGTCCTGATGTCCACGGAGAACGCCTCCGGGAATTCAGTTAGCCAGTTTTCCAAATGGAACCTCCAATCTGTTTAAAAAAGGCGCACATCGGCTGCGGGGAAGGGTTTCCCCGCAGCCAGGGCCGCCAGGCTTTAATAGCCCGGGCCTTATTGAAGCGCTGCCCGCACCAGGGCCGCCTTGTCTTCCGCAAGCCAGTCGTCAATCATCTCGTCATGCGCCGTCAGGAACCAGCGGGCGGCTTCCTCATAGCTGGCGTCGTTGTCACTGATATAGGCCAGCGCTTGGCTGGTGAGGGCGCTTGAGGAATAATAGTTGCTGAGGAACTCGCAAAATTCAGGATTTGCCTCGTAAAAGCCGGGGTTGACAGCCACGGTCAGGGGGATGGAGGGGCACTCCGTCTCGCCCCGCAGGAAGGCCTCCGGCTCATAGGGGGCGTCCTCCAAAAGGACCAGGTCGTACTTGCCGGTGATCCAGGCGGGCTCCCAGTAATAGGCCACGATGGGCTCCCCCTTTTCATAGGCGCCCACAATGGCGGCAGCCAGGGCGGGGTCAGAGCCCGGGTCCATGTAGTTGTACATCGCGTCCAGGCCGTAATACGCAACCTTTTTACGCATGACATCGTCGATCATCCAGCCAGAGATGGCGCCGTAGATGCGGCCCTTGCGGGGGTCCTCCGGATCCTGGAAAATAAGGGCGTAGTCCTTTAAGTCAGAAACAGACTTAAGATCAGGCGCCATGGGCGCTATCCCCCGGCTTTCATCCCCTTCAATCACATAGCGGGGCACATAGAGCCCCTGGATGTTGTCCGCGTAGTTGACGCCCAGCTCGATGACCTTGCCGGCCGATACATCCTCCGGATAGGGGGCGATGTTGTCCGTCCAGGTTTCCGTGTAAACATGGATGTCCCCGGTTTTCAGCGCGTTGTAGGTGATGGCGGTTGAGCCGGATATCTCGCTGGTGGACAGGCCGTAGGCCTCCTGGGCCACCAGCATGGCAACGGCGTTATGGAACTTCATGCTGTCCCAGCCGGCATCGCCGAAGATGGCTTCGTTCGCCTGGGCGCCTGCCAACATCATCAGCATCATCAACGCCAGGGCGAGGGTGGTCAGTCTTTTTGTGAGGGTCTTCACTGTGCTCCTCCTTTTCCTGCCACGTGAGATTTTATATGCATCTAAACGTACAATCCTCTTGCTGCCCGGATACATGAGCGCGGCAAAAACATTCTGACCCTATCAGAAAATAAAGAGCTTGTCAAAAAAGGGAGACCAATTAATCCAAGAAAAAGGCGGGCGCCCCTTTTTATGCCCATAAACCCTGTGCCGTACAGAAGAAAAACAGCCCCTGATTTGAATAGGCAGGGCTTTGGGGATAGACTGTTGCCATTGCATTTTCAGGAGGACGCGATGAGCCGGCTGTATATTCCCAAAAACTACGCCCCCGTTTTAAACCTCTATGAAACCCAGGAGGCTATCGCCCTCATCAAGGGGACCTTCACGGATTTTCTGTCCAAGGCGCTGAACCTAAAAAGGGTGTCCGCCCCCCTGTTTGTGCTGGAGGACAGCGGGCTTAACGACGACTTAAACGGGGTGGAGCGCCCCGTGTCCTTTGACATTCCGGACAGCCGGGTGCAGGCCCAGGTGGTGCACTCCCTGGCCAAGTGGAAGCGCCAGGCCCTAAAGCAGTATGGCTTTCCCGTGGGGGAGGGGCTGTACACCGACATGAACGCCATCCGCCGGGATGAAGTCCTGGACAACCTCCACTCCATCTATGTGGACCAGTGGGACTGGGAAAAGGTCATCACGCCTGAGGAAAGAAGCCTTCAGACGCTTAAGGACGCGATGCAGAACATCGTCACCGCCATCATCTGCACCTATGACCTGCTCAAGTGGAAGTACCCCAAGCTGCCCCAAAAGTTCAAGCACGACGTGCGCTTTGTCACCACCCAGGAGCTGGAGGACCGCTGGCCGGAGCTTAGCCCCAAGGAGCGGGAGGACAGGATCGTCAGGGAATACCGCACCTGCGGCATCCTTCAGATCGGGGGCGCGCTTAAAAGCGGCCGGCGCCATGACGGCCGTGCGCCGGACTATGACGACTGGGAGATGAACGGGGACATCCTCTTCTGGGACGAGCTGCTGGGCTGCGCCATGGAGATCTCCAGCATGGGCGTCCGGGTGTCTCCGGAATCTTTGGAGCGGCAGCTGCGCCTCTCCGGCTGTGAGGAGCGCAGGCACTTCCCCTTCCACAAGGCGCTTCTGGCCGGGGAGCTGCCCCCCGCCATGGGCGGAGGCATCGGGCAGAGCCGCATGTGCATGCTGCTGATGGGCAAGGCCCATATCGGGGAGGTGCAGTCCTCCTATTGGGATGAGGACACCCAAGAGAAGTGCGAGGCGGCGGGGATTCCGCTGCTGTGAGGCCTTATCCAATCAGATAACATTGATTGGATAGAAAACCAAAACAACTGAATATTATTCACTTCTCCCTTGACATCAGCCGCAGGGGATGTTACATTGCGCCATGCAGTAAACATATTAAGAACAAGGAGAAAAAGAATGAGAAAACTGCTGGCTTTATTGTTGTGCGTATCTATGGTATTCGGCCTGACAGCCTTTGCGGCTGAGCCCTACGCGGACGGCGTGCACACGGGGCAGGGCACGGGCATCGGCGGCATGGTGACGGTGACAGTCACGGTGGAAAACGGGGCAATCGCCCAGGTGGTCGTGGATAATCATACAGAAACCCCTGGATTGTCCGATCCGGCGATTGCGCAGGTGCCCGAGGCCATCGTGGCGGCCAACTCCCCGGAGGTGGACACGGTAGCAGGCGCCACCATCACCTCTGAGGCAATCATGGAGGCGGTGAAAAACGCGCTTTCCGGCGCCGGGGAAGCAGCGTCTGAGGATCAGGAGATTACCATCCAGCCGGACGTGATTGTGGTGGGCGCGGGCCTGGCCGGCCTGGTTTCCGCCGTCAAGGCGGCGGAGCTGGGCGCCAAGGTGCTGGTGTTTGAACAAAATGTGCGCGTGGGCGGCTCCGCCCTGTTTGCAGGCGGCTCCATCTCCGGCGCGGGTTTTAAGATTCAGAAGGAAATGGGCGTTGAGGACAGCCCGGAGCAGTTCTATCAGGACTTTGTGCGCCTCAGCGGCGGCGAGGACTTCAACACCGAAATCGCCAGGGTGCACGCCGAGCGCTCCGGCCCGGCGATTGACTGGCTTCAGGATGAGGTGGGTGTGGACTTTGGCGCGGAATACCGCCTGGACACCGGCAGCTATTATCCCATGTTTCCGGACCGGGTGACCTATGCCCTGGCCATGTCCCCCGCGGGCGGTGCTCTGGGCTTCCTCCAGGCGCTCACCCCCCGGCTGGATGAGTATATCGCAAAGGGGCAGGCTCAGCTGCTGCTTAACACCGAGGTGACGGACGTCATCCTGGAAGACGGCGCTGTGGTGGGCGTGATGGTTGACGACCTGGCCGTATACGCGCCCGCCACCATCATCGCCACCGGCGGCTATGGCTACAGCGAGGACTGGCTGTTGGAATACAACTTTGACCAGGTGACCTCCGCCAATCCCCCCACGGCCACCGGCTCCGGCTATAACTTCGCCCGCAAGGCAGGCGCGGTGTTTGAGAAGATGGAGTTCTGCTACGCCTATCCGGGCAGCGTGCCGGTCAGCGGCTTTCAGGCCACCGTCACCGCCAACACCCGCATCCCGGGCGTGGTGCTGGTGGATCAAAGCGGCCAGCGCATCTTTGACGAGACCTCAAGCGGCGCCAGCGATGCCTACAAGGCCGCGGACAACAATGTGCTCTACGCCCTGGTGGCCCAGAGCATGATCACCGAAGAAGCCCCCTTGTTCCGGTCTGCGGTGGGCGCGGCGCCCGTGGACAGCCCGGCGAAGCTTCAGGAGCTTCTGGCAGAGGGCAAGTATGTCTTCAAGGCGGACAGCATTGAGGAGCTTGCGGAGCTGATTGGCGCAGAGAACCTGCCTGCCGCCATCGCCCAGTACAACCTGGACTGCGCCGCGGGTGAGGATTCCCTGTTTGGCCGCAGCGCCAACCTGATCCCCCTTGAAGAGGGCCCCTTCTACGCGGTGTACACCATCCCCTATGTCCTGATGACCTCCGGCGGCCCCCGTATCAACGGGCAGGCCCAACTGGTGCGGGCGGATGACTCCGTGGTGGCGGGCGCCTATCTGGCAGGCGAGATCATCGGCTCCGCCAATGTGGGCGGCAACACCACCATCGGCGGCATCGGCCACGGCCTGTGCGTCACCTGGGGCATCATCGCTGCGGAAAACGCGGTGGCGGAAGCGAATAAATAAGGCCCCTTTATCAAACCCCAAAGCCTTCGCCCCGGCAGAATTGCCGGGGCGAATTTTGTGGGCGCGGGGGCACAGCGCCGGCAGGCTTTCCCTGGCGGCCCGGGGGATGCTATACTGATCAGTAATATCATTTGGGAGGTGCGATGATGCAGCCATATCAGGGCAAAATGCCCCTTATCTTTGTGGGACACGGTTCCCCCATGAACGCCTTGGAGGACAACGCCTGGACCCAGACCTGGCAGAACCTGGGGCAGGAGATGCCAAGGCCCAAAGGCATCCTCTGCCTGTCCGCCCACTTCGCGGGCGGCAAAAGCCTGGTGGTGGACGTGGAAAAGCCGGAGACCATCCACGATTTCTATGGCTTTCCCCAGGAGCTGTTTGACATGCGCTATCCAGCGCCCGGGGAACCCTCCCTGGCCCAAAGGGTGACGGAACTGTTCGCAGACGCCCAGGAGACCGACCGCTGGGGGCTGGACCACGGAGCCTGGAGCGTGCTGGTGCACCTGTATCCCAAGGCGGATATCCCGGTGGTGCAGCTCAGCCTGAACCTGGGCCTCTCAGGGGCGGAGCAGCTGGAGATCGGCCGCAGGCTCAGTCCCTTAAGGGAGGAGGGCGTGCTGATCTTTGGCAGCGGCAACGTGGCCCATAACCTGCGCAGCATGAACCCCCGGATGCCGGAGCCCTTCCCCTGGGCAAAGAGCTTTGACCAGGCGGTGCATGAGCGGGTGATGGCGGGGGACCTTCAGGGCCTGGCGGATTACATGAACCTTCCCGGCGCCCGGGAAAGCGTGCCCACCACGGAGCATTTCGTGCCGCTGCTGTATACCTTGGGGGCCATGGACCAGGGGGAAAAGGCCCGGGTGTTCAACCAGGACTATGTCTATGCCAGCCTGTCCATGACGGGCTATGTGATCTCCTGATACTGGGTGGCCTGGGCTAAAAACATCCGGCGATAAAGACCATCCTGCCCCATGAGGGCGGGGTGGTCTCCTTCCTGCAGGATGGCGCCCCCGTCCATCACCAGGATGCGGTCCGCAAAGCGGGTGCTGGACAGGCGGTGGGAGATATACAGCGCCGTCTGCCCTCGGGTGATGGCCAGCATCTGGCGGAAAACCTCCTCCTCGCTGCGGGGGTCCAGGGCGGCGGTGGGCTCGTCCATGATGAGAAAGCCGCCCTCATGGTACACCGAGCGGGCCAGGGCCAGCTTCTGCTCCTGGCCATCGGAGGGCACGATGCCCTTTTCATCCAGGGTTTTGGTGAGAAAGCTGCCAAGCGCCTCCGGCTGCTCTAAAAGCCAGTCCCCCAGGCCCACCCGGTGAAGGGCGGCATCCAGGCGCTGAGCGTCCTCAGGGTCCGTTTCATCCAACCCCCGGCCCGACAGGCTTTCATCCAGGCGGAAGGGCAGCAGCTTAAAGTCCTGAAAGGCGGGGGAGATAAGGCGCTTGTATAGCTTCAGGGGGATGCAGGCGATATCCACCCCGTTTAGGGTGATCAGGCCGCTGTCGGGCGCGTAAAGCCGGCAGAGCAGCTTCACCAGGGAGGATTTGCCCGCCCCGTTGCGGCCCACCAGCGCCAGGGTTCCCCCGCTTTTTATCCGCATGTTCAGGCCGTTAAGCACCGGTTTTCCTCCGATGGGGTACTGGAACACCAGGTCCGTCATCACAAAGTCCAATTGCCCCGCTCTGGCCTGGGCAAGGGCTGTCTGCACCTCGGGCGGCAGCGCGCTTTCGTTTGCTTCCCCGCCCGTCTCCTCCGGCAGCGCCATCACCTCTTGTAAGGCGCGCAGGTTCACGTCCGCGGTTAACAGCTCGGTGCCCGCGCGCAGCAGGGCGTTCATCGCCTCGCCCATCTGGCGGCAGGCGCCGTACAGCAGGGTGAAGGCGCCCGCGGTGATGCGCCCGGCCGCCAGAGCCAGCCCTAAGAAGATGAAGATCAGCGCGGTCTGCCCCTCGATGATCACCCGGATCAGGCCGTTAAAAAAACCGCTTTTGGTCATGAAGGCGTGGTTGATGGCCAGGATTTTGTCCATCACCTGGCCGGCGCGGTCCAGCATCAGGCCCGCGCCCTTATAAAGCCTCAAGTCCTTGGCCCAGCGGTAGTCGCCGGCTACATCCAGGAAATAGCGGAAGGCCCGGTTCTCCGGCACGTTGCGTTTGGCGTTGTCCTCCTCCAGCGCCTTGATGCGCCCAAAGCAGGGCAGCGCCAAAAGGTTGGGCAGCACCGCCAGAAAAACAAAGCGCCAGTCGTGGGAGAGGATCAGAATCAGGCTGCCCACCAGGCTCACCAGGGCGGCCCCGGCGTTGGTAAGGTGCTGGTCCAGGTCAAAAATCGCATAGGCGCCATAGTTCGCCCGTTCCAAAAGGTCCAGGGTGGATTTTTTCTCCCCCTCAGGCTGGGAGAGGGCCATGGCCTTGGCGCTCACCTGGTTGTTGACCCGGTAGAACATGCGCGCCGTGCCCAGGCCGAGATGGCTGCGGCTCCAGGCCTTAAGCAGGCCAAACAGCAGGTTCAGCCCCGCCAGCGCCGCCACATAGCCCGTCATCAGGGGGACGCTTTGTGCGCCCAGCAGCTCATCTAAAATCAGCTTGGGGAAATAGATGTTCGTAAGCGGCATCAGGCCGTTTGCCAGCACCGACACAGCCAGCCACCACAGGTAGCGCGGCTCCTCCGGCAGGGCCAGTTTTAACAGATAGCGCAAGGATTTAAGCATGGTTTACCTCCTTGCGGTAGTATTTGGCCTGAATGTCAAACAGCGCCGCGTACTCCCCGCCCTGTTTGATCAGCTCCCGGTGGCTGCCGTATTCCGTGATGAGGCCCCCCTTTAAGAAGGCCACCGCGTCACAAAACTGGGTGCTGGCCAGGCGGTGGGACACAAACAGGCTGGTCTTGCCCTGGGCCATAGCGCCGTAGCGCTCATACAGGGCCTTTTCCGCCAGGGAATCAAGGGCGGCCGTGGGCTCATCCAGAATCAAAAGGGCCCCCGCGTCCTTATAAAGCGCCCGGGCCAGAAACAGCGCCTGCCTCTGGCCGCCGGAGAGCTCCACCCCCTCGTCGTCCAGCACCCGCATGAGGGTGGTGGCGTCGCCTGAGGGCAGGTCCCCGATAATCCGGTCAAGGCCGGACAGCTTAAGCACCTGGTGGTAGCGGGCCTCGTCCCAGGCCTCGCCCATCAGCACGTTGTCCTTCAGGCTGAACGGCAGGATCATCGCGTCCTGAAACACCACGCCCAGCAGCCTAAAATACTCCGCCTCCGGGATGTCCCAGATGTCCCGGCCATCAAGGGTGATCCGGCCGGCGCTGGGGCGGTAGAGGCGGCAGATCAGCTTGATCAGGGTGCTTTTCCCCGCGCCGTTCTCCCCCACCAGGGCCAGCTTCTGCCCCTTGGGGATGGTGAGGGACAGGCCGCTGATGGTGTCTTTGTCAGCCTCAGGGTAGCGGAAGGTGAGGTTTTCAAGCGCCAGGTCGCCGCCTTCGGGGAGCGGCGCGCCCTTTTCAGGCGGCGTATCCGGCTGATCCGGCGCCACCAGGCGGATATAGGCGGCAAAGCGCTTCCCCTCCCGGCGGATGGCGGACAGGTCCGTCATGGCGGCCTGGGCCACCGTCATAAACCCGGCCAGGCCGGCGCTGTACAGGTAAAAGCCGCCCGCGTCCAGGCTGCCCGCCAGGAAGCGGCGGATGATAAAGGCAAACAGCGCGGCATCCCGCACCAGGTTTAAAAAAGCGATGATCATCTCCAGGCGGAAACGCTTCTGGATGACGCCTTCCATCACCTTCATCACCTGCCTGCGGAGGTTCTTCAGATAAGTGAGGATCAAGGGGGCGGTGTCATAGAGCAGGATATCCTTTTTGTGGGAAGGGTCCTTGGCCACGGTGCTGATGGCGTACCAATGCCGCTCCGGCTCCCGGGTTTTCTCCCAGCCCACGGCTTCAAGGGCGTCCGCCTTCTGGCTCAGCAGGTAGGTGAGGGCAAACAGCGCCGCCATCCCCAGCATAAACCAGGGGGAGAGGCTGGCAATCAGCCCCGCGAAGCCCAGGGCGGCCAGCGCGCCGCCAAAGAGGCGCAGCAGGGTCAGGATGATGCCCCCGGCGCCCCGCACAGGGTTTGCCACGGTGTCATTGGCGAAGTTGATATCGGCCAGCACCTGGGGGTTTAAGGTGTTCTGATAGGGCATTGTGAGGCTGTGGCGCATCAGATCGCGGATAAGGTGATAGCGCACCCCGTTCATGCGCATGCGGTAGTTGCCCGTCCAGTAGCTGATTAAAAAGCCGCAGACCATGGCCAAAAGGCCGGCGCCCGCCACCAGGGCGATGAGGGAGGCGCCGGGCCAGCGCCCCGCGTAGCGCAGTATCCACGCCGGCACCACCACCCAGATAAAGGGGTACAGGGCGGACAGGAGGGTGCCCCCGCCATCACGCCCAGCATGCCCGGATCATAGCGCCTGATCTTTTCCAGCAGGTAGCGCACAGGCTGCGGGTTTTTATTTTTCAAGGTATGCTCACCACCCAACCCAGAGGATCCGGCTTAATGCCCCGCTGGATGCCGGTGAGGGTGTCATGCATCCGCCGGGTGAGGGGCCCGGTGTCCCCGTCCCCGATGAGCAATTCCTGCCCGTCTACGGTGAGGGAGCGGATGGGGGCGACCACCGCCGCGGTGCCCGCGCCGAAGGCCTCCTTCAGGGTGCCCGCGGCCTGGGCCGAGACGATTTCCTCCAGGGGCACCCGGCGCTCCTGGGCGGGGATGCCCAGGATGCCCGCCAGCTTTAGGATGGCGTCCCGGGTGATGCCGGGGAGGATGGTGTCCCCAAGCTGAGGGGTGATGAGCTGGTCCTCTATCACAAAGAAGATGTTCATGGAGCTGACCTCCTCCACATAGCGGCGCTGGGCCGCGTCCAGCCACAGCACCTGGTCAAAGCCCTTTTGGTGGGCCCGCTGGCTGGCCAGGATGCTGCCGGCGTAGTTGCCCCCGCACTTGGCGCTCCCGGTGCCTCCGGGGGCGGCGCGGCTGAAGGCCTCCTCCACCACGATGCGAAGGGGCTTAAAGCCGCTGTCATAATAAGCGCCCACGGGCGAGAGAATCACAAAGAAAAGGTAGCGGTCAGAGGCCTTCACCCCCAGGGCGGGCTCTGTGGCGATGATGGTGGGGCGGATATAAAGGGAGGTGCCCGGATCCCGGGGCACCCAGTCCTTCTCCAGCTGCAATAGGGCCGTCAGCCCCTCATAGACCCGGTCCAGGGGCATCTCCGGGATGCACAGCCGCCTGCAGGAGGCGTTCATGCGCCGGAGGTTGTCCATGGGCCGAAACAGGGTGAGGCCCTCCGTCGCGGCATAGGCCTTCATGCCCTCAAACACCTCCTGGGCGTAGTGGAACACCATGGCGCTGGGCGGCAGGGAGAAATCCCCGTAAGGCTGGATGCGCATGTCATGCCAGCCGCGGGCCTTGTCGTAGTCCATCAGCAGCATATGGTCTGTGAACAGGCGGCCAAAGGGCAAAGGCTGCCCTTTGAGGGGCTTGGCTTTGGGAGAAGGGTTTTGGGTGGTGGGAATAGGCATAAGGGTCTCCTCCTGTGAGCAGCTTGCGCTGTTTTCAATTAAACATAAGGGATTCCCGGCAGTTTTTGCCGGGATACGAGGGGAGTATAGCACACTTTTTCCCCTGACAGCGCGGCTTTTAAAAGAAATGCCCCTTTGATACAATGACGATATGGCTGTTGTGTATGATCAGGTGCTGCCCGGCCGTTTTATCAGCCGGCCCAACCGCTTTGTGGCCCATGTGGAAACCGCGGAGGGGGAAGTGATCTGCCATGTGAAAAACACGGGGCGCTGTCGGGAATTGCTGCTTCCAGGGGTCCCTGTGGTGCTGGCGCGTGCCTTTGGGGAGCACCGCAAGACCGCCTATGACCTGGTGGCGGTCTATAAGGGGGAGATGCTGGTGAACATCGATTCCCAGGCGCCCAACGCCCTGGCACGGGATTATCTGGCCCGCCGCTACCCCGGGGCCCGGATGCGCGCGGAGGCGGCCTTTGGGTCCTCCCGGCTGGATTTTCATGTGCGGGACGCGGGCCTAAGCCTTTACGTGGAGGTGAAGGGCTGCACCCTGGAGAAGGACGGCCTGGCCCTCTTCCCGGACGCGCCCACCCAAAGGGGGCTTAAGCACCTGAAAAGCCTTCAGGAAGCCTTAGGCCAGGGGCACCAGGCCCTGGCGCTCTTTATCATCCAGATGCGCCCCGTCGCCGCCTTTTCCCCCCACGACAACATGCACCCCGCCTTCGGCCAGGCGCTGCGCCGCGCGGCCCGCGCCGGGGTGGAGGTGCTGGCCTATGACTGCCTGGTGCGGGAGGACGGGATGAGCCTGGGGGATGAGGTGCGGGTGGTGCTGTAGCCCCTTAGCGATATTCCGCCACCTCCTCGTACAGCTCCGCCTCGCTTAAGCGCGCCACAGCGGAGAGCACCTGCTGGCGGATGCTGTCGCCCTGGGCGGTGTTGTGCACCAGGAGGGCCAGGGTGATTTCCAGGTGCTGGTGGGCATCCTGGCGGCCGCTTTCAACCACGGAGGCCTCAAACTGGCGGCGCAGGCCGGAGAGAAGGGGCCTGAGGACGGCGCGCTTTTCCTTGAGGGAATGGCACCAGGGGGCAAAGAGGCGCAGGGTGATCACCAAAACCAGCATCGTCTTCCTCCAAAGGCTTGCTCATGGGTATATTCTACCATGACAAGCCCCTGTTTTTATCGGCAAGAAGGAGGAAAACAACATGGCCATAGAGAGGATTCTGGTCAGCATGCCCACCAGGCCCTGGCACCGGGAGAAGATGCGCCAGGCGCTGCCGGAGGCGCAGATCACCTTCAGCGACAGCACCAACATGGCGGATGACGAGCTGGCGCCCTTTGACGCCCTGGTGGGGGAGGTGAACCCCAACCGCCTGCATGTGCTGAAGAACCTGAAGCTCTTGCAGCTGCATTTTTCCGGCGTGCAGGAGGGTTTTTTGCAGCTGAAGGACAAGCAGCCCCAGGCGGTGCTGTGCAGCGCCTCGGGCGCCTATGGGCAGGCGATTTCCGAATATCTCCTGGCCGCCCTCCTCAGCTTATACAAGCTGCTGCCCCGCTACCGGGACAACCAGAACAAAAAGGTCTGGGAGGATCTGGGGCGCATGCGCTCCCTTCGGGGGCAGACGGTGCTGGTGGTGGGCGCCGGGTCCATCGGCGGCGCGTTCGCGCAGCTGGCCCGGGCGCTGGGGGCGGGGGAGATCATCGGCGTGCGCCGATCAGAAGCCTTTGCCCACCCGCCCTTTGACGCCATGCACACCCTTGACGCGCTGGATGAATTGCTGCCTTTGGCGGATGTGGTGTCCCTCTCCCTTCCCCACACGGAGGAGACCAGGGGCCTGATGGACGCCCGGCGCTTTGCTTTGATGAAGGAGGAGTCCGTCATCTTAAACGCGGGGCGGGGCAGCGCCATTGATGAGGCGGCGCTGCTTGGGGCCCTCCGCTCCGGGCGGCTGTGGGGGGCGGCGCTGGATGTGACGGACACGGAGCCCCTGCCCCAGGACAGCCCCCTGTGGGAGGAGCCCCGGGTGCTCCTCACCCCCCATGTGTCCGGCCGCTATAACCTGGACGCCACCTGGGAGAACGTGGTGGACATCGCCATCCACAACCTTAAGGCCTGGCCCAATGGTCCCTTCATCAGCCGGGTGGATTACTCAACCGGCTACCGGGAGCGGGTGGACTGAGGCGAAAAGCGGGCTTCCTGTTTCACATTCCAGCCTAAAACAGGTATAATGGGTCCAATGAATTTGCGGGAGGACCTATGCAGCAGAAAATCGCAGTCCTGACCAGCGGCGGCGACAGCCCGGGCATGAACGCCGCGGTGATGGAGGTGGCGCGGGCCTCCGCCAAGGCCGGCCTTCGCCTGGTGGGCATCAAGCACGGCTTCAACGGGCTGATCGGCAAGTTTCCCAAGCCTTCTGACAACCACACCATCCTTTCACTGGATACGGTGCTGGACATCGCGGACCTGCCGGGCACCTATTTGCGCACCGCCCGCTGCCCGGAGTTCTTTGAACTGGAATACCAGCAAAAGGCGGCGGATTTCCTCAAGGGCATGGGCGTTTTGGGCCTGGTGGTCATCGGCGGGGACGGCTCCTATCAGGGCGCTTTGAAGCTAAGCCAGCTGGGCATGCCCTGCATCGGCATCCCCGGCACCATTGACAACGACCTGGAGTATTCCGAGACCTCCCTGGGTTTTGACACCGCGGTGAATGTGTGCATGGAGGCGGTGCGCTCCATCCGCGCCACCTCCCGCTCCCACGACAGGCCGGCGGTGGTGGAGGTGATGGGCCGCAACTGCGGGGACATCGCCATGTCCACCGCCATGGCCACCGCCTCCGAGGTGGTGGTGGTGCCGGAGGTGGCGGACTGGGAGGTGGACCAGGTGGCCCAGCGCTTAAGCAGCCTGCTGGCCCGGGGCAACACCCGCGCCACCATCGTGGTGGCCGAGGGCGCCTGGCAGGTGATGAAGCCCTTTGATGTCTATGAATTTCTCAAGCCCTATAAGCAGGTCTTCAAGGGGGAGCCCATGACGGCGGCCCGTTTCGCCTCCATTCTCAAGCGCAAGTGCCAGGCGGAGGTGCGCGCCAATGTGATCGGCTACACCCAAAGGGGGCATGAGCCCACCGCGCAGGACGCGGTCTTCGCCTTTGAGGCGGGGAATATGGCGGTGGAGCTGTTGAAAAACGGCCTGACCAACCGGGCCATCGGCATGCGGCTGGGCCGGATTTTCCATATGGACCTGGACCGGGCCCTGGAGGTGAAGCCGGTGTTCAAGCAGCACCAGTTTGATCTGATCAACAGCCTGTAGCTTTAAAAACCATTAATAAAACCCGTGCGGGCCTTGCGCCTGCACGGGTTATCCGCATTTGGAAAGGGCCTTACTCCAAACCGATGTACACAATGTCCGTCAGCCGACGGCCGCCTTTGTAGGGGGCGTTCATGATTTCGCCGTTAAACCACATCACGGCGGACTGGCCCCCGTCCAGGTTGTAGGCGCTCTGGCAGCCCAGGTCTTTCATCAGCTGGCTGAGCGCCTCCATGGTCAGGCCCCGGCTTTGGGAGGTACGCCCGTCCGCCACCACAAACACATAGTGCCCGGGCGCGATATAGCCCAGGGCGCTGCGGGGATTGGCCTGGCGGATCTTTGAGTCGGACTTGGTGATGACGGCGCCTTCTTCCAGCAGCTGGGGCCCAAAGAGGAAGGAATGCCAGATGCCCCCGGCTTCCAGCACCGTGGTCACGTCCATCTCCCGGCGCTTGTAGGTGACCATTTCGCCGTCGGCCAGGATCAGGCAGTTGTCCCGCACGCCGTTTTCCGAATCGCGGTAGAGGATGCCGTTGCCCACCACCAGCCCGGCGTTTAAGAGGCTGGCATAGTCCCCGGTCATGGCCAGGATGGCGCCGGTGTCCTCCGCGATGGTTTTCACCGAGCGCATCTCGCCGTCCCACTTGTCAAGCGCGAAGCCGCGCCTTAAATACTGAACGGATGACACCCATACCTCCGCCACCACGATGTCCGCCCGGTGCTCCTCCAGGCGGGATTTGGTGATCTGGATGTTGATGTGC
>DAISYX010000021.1:0-19870 GCA_036825095.1 Clostridia bacterium | reverse complement strand
GTCTGGCTTGTAAAGGCGAGCACCTCAGGGTGGCTGAACACCTCCTCAGGCGTTCCTTCACAGCGTACCACCCCATCCTGCATATACACCACCCGGTCGGCCACCTCCCGGGCAAAAGCCATCTCGTGGGTGACCACCAGCATGGTGCGGTTCTCCTCCGCCAGCCCTTTGATCACCCTGAGCACCTCCTGGGTAAGGAGGGGGTCCAGGGCGCTGGTGGGCTCGTCAAAACAAAGCATCTGCGGGTCCATGGCCAGGGCCCTGGCGATGGCCACCCGCTGCTGCTGTCCGCCGGAGAGCATATAGGGGTATTCGCTGGCCTTATCGCTAAGGCCCACCTTGCCCAGCACCTGAAGCGCATAATCCCGGGCCTCCTGCCTGCCCCGTTTCAGCACCCGCTCCTGGGCCTCCGTCACGTTTTTTAGCACTGTAAAATGGGGAAAAAGGTTAAAGCTTTGAAACACAAAGCCCATTTTAAGGATGATGCGCCGCAGCGCCGTTTTCTCCGCATAGCCTTGGGCCTGGGTGTCCACCAGCGTCTCCCCGCCCACGATGATCCTGCCCTCATCCACCCGCTCCAGGTCGATCAGGCAGCGCAGCAGGGTGCTTTTGCCTGAGCCGGAGGGGCCGATCACCGCCACCACCTCCCCCTGGTTCACCTTCAGGGAAACGCCCCTTAAAACCTTGTTATCCGCGTATCGCTTATAGATATTTTCAACACTTAACATATCGCTATCCCTGATAATACGCGAAATAGCGGTTCGCGCGGTCAAACAGGAAGGAGATCACGGCGTTGATGATCAGATAAATGGCCCCCGCGATGAACAGGGGTTCCAGGGAGCCCACCGTGCTGGCGGCGTTGCGCGCCACCCGGTAGAGCTCCACCATGCCAACGGCAGTCACCAGGGCGGTATCCTTCACCAGGGTAATAACCTCGTTGCTCACGGGCAGCACAATCCGCTTGATTAACTGGGGCAGAATGATGCGCACAAAGGCCTGGCCGCGGGTGAAGCCCAGCACATGGGCGGCCTCCCGCTGGCCCTCAGGCACCGCCTGAACGCCGCCCCGGTAGATCTCCGCGAAGTAGGCGGCGTAGTTCATCACAAAGGCGATGACCACCGCGGTCAAGCGCTCAAAGGCGGTGCCAAAGATCATCGGCAGCACGAAATACACCGTGAACACCTGGAGAATCAGGGGGGTTCCCCGCATCACCAGAATGAAAAGCTGCACCGGATAGCGCACAGCCTTGTTGCGGCTCATGCGCATCAGCGCCAAAACCAGCCCCAAAGGAAGGGAAAAAAGCAGGGTATAGCCAAAAAGGCTCATGGTGACGCCCAGCCCCTGCCACAGCTGCGCCAACAGACTCGCCAGGCGGTCTGGGTTATTGAGATATTTCATGGGATAAAACCTTTTTCCAAAAAACGGGAGGGAGCACAAACGCTCCCTCCCGTTTTCTTATTCTTTATTTTGCCTCGTTGATGATGGTGATGTCCGTGCCGAACCAGTCCTCGCTGATTTTAGCCAGGGTGCCGTCCGCCTGCATCTCAAGCAGCAGCGCGTTCACCTTTTCACTCAAGGCCAGGTCGCCCTTGCGAAAGCCAATGCCGTACTCCTCAGGCGCCAGGGATTCATCAAGGACGGTGAAGGGATAGTCGTTGACGGCCATATAGTAATTGGCCACAATCACATCCACCAGCACCGTGTCCAGGCCGCCCTGGTTTAAATCCATCAGCGCCGTCATGTTCTCGTCAAATGGCACCACCTCGCCCAGGGAAGCCTTGAAGGCTTCCGCAGCGTCCAGCGCGTCATTGGCGCTGGAGCCGGCCTGGATGCCCAGCTTTTTGCCCGCCAGGTCCGCCAGGCTTGCATAACCATCCGCGGTGCGAACCACCAAAACCTGATCGTTTCTTAAATACGGCAGGGAGATTTGCATGTTCTCCAGCCGCTCAGGGGTGATGGTCATGCCGTTCCAGATGCAGTCGATATGATGGGCGTCAAGTTCCATTTCTTTTGCAGCCCAGTCGATTGGCTGAGTAACTAGTTCCACGCCCAGGCGTTTGCAGACTTCCCTGGCGAGATCGATATCAAATCCCACGATTTCACCGGTGTCAGCGTCGACGTAGCCCATGGGCGGGAAGCTGGCGTCCAGCCCAAGGATGAGTTTGCCCTTGTCCAGGATGTCTGTAAGCGATGTGTCCTCTTGCGCGATAGCGGATGAGAACAGGCTTGAAAGCATCACCATGGAAAGGATGAGTATCAGGCACCGTTTCATGACCATACCCTCTTTCTTCCGTATTTCGGCCTGTGCCGATGCCGCATCATAGCACACTTCATCCGGAAATAACAACAAAAAATCAATAATGATGCATTAATTCTGTTTTATTATTCAATTCAACCAGGCCCGTTTCATCCTCGCCATAGACCAAAATGCCCTCAGCCAAAAGCCGGGCGGCAAAAAGACCGTCCCCCGCCGTCAGCCTGCCGGAAAAAGAGCCGTCATACACCTGGCCCTTGCCGCAGGAGGGGCTGCGGCGCTTGAGAACCGCCGCTTCACAGCCGCACAGGCGAAAAGCCGTCAGGGCCTGCTCCGCCCCCCGGGAAAAGACCTCCGTCAGGTCCTCCCCCTTAATATTCATCACCCGGCCATCTTTTATTTCACTGGGCGGCCGCGGGGTGGAAAGCCCCGCCAGCTGCTCCGGGCACACCGGAATCAGGGTATGCCGCTCCCTAAGCGCCAGCACCCCCGCATGCGCCCTGGCCTGTCCGTCAAATCGGGTGCACAGCCCCAAAAGGCAGGCGCTTACCAGCAAACGCATCAGGCGATCTCCAGGGCGATCTCCATCATCTGGGTGAAGGTCTCCCGAACCTCCTGGCTGCTGACGCTCTCCCCCGTCTCCGGTTTGTCCGAGATGGTCAGAAGCGACAGCGCCCTCTTCCCCGCCCGGGCGGCGTTTAAATAAAGCCCGTAGGCCTCCATCTCTACCGCCAGCACCCCTAATTTTTTCAGGCTGTCCATGGGGCCGGGCCGGCTTTCATCATAGAAAGCATCGGAGGAATACACCGGGCCCACCCTCATGGGCACACCCAGCCTTTCCGCCGTTTCATAGGCCTTCTTAAGCAGTCCAAAGTCAGCACAGGGGGCTAGGTTTCCCCTGAAGCCAAACTGAGCGCCATAGTTTGAGTTGCTGTAAGCGCTCATCCCTGCCACCAGGTCACGGATTTTAAGCGTAGGATCTATGGCGCCGGCGCTGCCCACCCGGATGATCTGCTCCACCCCGTAGAAGTTGAACAGCTCGTGGGAATAGATGCCCATGGTGGGGATGCCCATGCCGGAGGCCATCACGGATACCCGCTTGCCCTGATACTCCCCCGTATAGCCCTGGATGCCCCGGACATCGTTGACCAGTTTGGCGTTTTCAAGATAGGTCTGGGCGATAAAGCGCGCGCGCAGCGGGTCGCCCGGCATCAAAACAGTGGGCGCGAAATCCCCTTGTTTGGCGCTGTTATGCAAGGTGGGCGTCTGGTTCATAGTGCTTCCTCCTTTTCCTTGTTGAAACTGCCCTTCTTCCGGGAATAGACTCCGGTTCTAAGCTCTCTCACAAAGGCCTCCAGGTCCGGAAGCCCGGGCTGCGCCAGCGCCTCCGTCACCGCCTGTTCCCTGTCATAGGGCAGGGTGACAAAGGTGATGTCAAGGGGGGCGGGGCCGTCCCCCGGCTCTCCCTCCAGCAGGGCGTACTGTATAAGCGGCACCCCCATGGCGTTGCCCACGGAGCCGATGTTGACAACTTGGCCGGACAAGGTGCGCATCCCCTGGCGGTGGCAATCGCCATAGATCAAAAGGTCGGTGTCTTCCCCCAAAAAAGGCAGCCAGATGTCCCTTGAATCCTGAATGTAATACAGCTTCTCCATCACCGGGCGGCCATGAATCAGGCGAATCCGGCGCCCCGAAAGCGTCACCCGCTTTTCAAGGGGAAAGTTAAGCAGCGCCGCCATGCGCGCCTCGCCCAGCTGTTCATAATAAAATCCGTCCCGCTTAAACTGCCGAAGCCCAATGCCTTCATCCCAGTTTCCCCGCAGAATGAACTCGCAGCGCCTGATGGCCCAGTCAAAGGTGAGGTGTGAGTTGGGCCCCTTGCCCACCACATCCCCCAGGCACCAAACCGTATCCACACGGCGGCGGTTTAAGTCCTCCTCCAGGGCGTTCACGGCCGTCATGTTGCCGTGCAGATCGCTGACCAGAGCTATTTTCACCGCCGCTTCTCCGCCACGCCGGCCAGCCAGTGGAACAAAGCCTGCTGGTCCGTGCGCTCTTCCGCCAGGTTCTCAGGGTGCCATTGAAGGGCCAGGCCGGGATAGCCGCTTTCAAACTCCACCGCCTCAATCACCCCGTCTTCGCTGCGGGCTGAGATGCGCAGGCCCTCCCCCACGCGCTCAATGGCCTGATGGTGGCGGGAGTTGACGGAAAAAGCGTTCACCCCCGTGATCCGGCGCAGCAAGGTGTCCTCCTCCAGCTTTACCTCGTGGGCGCTTCGCTCTTTGCTTTGGTGGCGCTCTGCGGGAAAGCCCAGCTGGGCGGCCAGATCCTGATACAAGGTGCCGCCCATGGCCACGTTGATCAGCTGCAAACCCCGGCAAATCCCCAGGATGGGCTTCCCTGCCTTGATCGCAGCCCGGGCCAGCAGCAGATCCACCTCGTCCCGCTCCGGGTGAATATTGCCGCAGCCGGGGTGTTTCTCCTGGCCGTAAATCACCGGGTCAAAGTCCGGGCCGCCGGTAAAGATGATGGCGTCCACGCTTCTTACCATGGCGTCAATAAAGCCCTCATACTGGGCGTGTCCCAGGGGCAGAATCGGGAAAATCAGAGGCAGCGCTCCCGCGCGCAAAACCGCGGAGATATAGTCCGGCGGCATGCCCTCCCGGCTGGTGGTGGTGTCCTGGCTGGTGCTAAGTCCGATCTTGACCATGTGGCCTCCCTGGTTTGTCGTATTGCCAAACCGCAGTATAGCACAAGCAGCAAGATGAAGGAATTTTAATTTGTTCACTAATATCGGGTATGATATAATTCGCTTAGCAAAACCCGTCCTTCGGGTCGTTTTGTGAGAAAGGGAGGCAGCATGACCCAGAAAAAAAAGCGAAACCCCAACCCGGTAAAGGGTTTTTTCTCAGGGCTTTTGGCAGGCGGGCTCTCGCTTTTGGGGTATTCCCTGATTTTTCCCTTTCACCGCTGGCATCACTACCTCATTGGCGGGGCTTTGGCGGTGCTCATCGGGCGCGTCGCGGGCATCATGTTCTCCGGCCTGGACACCTCCACCAAAGCCCGCTCCATGGACGATCTGCCCGTCACCGGCAACAGCGCCGTGGATCAGCTGATCTCACGGGGGCAGGAGATGCTCACCACCATCCGCCAGGAGGACGAGATGATCCCCGATCCGGTGCTGAGTGAGAAAATCGTGCAGCTGGACAAAATCGCCACCCACATCTTCCAGGCGGTCATCGACCAGCCGGAAAAGGCCCCCCAAATCAGGCGCTTTATGGATTATTACCTGCCCACCACCCTTAAGATGCTCACCGGCTACCGGAAGCTTCAGCAAAGCGGCGTGGCAGGCCAAAACGCGAAGGCCACCAAGGCGCGCATTACCTCCGCCATGGACGTGGTGCTCAGCGCCTTTAACAAACAATTAGAAACCCTGTATCAAAACGATATGCTGGACATCTCCACCGACATCGACGTGCTGGAGGCCATGCTCAAGCAGGACAGCCTGCTTGCCAGTGACTTTGACATCAACCCCGGGACCAATAGCCAGGCCGCCGCTCAGGCGCAGCAAAAGAAGGAGGGCTAACCATGTCCGAAGAAATCAAAGACTCCAACAATCAGGCGCAAGCCGCACAGGAGACCGCCCAGGCGGCAGCCCGGGCCGTGGACAGCGTGGAGGAGGCCTCGGGCCAGCCGCTGCCTGAATTGGTGCTTGTCACCCAGGACGCTGACCGGGAAAAGGTGGAAGCGGTCATCGAACAGCTGGAGCTGGCCCAGAAGGAAAGCCCCCAGGCGCCGGATGTGCAGGCCAAGCTGGCCCAGGATCTGGACAGCGCCCTCTCCCCCGAGGAGCGCAGGGCGGTGGACGATTTCGCCCAGCGGATTGATCTTAACAATCCCCAGCATGTGATGCTCTATGGCGCGGAGGCGCAAAAGAAGGTTTCCAACTTCGCGGATTCCATCCTGGTGGAGGTGAAAAACACCGACGCGGGGGATGTGGGCGACAACCTGACCAAGCTGATCGGCGAGCTGAAGACCTTTGAGTCCTCCGCCGAAAAGCCAAAGGGCCTGCGCGCCCTGTTCTCCTCCGCTGAAAAGCACATCGCCCAGGTGCAGGCCCGCTTTGATGACGTGGCGGGCAATGTGTCAAACATCGCAGGCACCCTGGAAACCCATCAGGTGCAGCTGCTTAAAGATGTCTCCATGTTCAACCATCTCTATGAAATGAACCTCACTTACTTCAAAGAGCTCACCATGTACATCATCGCCGGCGATAAGAAACTCGCCCAGGTGCGCGCCAACGACATCCCCAAGCTGAAGGCCCAGGCCGAGAAAAGCGGGGACACTCTGGACGCCCAGAAGGCAAGCGACCTGGAGCAGGCGACGGACCGCTTTGAAAAGAAGATTCACGACTTAAAACTGACCCGGCAGATATCCCTTCAGATGGCGCCCCAGATCAGGCTTTTGCAGAACAACAACTCCCTTCTGATCGAGCGCATCCAGTCCACTCTGGTCAACACCCTTCCCCTGTGGAAAAACCAGATGGTGCTGGCCATTGGCATGCAGCACTCCCAGCAAGCCATGCGGGCCCAGCGGGCGGTTACGGACATGACCAACGAACTGCTCAAGAAAAACGCGGAGACCCTCAAGCAGGGCACCATTGAAACCGCCCAGGAGGCGGAGCGGGGCATCATCGATATCGATACCCTGGTGCAGACCAACAAATCCCTCATTGACACCATGAACGAGGTGGTCCGCATTCAGACCGAAGGCCGCCAGAAGCGCGCCGAGGCGGAGCGCACCCTGGCCCAGATGGAAAACGAGCTGAAAACCCGTCTGATCAACGGATAAAGGATGGCACATGCGTAAATTTCCCTTCAGCGTCCTGGCGATTGTGCTGGCGCTGCTCATGGTGGCGGCGGCGCTCTTCATCGGCGCTGTAAAAGGCTCCCGGGTTGAGAAGGCCCAGGTGGAAAGCGCCCTGGGCTCTTTGGGCACGGTGTTCACCACCCGGGTGGAAACGGGCAACAACCTGCTCACCGTGGCCCGCCGCCACCTGCCCCAGGGGGATGAGCGCATGGCCGCGGTTGCCCGGGATGTTCAGGCGCTTTCTTCTCAGGCTTCCCTGGCCGCCCGGACCCGGGCCAATACCAGCCTGGAGGAAAACGCCAGGGCGCTTTTGGCCATCCTTAAGGATTCTGAAAGCGTTCAGGCGGACAGCCGGGACATGGCCTACGTCACCGGCCTTTTGCCCCAGGCGCTGGACCAAAGCGCCCAGTGGACGGATGTGGGCAGCTACAACGAGGCCGCCGGGGCCTATAACGATCGCCTTAACAACACCTTTTCCGGCCTTCTGGCCCGGCTTTTGGGCCAGACAGAGGCGGAGCTGTTCACCCCCTGAAAGGAGGCTGCATGAAAACAAGGTTCTTGGCGCTGCTGCTGGCGGCCTTCCTGCTGGCGGGCATTTTTTCGGCCCAGGCGGCCTCCGCCCTGGTGGTCTCTGACGCTGCCAATGTGCTGGACCCTTCCCTTATTGAAGGCATCGTCGATCTTAACCGCCAGACAGAGGACAAGCTGGACCTGAGCCTTAAGGTCATCACCAAACATTTCCTGGGCGGGGCCCAGGCCGCTTCCTTCGCCCGGGAAAGCCTGGAAAGCTACCCCGACCCGGATCAGATCATCCTGTTGGTAATGGTTATCGGCGAGGAGCGCTATGCCGTTTCCCTGGGCAGGGACGCCCAGGCCCTGATCAGCCAGGACACGGTGGACAATCTGCTGGCCAGCGCCTTCAGAACGCCCTTCTTAAACCGGGATTACTCAGGCGCTCTGGCCGCCTTTATGACGCAGCTCGCCGGGCAGCTGCAAAGAGCCTCCGGGCAGGCCCTCAGGACCGATGCCCTTTACAGCAGCGCCGCCCTCAGCCCTCAGGTCACGCCAAACCCCATCGAAGGCTTTTTCCGCCAGCCCGCCCAAAGCCTGGACAACGCCCAGCGCTATCAGGCGGAAACGGAGGAAGCGCAGCGGGGCTATGAAGGCTTGAGCCTTTGGCAGATCGCCCTGATTGGCTTTATTCTCTTCAGGCTCTTTGGCCGTGATCGCCGCACCGGCCGCAAGCGCGGCTGCGGCCCCCTGGGCTGGATCTTTGGCACCTGGGGCGTCAGCAAGTTCTTCGGCTGGCGGAAATAGCCATGCGCCTGGTCATCATCAGCCTGGACGCCGTTTTTGCCAGGGACGCGGAGTTTCTCCTGTCCCTGCCGGCTTTGGGCGCCTTGGCAAGCCAGGGCGTTTTTTGTGATCGGGTGAAGACCATCTACCCCACCCTCACCTATCCCATTCACGCAAGCCTCATAAGCGGCTGCTATCCGTTTCTCCACGGCATCGGCCACAACCAGCCCTTTGCCCCGGAGCTGCCGGAAGACCGTCGCCCCTGGCACTGGGAAGAAAAGGATATCCAGACGGACACCCTCTTTACCCAAGCCGCCCGGGCCGGCCGGGAGGTGGCGGCCATCCTCTGGCCCACCACCGGGAAAAGCCCCCATATCCGCTACAACCTGCCGGAGGTGCTGGCCCTGCCGGGGGAAAATCAGGCGCTTAAGGCGCTGCGCTACGGCAGCCCCTGGTGGCTGATTAAAACGGAGCTGCGCTACGGCAGCCTGCGCCAGGGCATTGCCCAGCCCCAGCTGGATGATTTTGCCACCCAGGTGGCCCTCTCCCTTATAAAGCGTCAGGCCCGGATGCCGGACGTGCTGGCCCTGCACCTGACGGATTGCGACAGCACCCGGCACCATTACGGCACCTTCAGCCAAGAGGCCCGGGAGGCCCTTGAGCGGCTGGATCAGCGGGTGGGGAAAATCCTGGATGCCCTTAAGTCCCGGGGTGTGCTGGAGGATACGGTGATCGCCGTGGTCAGCGACCATGGCCAGGCGGATATCAAGGGCTGTGTGGCGCTTAACGCCTGGTTTAGGGAGCAGAACATCCCCGCCCAGGCGCAAAGCCTGGGCCTGGGCGCCTATGTGCGCATCCACCGGGGGGACTATCCCGCGGTGCTGAAGGCCCTTGAGGATAACAGGGAGGCGCTTAACTTAAGGCACGTTTACACCCGGGAAGATCTTAGGGCCCTGCACGCGCCGGAGGATTTGCTGCTGGCGGTGGAGCCGGATGAAGGCTTTGCCATCGCGGAGGACGACTGTGTGCCCCACCATAAGGCCACCCACGGCTTTGGCCTTGGGCATGAGGGCAGCGACTGCCTTTTGTGGCTTTCCGGCCCTATGCTGTTGAAGGGCGCCCGCCTTGAGCGCTGCCAGCTGGTTGATATCGCCCCCACCCTGGCCCACGCCGTCCACCTGCTTTTGCCCAAGGCCCAGGGCAAGGTGCTGGAACAACTGTTTATTTGATTTTCTCTGAAAGGAGCCCCTTGCCTTGTCCAGACAAGCCTTGGTGACATATTTTTATCAGTCCGCCTTCACGGTGTCGCTGAAGAAGACCCTGATGGTCTTCAGCTACCGGCAGACCGGCCTTTCCCAGCTGGCGCCGGAGCAGCGCTTGAGCGAAAAGGATTTTCAAGGCTTTAACAACATCCTGGTTTTTGTGCCCAACAACTCCCTCACCCACCACGACCGGGAGGTGATCTACGGCTGGAAATCCTCCTTCCCCATCACCTACATCCTCTCCGAGGACGCAGGAAAGCAGGCGCCGGATCTGCCCAGCATCAGGGTGTGCAAGGAGGGGGAGAGCTTTTCCGTGGCCCAGGCCAAGGTCAGCGCCTTTGGCTCCACGGACGCGGGCGTCTCTTTTTTAGCGGAGGCTGAGGACGTATGCGTCTTTCATGCGGGGGACTTGAACCTCTGGCACTGGCGGGAGGAGAACACCCTAAGGGAGATCACCCGGGCGGAGGAATCCTTCTACGACAAGGTGGCCGCCCTCCCCAAAGACAAGGTGGACATCTGCTTTTTCCCGCTGGACCCCAACCAGGGGGGGCTTTATGACGCGGGGGCCAACCACATCATCATGGCCATCCGTCCGCGGGTGTTCTTCCCGATGCACTTTGGGGAGCGCGCGGAGATTGCCAACGAATATGCCAGGCGCGCCCTCACCCGGCGCACCGTGATTTTCTCCCTCACCCAGCCCCGGGAATCCGCGCTGGTGGACCTGTCCGCTTCCCTCCCCATCGTGCGCTCCACCGCCCCGGGCAGGCATGGGCGGTCTGGCATCCGGCGGGGCAGCGTGGACCTTTCCGCCTACACCCAGGAGGACCCTTTCTCCCAGACCGACCTGCCTGTCAGCCTGGAAAAAGAGAAAGAAGCGTAACAAATTGTACAAGAGCCGCAATATTTGCTATAATTGTGTTAGTATCTGCCCGTATTGCGTGCTGTTGCTTTTGCGTTGGGCGGAGAGTGAAGCGGCCGGGCATCCGGCCACATTGGGGGAAAAATGAACCTGAACGACTTAAATGATAAACAGCGCGAGGCGGTTTTAACCCACGACGGTCCGCTGCTGATAGTGGCGGGCGCCGGCAGCGGCAAGACCCGCGCGATGACCTACCGCATCGCCAATCTCATGGAGACAGGCGTTCCCGCCTACAACATCCTGGCCCTTACCTTTACCAATAAGGCGGCCAAGGAAATGCAGCGGCGCGTGGAGGAACTGACCAAGGGCGGCGCTGAAGACGCCTGGATCGGCACCTTCCATTCCGTGTGCGTGCGCATTCTCAGGCGGGATATTGAAAAGCTGGGCTATAAGCGCTCCTTTGTGATCTATGATGATGATGATCAGCAGCGGGTGCTGAAGGACCTGTTCAAGCGCTTTGACATTGACGAAAAGCAGATCAGCCTGCGTGAGGTGAAGCGCCTGATCGGGGATGCCAAAAACAAGCTGCTGGACGCGGACGGCTGGTTCGCCCAGAGCGGTAAAGACCGGAGGGCCCAGACCCTGCACGACCTGTTCTTGGCCTATGACGCCCGGCTGCGCCAGGCGAACGCCCTTGATTTTGATGACCTGCTCAACAAAACCCTGGAGCTCCTCCTGGAGCATCCCCCGGTGCTTGAGCACTATCGCCAGCGCTTCCGCTATGTGCATGTGGATGAGTATCAGGACACCAACATGGCCCAGTACCACCTGGTCAAGCTGATCACCCAGGAAAGCCGCAACCTTTGCGTGGTGGGCGATGACGACCAGTCCATCTACGGCTGGCGGGGCGCGGACATCCGCAACATTCTGGAATTTCAGAACGACTTTCCGGAGGCCAAGGTGGTCAAGCTGGAGCAGAACTACCGCTCCACCCAGACCATTTTGTCAGCCGCCAACAAGCTCATCACGAACAACAGCCAGCGCATGCCCAAGGAGTTGTGGACCGAAGGCAGCAAGGGCGACAAGATCCGCTTTGCCGCCGCCGGGGATGAGCGGGAGGAAGCCGCCTGGATCTGCGAGCATATCCGCCGCCTGCGCGGGCGCAAGGTGCCCTACGGGCAGGTGGCGGTGCTCTACCGCATGCACGCCCAAAGCCGTGTGCTGGAAGAGATGATGATGCGCGCGGGCATCCCCTACCGGGTATATGGCGGCACCCGTTTCTATGACCGCAAAGAGATTAAGGACGCCCTGGCCTATCTGCGCCTGATGGTGAACCCGGATGACGATGTGGCGCTTAAGCGCATCATCAACACACCCAAGCGGGCGATCGGAGACGCCACGGTGGCGATGCTGGAGGCCCAGGCGGAAAGCCTGAATGGCCCGCTGTACCACGCCCTGCTTGATCTGCCGGACACCCTGGGCTCCCGCCCCCGCAAATGCGTGGAGAGCTTCCGGGACATGATGGACCTGTTAAACGAAAAGCGCAAGGAAATGCCCCTGGGCGACTTTGCCAAGCTGATGCTGGACGAAACCGGGCTGATTAAGGAATACGCGGAATCCGCGGACGAGGATATGCTGGCAAAGCGGGACAACCTGCTGGAGTTCCTGGGCGCTGTGAACGAATTTGCCAGCAAGTCCGATGACCCCAGCCTTGAGGCTTATCTGGAAAACGTGGCCCTGGTCACGGACCTGGACATGCAGGAGGATGCGCCCCAGTATGTGACGCTGATGACCCTGCATTCCGCCAAGGGCCTGGAATACCGGGCGGTGTTTATCGCAGGGTTGGAGGATGGCCTCATCCCCAGCGGCCGGGCCCGGATGGAGGGGGAGGAGCGCCTGGAGGAGGAGCGGCGGCTGCTGTATGTGGGCATCACCCGCGCCAGGGAATACCTTTACCTCACCCGCGCCAGGCACCGGGCCATCTTCAACCAGGCCGCCCGCAACCAGCCCAGCCCCTTTTTAAGCGAAATCCCCAAGGAGCTCATCTCCGACGAATGGGGCACGGCCATGCGCAAGCACTTCGGCCCGGAGAAAAAGGCGCCGGAACCGCCCAAGCCCACCAAGCCCGCCCCCAAAATGGGCTTTGGCACCCCGGGCATGGGCCAGGACCCCTCCGCCATCCCCGGCGTGCGCAAGGGCTTTATCGCCTCCCTCGCCCCGCCGCCCGAACCCACGGAGATCTTCCACAAAGGAGACCGGGTGCTGCACAAGAAGTTTGGCTCCGGCACCGTGGTGGAAACCACAGGCTCAGGGGCTGACGCCCGGGTTTGCATCCAGTTCACCGCTTACGGTGAAAAAGAGTTTGCCGTGGCCATCGCGCCCATCGTCAAGGTGGAGTAACGCGTGGAATACTCGCAAGAGGCCATGCGCGGCCTGGTAGATCAGTTAAACGAAGCCAGCCGGCATTATTATGTGCAGGGCGAGCCCATCATGTCCGATCAGGAATGGGACAGGCTGTATGATCAGCTTTTAGCGCTGGAAGGGGCGTCTGGCATCCGCTTGCCGGACTCTCCCTCCCGCCGCGTGGGGGGCGATCCCCTGCCCGCCTTTCGCCAGCACCGGCATAAAAGCCGGCTGTGGAGCATGGACAAGGTGCAGTCAAAGGCTGCCCTTTCCCAGTGGTTTGAGCGAGTCAGGTCGGCCCACGCCAAGGCGCCGGACCTTCCCCCGCTTTCCTACACCCTGGAGTATAAATACGACGGCCTCACCCTGGTGCTCACCTATGACCAGGGGCTTTTGCTAACCGCCGCCACCCGGGGCAACGGCACGGTGGGCGAGGAAGTCCTGCCCCAGGCCATGGCCATCGCAGCCGTGCCCCTGTCCATCCCCTTCAAGGGCTTTATGGAAATCCACGGGGAGTGCTATATGCCCCTCTCAGAGCTGGCGAAGTACAACCAAACCGCGGCAGAACCCTTAAAAAACGCCCGGAACGCCGCCGCCGGGGGCCTGAGAAGCCTGGACCCGGCGGTGACCCGCCAGCGGCGCTTGCAGGCGCGCTTTTATGATGTGCCCACGCTTGAAAACCCGCCCTATACCGATCAGGAAGGCTTGAACCGCTTTCTCAGAGACAACGGCTTCCCCACCTCTCCCCTGCTTTTTTCAGGGAAGGATGAGGCAGCCCTTGGGGAAGCTGTCGCCCAGGTGGAGGAAGGCCGGGAAGCCCTAGACTTCCTCATTGACGGCGCGGTCATCAAGATAAGCGACCTGGCCACCCGCCGGGCCCTTGGCTATACAGACAAATTCCCCCGCTGGGCGGTGGCGGTTAAATTCGCGGCGGAGGAGGCCACGGCCACCCTGCTGTCCGTCAGCTGGGACCCGGGCCGCAGCGGCAAGCTCACCCCCCTGGGGCACTTAAGCCCGGTGGAGTTCGCCGGGGTCACCGTGCGCAAGGCCACCCTTAACAACTTTGGCGACATTCAAAGAAAGCAGCTCACCCTGGGCGCCACCGTCTGGGTGCGCCGCTCAAACGACGTCATCCCAGAGATCCTGGGCCATGTGGCGGGCAGCGTTACCGGAGAAGTCATTGAAAAACCCAGCGTCTGCCCTGCCTGCGGCGCTGTCCTTGAGGAGATCGGGGCCCATCTTTTTTGCCCCAACCGGGAGGGCTGCAAACCCCAGGTTATCGCCCGCCTCACCCACTATGCCTCAAAGGAGGCCATGGACATCGATCAGCTGTCTGAAAAGACGGTGACCGCGCTTTATGAGCGCCTGGGCGTCAGAGAGCCCCAGGACCTCTATGCCCTCAGCCTGGACGCGCTGCTCACCCTGCCCGGCTTTAAAGAGAAGCGCGCGGAAAAGCTGCTGGCAGGCATCGAGGCCAGCCGCTGCCCGGATCTGGGGGCCTTTTTAGTGGGGATCGGCATCCCCAACATCGGCCGGGTGACCGCCAGGGATTTGGCCAGGGGTTTTGGCAGCCTGGCCGCCCTGCGCCAGGCAAGCCTGGAGGCGCTCACCGCCATTCCCTCCGTGGGGGAAATCGTGGGCGCGTCTGTGATAGACTTTTTTGCAGATCCCAAGAACAACGCCATGGTCAATGCCCTGCTTTTGGCCGGCGTCAGCCCACGGGAACCTCGTCTGGAGCAGGCGGGCGGCATACTTAACGGCCAGGCGGTGGTGCTCACCGGCACGCTGCCCCGCATAAGCCGCCAGCAGGCGGAGGCGCTGATTCTGCGCCATGGCGGCAGCGTGTCCAGCGCGGTCAGCCGCAAAACCGGCTTTGTCCTCCTGGGAGAAAAACCAGGCAGCAAGCTGAATAAGGCTGAAGCTTTGGGGATTCCCACCCTGGATGAAGCGGCCTTCCTGGCCCTGATCGGAGAGGAAGCGCCCGGCTGAATTCACCAAAACAAACTTCAGTTTGTTTTGGTTGTTTCCTTTTTAATCTTCGCAGACCAAAGTCTAAATTCTTTGTATGCCAGGGAAACGCCCTTTATCGCCGCCGTTTCCCTTGTTTTTGTTCTTCCGTTTTAAGCTTGAGATAGCTGGTCAAACGCTCCCGCCTTAAGAGGCCGTTTGCCACCGCCTCCTGCACCGCGCAGCCTGGCTCCCGCCCGTGGGCGCAGTCGCCAAAGCGGCATCCTTGGGCCAGCTCCCTGATGTCCGCAAAGCCCGCCTCCGTGTCGCTCCGGTCCAGTTTAAGTTCACGCATACCGGGGCTGTCGATCAGGAATCCCCCGTTTTCAAGGGGAATGAGCGCCCGCCTGGTGGTGGTGTGCCTGCCCCTGGCCTTATGGTCGCTGATAAGGGAGGTGGCCAGGCTTTCAGAGCCTTTTAAGGCGTTGATGAGGCTTGATTTCCCCACGCCGGATGAGCCCATCAAAACGCCGCGCTTTCCTCCTGCCACCAGGTTTTCCACCTCTTTTATCCCCATGCCGTTTAGGGCGGAACAGAAGATCGCCTGCCGGGGCGGATTAAGCGCCATCAAGGCCTCGTTTACCTGGCTTAAATCCGCTTCCAAATCCGCCTTCGTGATGAGCAGCACCGCCTCCACCCTGGCCCCGTCCGCCATGGCCAGATAGCGGTCTATCCGCTTGATGTTGAACTCCTCATTTAAGGAAGTGCAGATAAATACGTAGTCCATATTCGCCGCCAAGGCCTGCACCTGTCCCCGCGTGCCTGCCTCCAGACGGCTAAGCAAGCTGTGCCGGGCATAAAGCGCGGTTATTTGTTTTCCAATCAAGGTCACCCGGTCCCCGGTGACCAGTTGTATTTGCTGTTTCATTAGTTGCTGCCGCATTTTTCCGGTGAGCCCGGCAGTCTGAAAGACGCCCGCCTCAGGCAGATAGACGCTGTACATATCGTGGTGCTGTGCGCAGATCCAAGCTTCGCATTGTGTCATGCGGTTCCTTTCTTGGCGCATAAAAAACGCCCGGCAGATATTGCTCTCCCGGACGAAAAATGACGTGAACGACTAAACGCCCGCTATGCCGGGAGCCATGCGGACAGACCCAAAACAAGCGCTCTTTCTTTCATCATCATGCCGCACAACTCCTTTCTTTCTTAAAGCAGGCGCACTATAGCACAGGGTAACCCGCCGGTCAAGGGTTTTCTGACAAGCGCTTTTCCTTCTCCATCACCGCGGCCACCGCCTCATGCACCGCCCGCTCAAAGCCCAGCGCCTTAAGGACGTGCATCCCTTCAATGGTGGTGCCCCCCGGGGAGGTGACCTGATCGGTCAGGGCTGCAGGGTGCTCCCCTGTTTCCAGCGCCAGCTTTGCAACCCCCGCCATCATGTG
The DNA here is from genome assembly GCA_036825095.1 of Clostridia bacterium. Classification (GTDB taxonomy): domain Bacteria; phylum Bacillota; class Clostridia; order Christensenellales; family Aristaeellaceae; genus UBA6115. The sequence continues at coordinate 3,538 of DAISYX010000021.1, read as the reverse complement.
GCCGGCGGCCTTTGTGGCCATCTCTTTGGGCAGCCCCGCCTTAAGGCCTGCGGAGGCAAGCGCTTCCAGATACAAAAGGGTAAAGGCGGGCGCCGCCCCCGTGAGGGCGGCAAAAGCGCCCATGCGTTCCTCCCCCATCCACATGGCCTGGCCCACCGCCTCAAACATCCCGCCTGCAAGGGCCTGCTGCCGCTCAGTGACCGCGGCGTTTTTACACAGCGCGGTCACCGATCCGCCCACCCGGGCCGCCACATTGGGCATGGCGCGGATGATGGGGGTGTTGTTCCCCAAGGCCTTTTCCAGATAAGCAAGCGGCCTGCCCGCCGCCAGGCTGAGCACGCATTGGGAGGCCTTGCGCCGGGCGGCTATCCGCTCAAACAGCCGGGGCAGCGCCTGGGGCTTGACTGCCAGCACCAGAAGATCCGCCTGGGCTGCCACCGAAATATCATCCGGCAGAACCTGAACGACAAAGCGCTCCGCCATTTCCTGGCGTTTTTCCTCATTGTGGTCGCAGCCCAGAAGGGTGTGCCCGCCAAAATCCCCGCTCCCATGCATCCCTGCGATGATGGCCCGGGCCATGTTTCCCAGGCCGATAAAACCAATGCTCATCATCATCCTTACCTCGTCTGTCCCGTGCCTTCAATGATGTATTTGTAGCTGGTCAGGGCTTTAACCCCCACCGGTCCCCTTGCATGCAGCTTCTGGGTGGAGATGCCGATCTCCGCCCCAAAGCCAAACTCGCCCCCGTCCGTAAAACGGGTGGAGGCATTGTGGTATACCGCCGCCGCGTCCACCCGGCTTAGGAAAAGAGAGGCCGTGGCCCGGTTGCCGGTGATGATGGCTTCGCTGTGGCCGGTGCCGTAGCGGGCGATATGAGCCAGGGCCTCCTCCGCATCCCGCACCACCCGGGAAGCGATGGTCAGATCCAGATACTCCCGGCCCCAATCCGCTTCACCGGCCGGGGCAATGCCCGGGAGAATCGCCTGGCTTAACGCGTCCCCCTTGATGGTGACGCCGGAGGCCAGCAGCTTTTTGGCGATCACCGGCAGCGCCTGTGCCGCGATGTCCTGATGGATCAGCATGCATTCACAGGCGTTGCAGACCGAGCAGCGGGAGGTTTTGGCGTTGTGGATGATATCCGCCGCCATCCGGATATCCGCTTCCTTGTCCACATAGATATGGCAGACCCCTTCTCCGGTCTCCAAAACCGGCACGGTGGCATACTCCACCGCCCGGCGGATCAGCCCGGCGCCGCCCCGGGGAATCAGCACATCCACATAGCCCTCCAGGCGCATCAGGGCATCCGCGCTCTCCCGGCTGGTGTCATCGACCAGCTGCACCCCGTCCTCAGGCAGGTCCTGTTCTTTCAGCGCCTTTCTAAGCGCCGCGGCCACGGCCAGGTTGCTGCGGATGGCCTCCTTGCCGCCCCGCAGAATGCAGGCGTTTCCCGCCCGCAGGCAAAGCCCCGCGGCATCCGCCGTCACATTGGGGCGCGCCTCAAAAATCACCGCGACCACCCCTAAGGGCACCGACACCCGCCGGATACGAAGCCCGTTGGGGCGCGTCGTCTGCCACTGAATTTCGCCCAAAGGATCCGGAAGCGCCGCCGCTTCCTCAAGCCCCCGGGCCATGTCCGCCACCCTGGCGGGGTTTAACGCCAGGCGATCCATCATCGCCGTGGGGATTCCGTCATCCATGGCCTGGTCCAGATCCGCCCGGTTGGCGGCCAGCACCATTTCCATATCTGCCATCAGCCTTTGGGCCATGGCCAACAGCGCGCCCGCGCGCTGAGTATCTGTGGTCTGCGCAAGGGCCACCGCCGCCCGGCGCGCCCTGATGCCCAAGTCCTTTAACATGTTTTCACCGCCTTAAACCAGCTGCCCACCTGTTCCCCCGCCAGCAGCCGATGGATGTTATCGGGGGCGTTGCCGTTGATGATATAAGTGTCAATGCCCTCCTGGCAGGCCAGATGCGCCGCCTTCAGCTTGGTCTCCATGCCCCCGGTGCCCATGGCGCTGCCGGCTCCCCGGGCCAGGGCCTGGATCTCCGGGGTGACTGCCTCCACCGTCTCAAGCAGCCTGGCCTCAGGGTGCAAAGCCGGGTTTTTGTCATACAGGCCGTCTATGTCCGTCAGGATAATCAGCTTCTCCGCCTTCACCAGCACCGCCACATGGGCGGAGAGGGAGTCGTTGTCCCCATAGACAATTTCCTCCACCGCCACGGCATCGTTTTCGTTGATGATGGGAATCACGCCCCAGTCAAACAGACGCTCAAAGGCGGCCAGCAGGTTTTTATGCCGCTCCGGGTCCTCCATGTCTCCCCGGGTGATCAGCAGCTGCCCCACCTTCTGCCCGTACTCCGCAAAAAACTTGTCATACATATACATCAGCTCACACTGCCCCACGGTGGCCGCGGCCTGTTTGCCCGGGGTGTCGGAAGGACGGCCGGAAAGGCCCAGCTTCCCTACCCCCACGCCAATGGCCCCGGAGGTCACCAGGGTCATGGCCAGGCCCTGATTTTGCAGGTCTGACAGCACCCTGACAAGGGCTTCCACCCGGCGGAAGTTGGTCCGCCCCGTAGGATGGGTCAGGGTTGAGGTTCCCACCTTCACCACAATGCGCTGTTTGTTCATCATAGCCGCCTCGCTTCGCCAGTAATACACTTTCCATGCTACCCGATTCACAGGCCTTGTCAAGGGTTTCATCCTGCTTTGGGGATGGAAAAACCGCGAAGCGACAATGCGCTCCGCGGCCTTGAACCCTTGGTTTGATTACTTGATTTCGACGGTGGCGCCGACTTCTTCAAACTGCTTCTTGATCTTCTCGGCTTCGTCCTTCTGAATGCCTTCCTTGATGGGCTTGGGCGTGGACTCAACAAACTCCTTGGCTTCCTTCAGGCCCAGGCCGGCCACGACTTCGCGGACCACCTTGATGACCTTGATCTTCTCGCTGCCGGCGCCGGTGAGGATGACGTCAAACTCGGTCTTCTCTTCAACGGGGGCAGCGGCGGCGCCGGCCGCGGGAGCAGCGGCCACAGCCACGGGGGCAGCGGCGGACACGCCGAACTTCTCTTCCAGTTCCTTCACCAGCTCGGCCAGCTCCAGCACGGTCATAGACTCGATTGCGGACAGGATTTCTTCACGATTCATGGGCTAAACTCCTCCGATTTTTTGATGATTTTGTGTTTGGCCTGCCTCAGGCCAGGGTTGGCGCCTGGGTTTCAGGCTGAGGCGCCCTCTTTCTGCTTGCGCACCGCGTCAACCGCGTAGACCAGGGAGCGCAGGGTGGCGCTGAGCACGCCCACGAAGTTGGTGACCGGCGCGTTCAGGCTGCCCATCATCCTGGCGATGAGGACATCCTTGGGCGGCAGCTTGGACAGCTCCATGATGGCGTTCGCGTCAACCACCTGACCGGACACCAGGCCCGCCTTGATGGTCATTTTTTCGGACTTGCTCTGCTGAATAAACTCAGCAACCACCTTGGCCGGGCCCACCTCATCCTTCATGCCAAAGGCAAAGGCGGAGGGCCCCACCAGCAGA
>DAISYX010000020.1:18084-20209 GCA_036825095.1 Clostridia bacterium | reverse complement strand
CTGGCAGCACACGCCCCACGCGCGTGAACGACCAGGTGGCCAAATGGGTTCTGGAGCAGGCGCAAAAGCGCGGGGACGCGGAATACACGCTGGTGGATATCAAGGACGCCAACCTGCCCCTTTTGGACGAGCCCCTGCCCGCGGGCTACGGCCAGTATCAAAACGCCCACACCAAGGCCTGGGCGGATATCATCCGCCAGTATGACGGCTATGTCATCGTCACCCCGGAGCACAACCACAGCACCAGCGCCGCGCTTAAAAACGCCCTGGACTATGTGTACGCGGAGTGGAACAACAAGGCCGTGGGCTTTGTGGGCTATGGCAGCGCCCAGGGCGTGCGCGCGGTGGAGCACCTGCGCCAGATCGTGGGCGAGCTTCAGATGGCGGATGTGCGCACCGCGGTTCAGCTGAGCCTGTTTACGGACTTCACGGACAACGCCAGCGTCTTTAAGCCTGCGGATCTACACCTGGAAAGCCTTGACACTATGCTCACCCAGTTAAACGCCTGGGCCGGCGCCCTGAAGCCCCTGCGCCAGTAAAGCGGGTTTTCACAGGCGACAGGCCCCCGCTCCCGGGCCAAGGGCGCGGGGGCTTTGAATCAAAAACCGCCCATAACGATTGAAAGAAGGTTGCCCCATGTCTCAGATTACCCTGTATCATTTTGAAGGCTGCCCTGCCTGCCAGGACGCCAAGCAGTGGATCGCGCAGCTGCGCGCGGAAAAGCCGGAGCTGCGGGACGCCAAGATCCTGATGGTGGACGTTCACAAAACGCCCAACTTCAAAGCCCCCGCCCCCTTTCATTATGTGCCCACTTTCTTTGTGGATGACCGCAAGGTGCTGGAGGGCAACGTGTCAAAGGACAAGGTGGAGTACCTGATGCGCGCGGCGCTTCAGACCAGCTAAGACCGGGCGCGGGTGCGAAAGGCCTTCAGGAGCGCTTTCCGGAGGCCTTTTGTATTGGGGCGGTTTGGCGTTTTCACCCGCCTGACGCCGTGAAGGGGTCCCGGCCGTTAAGGCCCAAACGCCTTTACAATTCTGGCGTATACAGGTATATTGTCAGAAATTTATGATGAAGATGAAGGGGGATGGCATGCCGCAGAGCAATAGCCCCGCAAGCGCAAGAGACCAGGATAGCCTGAGCGCGGTGCGCTGGTGCCGCTATTTGGTGAGGGCCTGCTATGTGGCCATTGCGGTCAACCTGGCGGTGCTGATCGCGGTGTGGTATTTCTTCGCCTTTGGTCATCCGGGGGTTGACCATGTCAGCTATTGGGCCAAGTATATCATTTTGCCCACTTTGGTGATGCTGGGCGCCAACCTGGCGGCGGATTACCTGGTGCGCTCCCGGCGGTTTTCCGTCACCGCGAAGGAGTATGTCACCCTCTTTTTAATCCTGATCCTCTGCGCCATGGTGAGCCTGATCCACAGCATCGTGGCGGTGCTTCTGGCCTCGTTCATCATTCCGGTGCTGGTGTCCACCATCTTCTCAAACCTTAGGATGACCACGGTGATCTATGCCTTAAGCCAGGCCTTTTTGATCCTGGGGGCGGTGAACATGCGCTTTTTTTCCACCCGGGCCTTTGAGTATTGGATCTGGATGGAGGCCCTGACCGCTTCCGGCCTTTTGGCGGCGGCCTATCTGCTGGCCCGGGTTCTGGTGCAGTACGGGGCTGCCAGCATCATGGCGATCAGCTATTTTGCCCACAGCAAGCTGAGCCTGGAGGAAAAGCTGAACCTGGATCCGCTGACGGGGATATATAACCGCCGGGCCTATGACGAGCTGCTGCCGCGCCTGATGCGGGAAAGCCGGCTGAACCGGCAGCCCCTGACCATCGTGGCGCTGGATATTGATGACTTTAAACAGGTCAACGACATTTACGGCCATTCCGCAGGGGACAGGGCGCTTCTCATGCTGGTGGAGCTGCTGCGCCAGGAGATGCCTGAGAGCAGCGTGCTTTTCCGCATCGGCGGGGATGAGTTTATCCTGGTGTTTAAGGACTATACGGCGGAGGAGGCCTTCATCGTCTGCCGCAATCTGCTCTCCGCCCTCAGGGGCGCCTGTCTGCCGGAGGCAAAGGGGCTGGAGCTCTCCTTCAGCTGCGGCATCGCGGGCATGAGCGAAACCCTC
>DAISYX010000020.1:4272-17984 GCA_036825095.1 Clostridia bacterium | reverse complement strand
TGAGGAGGAACGGATGGACTGGGTGGAGCTGGCGGTGGAGACCACGAGCCTGGGGACGGAGGCGGTATCCGCGCTGTTGATGCAGGCGGGCGCTTTGGGCACTCAAATTATTGACCGGGCGGATTTGCCCGGACAAAAGGAGCTGGGGGAGGCCTGGGCGCTGATGGACGAGTCCTTAAGGGAGCAGATGCCAAGCCAGCCGGTGGTGAAGGCCTGGTTTCAGGATGAGGCACAGGCCATAAGCGCCCGGGAAGCGCTGGGGCAGCTTAAGGCCCGGGCGGCGTTTGACGCAGGGAGCCTTCAGGTTTCCTCCGGCAGCGTGCGGGACGAGGTTTGGGCGGAGAGCTGGAAAAGCCATTTTCACCCCATCCGGGTGGGCCGCTTTGTGATCCGGCCCAGCTGGGAGGCCTATGCGATCCAGCCCGGGGAGATGGTGATTGACCTGGACCCGGGCATGGCCTTTGGCACCGGCTGGCATGAGACCACCCGGCTGTGCCTCCAGCTGACAGAGCGGCACTACCGGGGCGGCCGGGGGCTGGATGTGGGCACGGGCTCGGGCATCCTGGCCCTGGCGCTGGGGAAGCTGGGCGCAAAGGAGGTGCTGGCGGTGGACATCGACCCGGGCGCTTTGAAGGCAGCCCGGGACAACGTGGCGCAAAACGGGCTGTCAGACGTGGTGACCTTAAAACAAGGGGACTTAACCCAGGGGATCGAGGGCCCCTTTGCCTTTGTCTGCGCCAATATCCTGGCGGATGCCATCATCCAGCTTGCGGAGCCGCTACGGCCTCTGATGGCGCCGGGCGGCGTTTTTGTGGCCTCCGGCATCGTGAAGGACCGGGGGGAGGGCGTTATTCAGGCCCTCGGGAGGGACGGCTGGCGGCTTCGGGATCAGATGGAGGAGGGCGAGTGGGTGGCGCTTGCCTTTGAGGCATAGGATGACAGGGCTTCAGAAAACGGTGGCCTTCTGCACCCTTGGCTGCAAGGTGAACCAGTATGACAGCCAGGCGATGCTGGAGAAATTCCTGGAGGCGGGCTACGCCCAGGTGGATTTTGACCAGACGGCGGATGTCTATGTGGTCAACACCTGCGTGGTCACCGCGGTGGGGGAGCAGAAAAGCCGCCAGATGCTGCGCCGTGCCTTAAGGCAGAACCCCCGGGCCCAGCTGGTGGCGGCGGGCTGCCTGGCCCAGAAGGACGCCCAGAAGCTAAAAGGCCTGGGGGTGCGCCTGGTGGTGGGCAACCAGCACCGGGGGAATGTGGTGGCGCTTCTGAATGAGGCGGTGGAACACGGCCAGCAGACCGTGGCGGTGGAGAGCATCAGCAAAATCCCCTACGAGCCGCTTAAAATCAGCCGCCAGGAGGGGCGCAGCCGCGCCAATATAAAGATTCAGGAGGGCTGCGACCGGTTTTGCGCCTACTGCATCATCCCCTATGTCAGGGGCACCATCCGCTCCCGGGAGCCGGAGGACATCGGGCAGGAAGCCCGGCGCCTGGCGGCGGCGGGCTACCGGGAGATGGTATTAACGGGCATCCACCTGTCCAGCTATGGGCGGGATCTGAAGGGCGCCGCCCTGATTGACGCGGTGCGCGCGATTGCGGCGGTGCCGGGGATTGACCGCCTCCGCTTAAGCAGCCTGGAGCCGGTGGCGGCCACCCCTGATTTTGTGTCCGCGCTGTCTGAAATCCCCCAGGTGTGCCCCCAGTTTCACCTTTCCCTCCAATCTGGCAGCGACGGGGTTTTGCGGCGGATGCGCCGGCGCTACACCGCGGCGGAATACCTGGCCTCAGCCCGGCTTTTGCAGAGGGTCTTCCCCGGCTGCGCCCTGACCACGGACCTCTTGGTGGGCTTCCCCGGGGAGACGGAGGAGGAATTCGCCCAGTCCCTGGCCTTCTGCCGGGAGGTGGGCTTTGCCCGGATGCACGTCTTCCCCTTTTCCAGGCGGGCGGGCACCCCGGCGGACAAAATGCCCGGGCAGCTGCCCCGGGAGCTGAAGGCGGAAAGGGCCAGGGAGGCCATCGCCCTGTCGGACAGCCTGTCTGAAAGCTACCGAAAGGGCCTGGTCGGTACCCGCCAGACCGTGCTGTTTGAACAGATCCAGGACGGGGAAGCCCGGGGCCACAGCCCCCAGTTTATTGAGGTGAGGGCCCGGGGCGGCCTGCCCGGGGAGATCATGCAGGTGCAGATCACGGGGCTTGCGGGTGAGGGACTAAAAGGAACGATACAATGAAAGAAGGCGAGCCAATGGAGCAGACATACACCATTTTGACCGAAGCCGGCTGTGATCTGGCCTGGGAGCGCTTTGAGCGCGCCGGGGTGAAGGTGGCCCCCATGCCCGTCACCCTGGGCGGCCGGCACTATCACCATCACCCGGATGAGCGGGATTTGAAGTATGCGGATTTTTACCAGCAGCTCCGGGGCAAGGCCCAGGCCACTACCTCCGCCCCTTCGCCGGGGGACTATGCCCAGCTGGCGCAGGAGGCGCTGGAAGAAGGACGGGATGTGCTGTATCTGGGCTTCACCTCTGCGCTGAGCGCCTCCTTCCAGGCGGCCACCGTGGCCCTGAATGGGCTGGCCCAAAAATTTCCGAAGCGGAAGATCCTGAAGGTGGACACCCTTTCCGGCGCCATGGGCCAGGGCCTGCTGGTGGAGATGGCCGCCCGGGCCCGGGCGGCGGGCGCCCGCATTGAGGAAGCGGCGCTGATGATTGAGCGCACCAAGCTTAAGGTGGTGCACTATTTCACCGTGGCGGACCTGCAGCACCTGCGCCGCGGCGGGCGTCTGGGGACTTTAAGCGCGGCCCTGGGCACGGTGCTAAAGCTAAAGCCCGTGCTGTCCCTCAATGACAAGGGCATCCTCTATGTGGTGGAAAAGGCGCGGGGCTATCACCGGGCCCTTTCCCGTCTGGTGGACCTGGTGAAGGAAAAGGCCCAGGACATCAAAAACCAAATCGTCTATATCAGCCACGCGGATGTGCCGGACACCGCCAACAGCCTGGCTGAGAGCATCCGCGCCCTGGGGCCCAAAGAGGTGGTGGTGCACCTGCTGGGGCCGGTGATCGCAAGCCACGTGGGCCCGGGCGCCATCGGCATATCCTTTCTGGCGGACAAGCGTTAAGGAGGAAAAAGCATGGAGGATTGTCTGTTTTGCGGGATCATCAAAGGCGAGATCCCCTCAAACAAGGTCTATGAGGATGAGCTGGTCTATGCCTTTAGGGACATGAGCCCCCAGGCGCCGGTGCATGTGTTGATCGTGCCCAAGGCCCATCTGAGCGGGCTTAATGACCTGCCGGCGGCGGATGACCGGCAGCTGGCGGCCCTGCTGCGCGCCTCGGGGCAAATCGCGGCCCAGGAGGGGGTCAGGGAAAGCGGCTATCGCCTGATTTCCAACTGCGGGCCCCACGCCTGCCAGAGCGTGCACCACCTGCACTTTCATCTGATCGGGGGCAGGCAGCTCAGCGACCGGATGGACTGAAGGAGTGTTCTGAAAAGAAGCCATAGCTGACAAATAGAGCGATCGGCCGGTTTATCCCAGCCCTGCCCAGAGACACGGAAAAGCGGGGCTGGTTTAGAACAATTTCTGACATTTCGTTGAAAAACGCTGAATTACAGGGAATTTTATCAATAAATTCACATCTGCGCGGTTGTGGAGCCCGGCGCAATCGGGTATAATTTGCCGGGTGGGCGTTTTTTGGCCCAATGAGGGAGGTGCCGGCGTGCAGAAGTTTTCATGGTCTACCATTCGGCGTATCGCGGATAAGCAGGCGGAGGAGATCGCCCATCGGGCGCTGATGCTGGAGCGCATCCAGGCCACAGAGCCCATTGGCCGCCGCTCCCTGGCGGAGGCGCTGGGGCTGCCGGAGCGGGAGGTGCGCAAGGCCGCCGACGCCTTAAAGGCGGAGGGGCTGATCGTCCTCACCGCCAGCGGCATGCAGCTGACCACGGCCGGCCGGGCGCTGATGCCGGATGTGCTGGCCATGTGCCAGTTGTTCTCCGGCCTTCAGCAGGTGGAGGACCAGCTTCGCTTGCAGCTGAACCTGCCGGAGGTGATGATCGTGGCCGGCGACACGGACGAGGCCCCCCATGTGCTGAGGGCCCTTGGCCAGGCGGTCGCGGGCGTGGTGGGGCGCAAGGTGCGGGACGGGATGATTTTAGCGGTGTCCGGCGGCAACACCATGGTGGCCGCCGCCCGGGCCATGTCGCCCATGGGCCAAGGGCTGACGGTGGTGCCTGCCCGGGGGGGCTTTGGCTCTCTGGCGGAAACCCAGGCGGACGCGGTGGCCAGCGAAATGGCCCGGCAGATGAACGCCGCCTGCCGCCTGATGCACCTGCCCGAGGGCATGGATGAGGAAACCCTGGCGAAGGCCGCCAAGCTCCCGGGCGTTGCGGAAACGCTGCAGATGATGCGCAACGCGGACATGATCATCTTTGGCGTGGGGCGCGCGGACGAGACGGCGGAGAAGCGCGGCCTGGGGGACGCCCAGAAAAAGCATTTAACGCAGCGCCATGCCGTGGGCGAAACCCTGGGCGATTTTATCAGCCTGGACGGGCAGGTGGTCTATCGCAGCGGCACCCTGTCCAAGGATCTGATGGCGGACAAGCCGGACGCCACCCTCATCATGGCGGCGGGCGGCAGCCGCAAGGCCCAGGCCATCATCGCCGCCGTGCGCAGCCACCCGCCCCATGTGCTGGTGATCGACGAGGGGGCGGCCCGGGCGATGCTCAGGGATTTAAAGGAAAACACAGGGTCATTAAAAATACAGGAGGCAGAGCATGCATAAAAAAACCATCCGGGACATCCCCCTTCGGGGCAAGCGCGCCCTGGTGCGCGTGGACTTCAACGTCCCCATGGACGAGGCGGGCCAGATCACTGATGACAACCGCATCCAGGGGGCCCTGCCCACCATCCGCTACCTGATTGAGGAGGGGGCGAAGGTCATCCTGATGAGCCACATGGGCCGGCCCAAGGGCAGCGTGAACCCCAAATATTCCCTGGCGCCCGTGGCCGAACGCTTAAGCGGGCTTTTGGGCCAGGAGGTGCGCATGGCAGGGGACGTCATCGGCCCGGACGCGGACCAGGCGGTGGCCCAGGTGCAGGACGGCGGCGTGGTGCTGCTGGAGAACCTGCGCTTCCACGCCCAGGAGGAGAAGAACGATCCGGACTTTGCCAAAAAGCTGGCCTCCTATGGCGACGTGTACGTCAACGACGCCTTTGGCACCGCCCATAGGGCCCATGCCTCCACCGAGGGGGTGGCCCATTATTTGCCCGCGGTGTCCGGCTTTTTGATTCAGAAGGAGCTGGAGTTCCTGGGGCAGGCGGTGGAAAACCCCCAGCGGCCCTTTGTGGCGGTGCTGGGCGGGGCCAAGGTGTCTGACAAGCTGGGCGTGATAAAAAACCTGCTGGACAAGGTGGACACCCTGATCATCGGCGGCGGCATGGCCTACACCTTTGTGAAAGCCCAGGGCGGGCAGATCGGCAAGAGCCTGCTGGAAGAGGACAAGCTGGACTACGCCCGGGAGATGCTGGAAAAGGCCAGGCAAAAGGGCGTGAAGCTGCTGCTGCCGGAGGACACGGTGGCCGCGGACAGCTTTTCAAACGACGCCAAGAGCCAGGTGGTTTCAAGCGGGGCGATCCCGGAGGGCTGGATGGGCCTGGACATCGGCCCCAAGGCCCAGGCGGCCTTTGCGGAGGCGGTGAAAAACGCCCGCACCGTGGTGTGGAACGGCCCCATGGGCGTGTTTGAGCTGCCCAACTTCGCCAAGGGCACCAAGGCGGTGGCCCAGGCGATGGCCCAGAGTGAGGGCATCACCATCGTGGGCGGCGGGGACTCCGCCGCGGCGGTGGCTCAGCTGGGCTTTGCGGACCGGATCAGCCATATCTCCACCGGCGGCGGCGCCTCCCTGGAGTTTTTAGAGGGGCTGGAGCTGCCCGGTGTGGCCGCCCTGAACGACAAAGAATAATTGACAGACAGAAAAGGAGACCGTCATGCGTAAACCCGTGATCGCCGGAAACTGGAAGATGAACAAAACCCCCAGGGAAGCCGCGGAGATGATCCAGGCCCTAAAACCCCTGGTCAAGGACGCGCAGCCCGCCGTGGTGCTCTGCGTGCCCGCCGTATGCCTGCCCGAGGCCAAGAAGGCCGCCCGGGGCAGCAAGATCAAGCTGGGCGCCCAGAACGTGCACTTTGAGGCCGCCGGCGCCTACACCGGAGAGCTCTCCGCCGCCATGCTCAAGGAGGCGGGCGCTGAGTATGTCATCGTGGGCCACAGCGAGCGGCGCGCCTATTTTGGCGAAACGGACGAAACCGTCAACCGCCGCGCCGTGGCCGCCCTGCGCGGCGGGCTGATTCCCATCATCTGCGTGGGGGAAACCCGCCAGCAGCGGGAAGCCGGCTATACCAACGCCCTGGTCACCTATCAGGCCCTCATCGCCCTGACCGGCCTGACGGCGGACGAGGTGAAAAAGGTGATCATCGCCTATGAGCCGGTCTGGGCCATCGGCACGGGGCTGACCGCCAGCGACGAGGAGGCGAACGCCACCATCGCGGTGATCCGCCAGGCGGTTGCCGGCGCCTATGGCAAGCGCGTGGCAAACGCCGTGCGCATCCAGTACGGCGGCAGCATGAACCCCAAAAACGTCAAGGGCCTCATGGCCCAGCCGGAGATAGACGGCGGCCTCATCGGCGGGGCTTCGCTCAAGGCGGAGGACTTTGCCCAGGTCGTCAACTACGCCGAATAAGGAGACAGCATGTCCAAAAAACTAACCGCCCTGATCATCATGGACGGCTTTGGTATCAACCCCAACCCGGAGGGCAACGCCATCCTGGCCGCCGGCACCCCCAATCTGGACCGGCTGATGGCCATCTACCCCCACACCCAACTGTCCGCCAGCGGGCCGGATGTGGGCCTGCCCCCCGGCCAGATGGGCAACTCCGAGGTGGGCCATCTGAACATCGGGGCGGGGCGCGTGGTGAACCAGGAGCTGATGCAGATCACCCAGGACATTGAAACCGGCGTGCTCTTTCAGAAGGAGCCGCTGATCAAGGCCATGGACGCGGCCCGGGAGGGCGGCCGGGCGCTTCACCTGGTGGGGCTTTTGTCCGACGGCGGCGTGCACAGCCACATCAACCACCTCTTTGCGCTGCTGGATATGGCAAAGGCCAGGGGCCTTACCCGGGTGTTTGTCCATTGCCTGCTGGACGGGCGGGATGTGCCCCCCACCAGCGGGGCGGGCTATGTCAAACAGCTGGCGGAAAAGCTTCAGGGCCTGGACCTGGGCGAGATCGCCAGCATCCAGGGCCGCTATTGGGGCATGGACCGGGACAACCTCTGGGACCGGGTGCAGCTGGGCTATGACGCCATGGTGCTGGGGGAGGGCGTCTGGGCCACCGACCCCGTCCAGGCGGTGCTGGACAGCTATGAAAAGGGCGTCACGGACGAGTTTGTGCGCCCGGTGGTCTTAACAAGGGAGGACAGCCCGGTGGGCCTGATCACGGAAGGGGACAGCGTGATCTGTTTTAACTTCCGCCCGGACCGCATGCGCCAGCTTGTCCGCAGCCTCATCCAGCCGGATTTCGCCGGCTTCACCCGGGGCCGGGGCTTTATCAAGCTCCACGTGGTGAGCATGACCCAGTATGACGAGACCTTTACCGGCATTGACATCGTCAATCCGCCCCAGGAGATTGAGAACACCCTGGGGGAATACCTGGCGGAAAAGGGATTAAGCCAGGTGCGCATCGCGGAAACGCAGAAATACGCCCACGTCACCTTTTTCTTCAACGGCGGCGTGGAGCGCTCCAACGCCGGGGAGGACCGGGTGCTGATCCCCTCCTCCAAGGTGGCCACCTTTGACTTAAAGCCCGAGATGTCAGCGCCTGAGGTGACTGAAAAGGCCGCCGAGCTGATCGACTCTGGCAAGTACGACGTGATGATCTTGAACTTCGCCAACTGTGACATGGTGGGGCACAGCGGCATTATGCCCGCGGCTGTGGCGGCGGTGAAGGAGGTGGACCGGGATGTGGGCCGTTTGGTGGCCCAGATCCTAAAGCTGGGCGGCCGGGCCTTTGTGACCGCGGACCATGGCAACGCGGACCAGATGATCGACTACCAGACCGGCCAGCCCCACACCGCCCACACCTCAAACCCGGTGCCTTTCATCGCCTGCGGGGAGGAGTTCATCGGCAAGCCCTTAAGGGAGGGCGGGCGGCTGAGCGACCTGGCCCCCACGATGCTCAAGGCCATGGGCCTGCCCATCCCCCCCCAGATGACCGGGCAGCCCCTGATCTGATTTAAGCGCGATTTTACCTGCCCCGGCGGTTCTCCTTGAACTGCCGGGGTATCTTCTATAAAATGGGGAAAATGATTATGAAGGCGGCGGGGTGCCGATCACAGACAGGGGGACGCAAGCGGGATGAAGGTTGAAATGCGGGGCTTGACCAAGCACTTTGGCAGCACCGTGGCGGTGGAGGACTTCACCGTCACCCTGGAGGACGGCCAGCTGACCTCCCTTTTAGGGCCCTCCGGCTGCGGGAAGAGCACGGTGCTAAACCTGCTGGCGGGCATCCTGCCGGCCACCCGGGGGGAGATTTTTTTTGACGGGGAAGAGGTTAGCCAGCTGCCCCCGGAGCTGAGGGGCATCGGCCTGGTGTTTCAGAACTATGCCTTATACCCCCATATGACGGTGCTGGGCAACATCTCCTTTCCCCTGGAGATTCAAAAGGTGCCCCGGGCCCAGCGGGAGGAGCGCGCCCGGGCCATGGCGGCCCTGGTGCATGTGGATACATTGCTCCACCGCAAGCCCAAGGAGCTTTCCGGCGGCCAGCAGCAGCGGGTGGCCATCGCCCGGGCCCTGGTGAAAAACCCCAACCTGCTGCTTCTGGACGAGCCGCTGTCCAACCTGGATGCCCGGCTGCGCCTGGAGATGCGGGAGGAGATCAGGCGCATCCAGCAGGAAACCCAGGTGACCAGCGTGTTTGTCACCCACGACCAGGAGGAGGCCATGAGCATCTCCGACCGCATCGTGCTGATGAATCAGGGCCGCCTCCAGCAGGAGGATGAGCCCCAAACGCTTTACAACCAGCCCCGCAACCAGTTTGTGGCGGATTTTCTGGGCACCCCGCCCATCAACCACCTGCCGGGGCAGATGAAGGGCGGCGCGTTTATCTTAGAGGGCGGCGGGGCCAGCTTCCCCTTTCCCCGGGGGGCGGGCGCTTTAGAAGGGCGTCCCCTGATCCTGGCGGTGCGCCCAGAGAGCGCCCATGTGCCCGACCCCGGGGAGGAAGCGCTGTTTTCCGCCCGGGTGGAGAGCGTTTACGCCATGGGCAAGGAGGTGCTGGGCTATTTTGGCATCGGCGGGCACAGCTTCCGCCTCTTTCTGGAGGGGGACATGCTGCCCCGCCCCGGGACGGAGCTGCCCGTGGCCTTTAAGGAGCGGGGCACCTTCCTGTTTGACCGGGAAAGCGGGGAGCGCCTGTTATGACCTCCCTTAAAAAGCCCAGATACGCCTATCGGGACCGGCCCCTGTCGCGGGCCCTGGAGCCCTTTGCCTATTTGGCGCCCTTTTTGGCGGCCATCGCGGTCTTTACCCTGTATCCGGTGATCAACGTGGTGCTGATGAGCTTTAAGGAAGGCTATCAGATGCTCACCGGGCGCTTTGATCAGGTGGGCGTGGCCAATTACGCCTATGTGCTAAACGACCGCTATTTTATGAACGCCCTTCAGAACACCGCCATCTATGTGGCGGTGGTGGTGCCCCTGTCCACCGTGCTCTCCATCCTGATCGCCAATCTTTTAAACCGCAGGGTGAAGGGCATGGCCCTTTTCCAGACGGCCTATTTCATGCCCATGGTCACCTCGGTGACGGCGGCGGGGCTGGCCTGGAAGTTCATGTTCAGCCGGGACTTTGGCGTGATCAACCAGATCCTCTCCTGGTTTGGCGTGGGGAAGATCAACTGGCTTCAGGCGCCGGAGTGGAGCCTGTGGGCGCTGATTATCTACGGCGTGTGGAGCATTCTGCCCTTCACCATCATCCTGATGCTCTCCGGCCTTCAGAACATCGACGAAACCTATTACACCGCCGCCCGGGTGGACGGGGCCAAGAGCGGGCGGATTTTCATGCGCATCACGGTGCCCATGCTGGCGCCCACCATCGGCCTGGTGCTCACCATCAACACCATCTCCACCTCCAAGGTCTTTAACGAGATCTTCCCCCTGTTCAACGGCCGCCCCGGCCCCAGCTACAACCTTTACACCGTGGTGTACTACATCTATGACCAGTTTTATGTCAAATGGAAGCTGGGGCGCGCGGCGGCGGCGGCGATGATCCTGTTTGTGATCATCTTTGCGATCACCATGCTCCAGCAGATCATCCAGCGCAAATGGAGCCACTGACATGAGGACAGAGAACAAGGCCGGGGGCCGCCTTGGCCCATCCCGGGGGCATCAAATCAGGGCGGACATCGCCCGGGGGGCCACCTACTTCTTCCTGGGGCTGGGGGCGGTGGTGATGCTGTTTCCCTTTTTCTGGATGTTCACCTCCGCCTTTAAAACCGCCCAGGAGGTGGCCGCCTTTCCGCCCCGCTGGCTGCCCCGGAACCCGCAGTTTGAAAACTTCGTCACGGTTTTTGAAAAAGCGCCCTTTGGCATCTATTTCCTCAACTCCGTGATGATCACCTCCGCCAGCGTGGCGGGCACGGGCCTGGTCACCATCCTGGCCTCTTTCGCCTTTTCCCGGCTGAAGTTCCCGGGGCGGGATTTGCTGTTCACCCTGCTGTTGTCCCTGATGATGATCCCCTTTGAGATGCTGGTGATCACCAACTATGAGACCATCGCCGCCTGGCGGCTGATCGATAACCGGCTGGCCCTGTTTGTGCCCTTTTTGGGCAGCATTTTCTATACCTATATCCTGCGCAATTTCTTCCTCTCCATCCCCGACGGGCTGTACTGGTCCGCCCGGGTGGACGGGGCCAGCAACTGGAAATACCTCTGGCGGATCATGGTGCCCATCGCAAAGCCGGCGCTGACCACCATCATCCTCCTAAACGCCATCACCTCCTGGAACTCCTTCATGTGGCCCATGCTGGTGATCAACTCCACCGCCAACCGCACCCTGCCCCTGGGGCTTTATACCTTCATGACCGAGGGGGGCATGAACTTTGAATTGCTCATGGCCGCCTCCACCGTGGTGGTGCTGCCCATCATCCTCCTCTTCCTGATCGCCCGAAAACAGATCGTGGGGGGCGTGGCCCGGGGCGGGATAAAGGGCTGAATAGAAAAAGGCGCGCAAGGTTTTTTGATGCCCTGCGCGCCTGCGCTTTGTGATTTGATTAGTCTGTCAGAGGAGGGAAAGGCCCAGCCGGGGCAGCGCCTCCTGAATGGCGCTGGCGATGAGCTGCTGGCCTTTTTCATTGGGGTGCATGCCGTCCTGGCAGAGGTAGTCCGGGAAGTTGTCCGCGGCCAGGAAGGCGTCCCTTAGGTCAAACAGCCGGCAGCGGGCCTGAAGGGCCGCCCGGTGGATCGCGGCGGCGTAGCGCTCCTGCCAGCGGTAGACGTGCTGGATATCCCCTAAAAATTTTAAGATGGCCTCCGCGTTAAGCCCGCGGCTGACCCAGGCGACAAAGCGCTGGGCGTCCAGCGGCGGGGGCGTGACCAGAATGGCGGTTTTCCCCTGGGCGCGCACCTGGCGGATAAAGCTGCGCAGCCCCTTTTCAAAGGCCTCAAGCGGGGTGCGGGGGCCGTGGGGCTGGTCCGGGTTCCGGGCGACGGCGGCCCAGTCAAGATTGCAGTCGTTGCCGCCAAACTGGATGGCCACGGCCTGGGCCTCGGTCTCCCCCGCGCCCTGAAAATCCGCCAGGCCTTCCGGCAGGGTGGCGCCAAAGCGGGCGTGGTTTAAGATGTCCACCACCTGGGAGGACAGCAGCATCTCCCGGTAGTTGGGCTTGATCACCGCATAGCGGCTTAAGCTGTCGTTAAAGCCCACCGCCCGGCCGATGGAATCCCCCCAGACAGCCACCTTTGCAAGCGCCATAAGGCCACCTCCTTTGCTGCCGCCAGTATATGGCCAAAGGGAGGGGCTGTCAACGCGCGTCTTGTAAGGGACAAGGCGGCGTGGTAGGATGAGGCCATCAAGCTTAAGGCGGGGGAAATGATCGCGCTGAACCTTCAGGCCTATCTGATCGTGCTGCCCCTGGTGTTTCTGGGCGGCTTTATTGACAGCATCGCAGGCGGCGGGGGCCTGATCACCCTGCCCGCTTATTACCTGGCGGGGCTGTCCCCGGACTGGGCGGGTGGCAGCAACAAGCTGTCCGCCCTTTTTGGCACCGGGGTGGCCGCGGGCAAGTACATCAGCCAGGGGCATGTGGACTGGCGCTGCGGCATCGCTTCTCTCCTGGGCTCGGTGCCGGGGGCGGCCCTTGGCGCCTGGCTTTTAACCGTGCTGCCGGGGCAGACGGTGAAAACCGGGGTGGTATTGGCCCTGCCCCTGGTGGCTTTTTTTGTTATCCGCAAGCGGGACCTGACGGTCAGCCGCGCGCTGATCCCGCCGGGGCTGACCCTGCCGGCCAGCTTTCTGATCGGCCTTTTGATGGGCGCCTATGACGGGCTGGTGGGGCCGGGCACGGGCACCTTTTTGATGCTGGCCTATGTGTCCCTCCTGGGGATGCCGGCGCTTCGCGCCTCCGGCACGGCGCGCCTGGTCAATCTGGGCAGCAACGTGGGCAGCGCCCTTACCATGATGATAGCCGGCCGGGTGCTGTTTGCCCTGGCCCTGCCGGCGGCGCTGTTTAGCGTCCTGGGGAATTTTCTGGGCGCCAGCCTGGCGATTAAAAAGGGCGTCCCCTTTATCCGGGCGCTGTTGCTGGTGGTGCTGGGCCTGCTTTTGTTTGCGCTGGCTGGGGATGTGATCCGGGCGAACTGGTAAAATGGAGGGGGAATCTTTACTGAGGAAGACTTGCGGGCTGCTGCAAAAAAGGGGTGCAGGCCGCTTCGCTGATCTCCCAAAGCCTCTTTGCGGCCCGGTCGTCCCTGGCTTTCCGGCTGGGGGTGGCTTTTTTGGCGCCGGCGTAATATTCACCGCTGGCCCAGTCCACACCGGGCCTGCCCAGGGCAAGGGCCGTCAGGCCCTCCGCCCCCTGGGCGGGGGATTTCACCCCGGGCAGGCCTTTAAGCGCGCTGTCATACAAAAGCCGCATGGGAGAGCGGGTGTTGTGGCTAAAGGCGGTGGCCACAACGCCCGGGTGAACCGCGGCGGCAGAAAGCCCCTGATGGTGATAGCGCTGGTGCAGCGCCCGGGTGAAGAGGATGTTGGCCAGCTTGGCGTTGCCATAGGCCAGGTGGGCGGAATCAAGAAAGGCGGTCTCCGGCCTTTCCGGCTGATAGAGAAAGCCCAGCAGCCGGTGGGCGACGCTGGCGGTGTTGATAACAGCGGCCCCGCTTTCAATAAGCCTGTCCAGCAGCAGGCGGGTTAAGAGAAAATGGGCCAGGTGGTTTACCTGGAAGGTGGCCTGGTGGCCGTCCCGGGTTTTCTTCCCGCGGGGGAACATGCCCCCGGCGTTGTTGATCAGCACGTCCATCCGGGGCCAGTCCGCCAGCAGCTTCCGGGCCAGGGCGGCCACCTCCTGAAGGCTTGAAAAATCCGCCACATAAAAGGGCGTGTCAAGCGCCTGGCCCAGGGCCTGGCTGCGCCCGGGGTGACGGCCTATCAGGGCCAGCTGCCAGCC
>DAISYX010000020.1:2458-4172 GCA_036825095.1 Clostridia bacterium | reverse complement strand
TTTTCGTAGATGTCATAGATGGAGCGGGTGATGTACTGCTCATGCTCAAGGCCGGCCAGCAGGGGCGCCTTGGCGTCCGCGAAGTTCAGATCCGGGCCCGCCAGCTGGGTGAGGGTGACCCGCTCGCCGGCGTCAATGAGGAAGCCGCGGATTTTCATCGCGTGCTCAAACTCCTCGCCGGCCTGGATGACATACCAGTTGGCAAAGCCGGGGAGGCTGACGTCCTCGTAATAGTTGGCGAATTCCAGATACAGATAGCCGGAGTGCAGCTCCTTGTTGATTTGCTCATTAAGCATTTTGGCAATTTCTTTTTTAATCATGTTTGGTCTGCTCCTTAAAAATGTTGGATTACACGTTAACTATACCCGTTTGAGGCGGGCTTATGCCGGGGCTGAATAAATTTCGCGCCTTTCGCTCAGCTTTTTTTGATCAGCTTCTGCTTAAAGTCCTGCACCTTCTGGTACAGGTTTTGCGGCAGCAGGCCGATGACGAGCAGGGCAAGCCCCGCTGCCCCCAGCACCCACATGAAAAAGCCGGAGCCGTTGAAGAAGATTCTGATAATCAGGTAGACCGCCAGCAGGGCAACGCCCAGGCCGGCCTCTTTGCGCAGGTTGGTTTTCATAGGGTTCTCCTTTGTTTGCCGTCGTTTATCGGGCAGAGGTCAGCTTACTTGATGAAGGTGCCCTCTTCCAGCTCCTGGAAGGCACGGTTTAATTCCTCCCGGGTGTTCATCACAATGGGGCCGCCCCAGGCGATGGGCTCGCCAAGGGCCTGGCTTTCGCAGAGCACCAGGCGCAGGCCGTCTTCCCCCGCTGAGATGCTGAAGTTGTCCCCCTCCCCGGCGAGCAGGGCGTGGCGGGCCGAAAAGGGCTGTCTGGCGCCGCCAAAGACGCCCTCCCCTTCAAAGATGTAGGCGAACACGGTGTCGTTCTCCCCGGTTTTCCGGGTGAACCGGGCGCCGGGCTTCAAGGTGATATCAAGCAGGGTGAGGGGCACAAAATCCCCTTCGGAGCCGCCGGGCAATTCCGTATCCCCGCTTGCCACCACCCGGATGACCCCGCCGTCGATGTTGATAACGGGCACGTCCTCCGGCCGGATGTCCCGGTATTTGGGGGCGGTCATCTTGCCCTGGGCGGGCAGGTTCAGCCACAGCTGCAGG
Source organism: Clostridia bacterium (assembly GCA_036825095.1). Lineage (GTDB taxonomy): Bacteria > Bacillota > Clostridia > Christensenellales > Aristaeellaceae > UBA6115. The sequence goes on along the minus strand of DAISYX010000020.1, from coordinate 3,013 downwards.
CCCAGCATCCGGGGCGCCGCCTGGGGCATCTCCTGATGGAGAATGCCGGAGCCCGCCGTCATCCACTGGCAGCCCCCCGCCTCAATCATGCCCTTGTTGCCCAGGCTGTCCTGGTGCTCGATGGCGCCTTCAATCAGGTAGGTGACGGTTTCAATCCCCCGGTGGGGGTGCCAGGGAAAGCCCCTGATATAGTCGTCCGGGTTTTTGGAATCAAAGGCGTCCAGCATCAAAAAGGGGTCAAAGGACTCCGTGGTTTCCCTGCCCAGCACGCGCACCAGGCGCACCCCCGCGCCGTCCACTGCCGGGTTACCGGTGACTGCCTGCAACACTTTCCGTTCCATATCGCTCTCCTCTTTTTTTAGACACAAGCCTATAAAAGAGTATACCACATGGGCGGGGCCTGAAAACGCCCTTTCCCGCTTGTCTTAGGGCCCCGCAGCCTGTACAATGGGCCCAAGCTCACAGACCCAAGCGACCCTGAAGGAGCCCTGGATGAAACGCTGCCTGATTTTGTTTTTAGCCCTGATGTTTTTAAGCCTCCCCGCCCTGGGCCAG
>DAISYX010000020.1:0-2358 GCA_036825095.1 Clostridia bacterium | reverse complement strand
GAGCTGATCGACGGCATCATCCGGGAGGCCCGGGCGCTTTTTGACAAGGCCAACGGCCGCCCCCAGCGGGCCCATTACGCGGGGGATATCTATGTCTGCAAGAACTTCACCGTGCATGTCTTCAAGGCAAACAGCGGGGCCTTCCGCCTGGCCGCTTACCCGGAGGCGGAGCTGATCATCCCCAACAACCTAAGCCGGGAGGCCTCCAAGCCCTTCAGCTACGGCATCGCCTGGGAGGACATCGCGCCGGAGGCGGGCAACCCCTTCTACGCGGCCCACAGCTTCTACTATGACCCGGATCAAAGCGCCCAGGAAAACCGCCAGCGCGCCCTTTTGTTTATGCAGCAGGTTCAGCGGGGGGACTTTTTCCAGATGTCCGCCAACTACCACTATGGCGTGGGCGCCCACAGCCTGATCTTCACCCAGGACTATGACCCGCTCACCCAGGCCGTCACCTGGACGGACTCCAACATGAACGGCATCAAGCGGGACGGCCTGCGCTATGGCTATGTGCAGTTTGACGCGCTTAGGGAGATTGACTGGTTTGTGGACGCTTTCTGCCAGCGGGGGCGGGGGGCCACCCTCTACCGGCTGAGGGAAGACATTATCAAGCCATAAATTCCCCTTGCGTCATGGATGTATTCCGGTATAATGGCAAAAGAGGTGATGAATATGCGACTAAAGGGTTTGTTTCAAAAACAGCAGATGATGCGCACGGTGCTCCTGTCGCTGGTCCCGGTTACGCTGATGTCGGTCTATCTGTTTGGCTGGCGGGTGCTGACCTTGATGGCCGTGGTCATTCTGGCGGCCTGCGTTTCGGAATACCTGGTGGCACGCACCATCCAGAAGGAAAAAACGCGGATCACGGAGGCGGCTTTGGTGTCCGCCGTTCTCTTCACCCTGACCCTGCCGCCGGAGACGCCCTACTGGATCGCGGCGGTGGGCATCGTCTTTGGCATGGTATTTGGCAAGATGGTCTACGGGGGCTTTGGCCGCAATTTCTTCAACCCCGCCCTGGTGGGGCGCTGCTTTGTCTATATCGCCTTTCCCACCCAGATGACCCTTCAGTGGGCCCAGCCCTTCACGGGGCTGCCGGGGGGCTTTGCCCGCTTTATGCCCCAGGCCTCAGCTGACGCGATAAGCTCGGTCACCCCGCTGATCACCTTTGAGAACACCGGGGAGATGATGGGGCTGGACCGGCTGTTTCTGGGCAGCATCCCGGGCTCCTTAGGGGAGACCAGCGCCCTGATCATCCTTTTGTGCGGCCTTTTCCTGGTGTTAAAAAAGGTGGCCTCCTGGCAGATCATGGTGTCCACCATCGCCTCAGCCGGCATCCTGTCGGCCGCCCTTTATTTTACCGGCGCCAGCACCCTGCCGCCGCTGTTTGCGCTGCTGTCAGGCGGCCTGCTCTTTGGCGCGGTGTTCATGGCGACCGACCCGGTCTCCGCCCCCAAGATCAAGGGGGTGCAGTGGGTGTTTGGCGTCCTGGTGGGGGCCATCAGCATCATCATCCGGGTGTTTGGCCTGTTTACCGAGGGGATGATGTTCGCCATCCTCATCGCCAATGCCTTAACCCCGCTGATGGAACTGAAGGCCAGGGACTGGAAGGCCAAGCGCAAAACCGCAGTAAAGGAGGCAGCCGCATGAAACGAGGCTATCTGTACACGGTGCTCTTCATGGTGATTTTAAGCGCCGTATTCACCTTTGCCCTGGCGGCCTCCTATGAGGGTTTCAAGCCCGCCATCAACCTAAACGCCGCCCTTCAGCAGGAGCGGGCAGTCCTTGACGCCTTTGGGCTGGACCAGGGCCTTAGCAATGAGGAGGCCAGCCAGAAATATGACGAGGTCATCCGGGAAGGGGAAATCGCGGGCCTCACGGTGCCCGTATATGAGGAAGACGGCCAGGTGATGGGCTATGCCCTGCCCATTGAGGGCGCCGGCCTCTGGGGCACCATCCGGGGCTATCTGGGTATAAACGCCCGGCTGGATGAGGCCACCGGCCTGGTCTTCACCGAGCAGAACGAAACGCCGGGCCTGGGCGGCCGGATAGACGAGCCCCAGTTTAAGGAGCAGTTCCGGGGCCTGCCCATCGCCCAGGGCGATGCCATCCGCTATGGCCAGAACCAGGGCGTTCAGCTGGACGCGGTGACCGGCGCCACCCAGACCTCAAGCGCCATCCTGCGCATCCTAAACAGCGCGCTGGACGATTTCTTTGCGGGGGAGGGAAACTGAGATGGCCGAGAGACCGCGCGAGATTATCAAGAGGAACCTCTTTAGCGACAACCAGGTGCTGCGGCAGATTTTAGGCATCTGCTCCTCCCTGGCGGTCACCAACACCATGCGCAACTCCCTGGTGATG
>DAISYX010000019.1:0-20753 GCA_036825095.1 Clostridia bacterium | reverse complement strand
CACCCAAAAAGACCTGAACGGGGCTGCCGCCTGCTGCGGCGGCCCCGTTTTTCTATACCCGCAAGACGCCCCGGAACCCGCGGCCGGCGTAGTAGGACTGGGCCCCGTTGTGATAAAAGAACACCCGGCCATAGCGGCAGTCCCCAAACAGGGCGCCGCCCTGCCGGCGCATGGGGCCAGGCGTGGCGATCCAGCTGGAGGATTTGGTGTCAACAGCGCCTGACGATTGCAGAAAAAGGTATTGCGCCTCTGTCAAAATCCGGATGCCCATCGCCTCCGCCATGGCCCAGGCGCTGGTCTGGGGGCGGTGCTCTTTTCTGGAAGCCCAGGCCGCCTGGTCAAAGCACAGGCTGCGGCGGCCAGCGGGGCTTTGGGCGGCGCAGTCCATAAAGATGAGTTCACCTGTCTGCGGGTCCAGATCCACCACATCCGGCTCGCCGCCGGTGGCTTCCATCTGGTGCAAGGACCAGAGCTTTTCCGGCTGTGCCACAAGGCGCCCCTCCACCTCCTCCCAGGGGAGGCCCTGGTGCCGGGGCATGTTTTCTTCAAAGCGGGCCTTCAGCGTTGCCATCAGCGCCTCCCGGTCTGTGGCGGCAAGGGTTTTTTGCGGGGCTGTCATAGCGTCTCCTCCTTAATTCAAGGGTCTGTGTTGGGATGATATCCCGCCAAGGGGCTGATAAACCGGCGTTTGCGGCAAAGGAGGCGGGTGTGACGGAACTTTTACAAGTAAAACCTTCAGGCCTGTGTCCCGCCCCTGGCCCCGTCAGGCCTGCCATGCTATAATCCCCTTAAGAAGCAAGCCTTATAAGCAGGCCTTAAAGAGGGGAGAAACATGAGCGCAACCACCGTCATCTGTCCGTTTTGTAAAAAATCTTTTGAAATATCCGACGCCATCCAGCGCCAGATTGAGGATGAGCTGCTGCGGGCCAAGGACGAGCAGTCTGAAACCCTCCGGAAGGAGTTTGACGCCCAGGCGGGGGAGCGGGTGCGCCAGGCGGTTGAAAGCGCGGTGGCGCAAGCGCAGCAGCAGGCGGAGCTTCAGCTGGATCAGCAGCGCCACAAGGCCAGTATGGATCTGGAAAAGGCCCGGCAGGAAACCGCTTTTGAACTGGAAAAAGCAAAGCAGGCCACCGAGTTTGAGGCCCAGCGCTTAAAGCGCCAGACCCAGGCAGCCCAGGAGAACGAAAAAGAGCTGCGGGAGCAGCTGAAAACCCTGCTGGACGAGCTGGCCAAGGCCAACAAGGCCCGGGAGGACGCGGAAATCGCCGCGCGAAAGGGCCTGATGGAAAAGGAAAAGGCCATCCGGCAGGAGGTGGCGCAGAAAACCTCCGAGGATTTTTACATGAAGCTGCGGGAGCAGGAGGAGACCATCACCAAACTGCGCGAGCAGCTGACCCAGGCCAAGCAGGTGGCGGAGCAGGGCTCCCAACAGCTGCAAGGGGAAGTGCTGGAGCTGGATATCCAGCAGGGCCTGATGGCCAATTTTCCCATAGACAGCATAGACGAGGTGAAAAAAGGCGAGCGGGGCAGCGACATCCGCCAGGTGGTGAACGACCGGATGTATCAAAACTGCGGCCTGATCCTCTGGGAGTGTAAAAACGCGAAAACCTATCAGGCGGCCTGGCTGGGCAAGCTGAAGGACGAGATGGCCCAGGAAAAGGCCCAGGTGGGCGTTATCGTGTTTCACGCGGCGGACGGCAGCGGGGAGGACTTCCAGCAGCTGGCGGACAACGTCTGGCTGGTGAAGCCGCGCTATGCCATGGTGCTGGCCACCTTCCTGAGGGACACCCTCATCCGGGTGTCCATCGCCAACCGCAACGCGGAGGGCAAGGATATCAAAGCGGAGATGATCTACAACTACCTCACCGGCGGCGAATTCAGCAACCGCATCCGCTACATCATTGAATCCTATAACGAGATGGCCAAGCAGCTGGACACGGAGAAAAAACAGGCCCACCGCCGCTGGGCCGCCCAGGAGAAAATCCTGGACAAGGTGACCAGCAGCCTCTACGGCATGAGCGGCGACCTGCAGGGCATTGCAGGCAAGGAGATCATCGCCCTGCCCGGGCAGGGGATGGGGGAAGAGGAGGAGTCCTGAGCGGCCCATAGAGGAGATCAGTTCCTGAAAAGAAAAAACCGTCTGAAGAAAAGAAACTTCAGACGGCTTTTCATGGTGCACCCGGCGCGATTCGAACGCGCGACCTCCAGAGTCGGAGTCTGGCACTCTATCCAGCTGAGCTACGGGAGCAAATGCCTCATGGCCTGTGTTTTGAGGCAAAACGGATTATAACACCTGGGGATTGGGGTGTCAATCAAGCCGGGCGGGGAGATGTGATGTGCTGCTGCTTCCCGTCCACGCTGACGGCAAAGGATGGGCCTTCCAGCAGGGTGAAGCGGAGGCCGTTTTCATCCATCCGGGCCTCCGCCAGGCTTTCCCGCCAGCGGAAACGGAAGCGGAATCCCTGCCAGCCTATGGGCAGGCAGGGGCGGAAGCGCAGGCCGCTGTCGCCTATGCGAAGCCCCGCAAAGCCAAAGACCAGGCCCATCCAGCAGCCGCCCATGTTGGCGGCGTGGATGCCGTCCGCGGTGTTTTTATGGGTGTCGTCCAGGTCCAGCCTGGCCACGCTTTGGTAATACTTCAATGCTTTGTCGCTCTCGCCTATGCGGGCGGCCATCATGGCATACACGCAGGGGGACAGGGAGGAATCATGGGTGGTGATGGCCTCATAGTAGTGATAGCTGTTTTTGATGGCGTCCTCTGTTTCCCCCTCCTCAAAGAGAAAGTGGCTCAGCACCGTGTCCGCCTGTTTTAGAACCTGGTGGCGGTAGAGGAAGAGGGGGTGATAGTGCATCAGCAGGGGGAAGTTCTCCCGGGGGATTTGGGCCAGGTCCAGGGGCTTTTTGCTGAGGAAGCTGTCATCCTGGGCGCAGATGCCCAGGGCCTCATCAAAGGGCAGGTACATGCTGTTTGCCGCCCGCTCAAAAGCGTCCAGCTCCTGGCGGTTAAGGCCCAGGTTTTCCATCGCCTGATGTTCACCCGCGGCCTCAAGGGCCCTTATCAGCTGGCAAAGGCCAAACAGGTGGTGCTGGGCGGCCTTGTTGGTGTAGTAGTTGTTGTTGACAAGGCAGGTGTATTCATCAGGCCCGGTGACGCTGTCAATGCGGAACCGGCCCCGGGCATCATAGTGCCCCGCCTCCAGCCACAGGCGCGCCGTTTCCGCCAGCACCTGAAGGCCTGTTTCCGCCATAAAGGTCAGGTCGCCCGTCACCCGCCAGAAGCTTAGGAAGGCGTGGGCGATGTCCGCGTTGATGTGGTACTGGGCGGAGCCGGAGGGGTAATAGCTGGAGCATTCCGTGCCCGTGATGGTGCGCCAGGCGTAAAGCGCCCCTTTGCTGTGGCCCATCTCCCGGGCGTGGGCCCGGGCGCCGGGCAGCATGCGGGCGCGGCTGATGAGCAGGGCCTTGGCGATCCGGGGATTGGTCAGCAAAAAGAAGGGGAACATGTAGATCTCCGTGTCCCAGAAATAGTGGCCCTCGTACCCTTCCCCGGAGAGGCCCTTGGAGGCGATGTTGCCCACGCCGTCCCGGCCAGCGGACATCAGCAGGCTGTACATGGAGAAGGACAGGCTTAAATCAAGCCCCTCATCTCCCAGGATCCGGGCCTCAGCGGGGCGCATCAGGGCGGTGAGGGCCTCGGTCTGCTGCTGCGCCCAGTGGGAGAAGGGATGCTCCAAAGCCTTATCCAGAAGGCTTCTGGCCTCCGTTTCAGGCGCCTGATGGCGGCGGCTGTCCGCAAAGATACAGTATTTGGTGAGGGTGACCGGCTGCCCCTGACCCAGGCTTCCGGTGAAAAGCCAGGTGACCTGCCCCTCCCCCTGTTCTGTCTTCTGGGAAAAGCCCTCTGGCGGGCGGTGATCCACCGCGCTTGCAAGGCTGAGGCCCGAACCCAGGGTGGAGAGCAGCATCACAGAGGCGCTGCCCTGGGCGCTTATCCGGTCCACCTTCAGCATCCGGCGGCCCACGGCGGCCTTCCGGGGGTCCTTAGGGTCGCTGTCCTGGCGCACATCCCCGGACTGGGTGGAGGTAATCAGGACGGGGCCTGACCAGTTGAGGGCCTCCGCCTCCATGGCAATGGTGAAAAGCTGGGGCATCACAAGGGAGGCCAGCCTGCGAAACACAAGCCGGGTGGTTCTGCCCTTGGGCGAGGTCCAGGTGATGCCCCGGGTGGAGACCCCGGTGGCGGTGTCCAGGGCCTGGGAGAAGCGCGCCAGCGTGCCGGAGAAGCAGCTGAACTCCTCCCCGTCAAGGAGAACATGGATGCCCTGCACATCCGGCAGGTTCACCATGCTCTGCTGGGTGGCGGCAAAGCCGTGCAGCCGCTCCTCATAATGGATGGGGGTTTCGTCATAAAAGCCATTGATATAGGCGCCCCTGATGCTGCGCACCGCCTGGGGCACCCCCTCCTCAAAGCTGCCCCGCACCCCCAGATAGCCGTTGGCCACGTGCAGAAGCGTTTCCCGGCGGGCGTGCTCGGATGGAATAAAGCTGTCATACTCAATGCGCATTGCCATTTCCCCCTTTGATTTCATGAAGAAGGGGCTTTTTTCAAAGCCCCTGTCCTTTGTGCCTGTCTTTTACTGCAGCTGGATGTTTCTCTGATTGACAAAGCCGCGATAGGGCTGCCCGTTATACTCGGTTTCAATGTAAGCGTAGTAGCCGTCTCTCTGGGTGGCCAGCACCGTGAAGGTGCCGCCGGGTTGGATCTCAAAAACGGTGGAGGGGCTTACGATGGGATCGTCATACACCCGGACCAGGTTGACCGCTCTGGCGGGCTGGTAGGCAAACGCAAGCTCGCTTACGTTGGTTCCGGCAGGGAGGGCGGAAGCGTTTACCCAGCCAATGCGATAGTCGCCGCCGGACAGGCCGTAACCCATCAGAATCCAGCCGTTTTCGCTGCCATAGACACGGCTTTGGCCTCCGCTGACCTCCGCCCTTGGCGTCAGGTAGTAGTGGGTGCCGGGGCCGGAATAGACCGGGTGGCTGCCCTGAAGGCGTATGGTCTGGTAGGTGTCGATGGCGGGAATGGTGACGATGGTGCTCCGGTCGCGGTAGGTGAAGACCACCCGGGCGGGGCTGGCGGTGCCGTCCGCGCTGACCCGCACGGTGACGGTGGAGGAGGAGGTGAGCACATAGTTGGCGGGCACCAGGCTGTTATCCGCCCTCACCGTGTTGGGGGAGGCGGAGGAGACCGCCACGGTGGTCTGGTTCAGCTGCCCCCCGGTGTGATCCTGATAGACCACAGGGATGTTCACCGTGACTGGCGGGGCCGGGGGCCGGTAGGTGAACTCCACCCGGCTTTGTGAGAGGCTGCCGTCCGCATAAACGGTGACCGCGATGGAGCGATAGCCCTCCAGGGTGTAGCCGGAAGGCACCAGGCCGTCATTGGCGGTGACGGCGTTGCTGCCCTGGGAGAGGGTGCGGGTTTCGGAATAGAGGGTGGCGCCCGCGGTGTCCTTATAGATCACCTGGATGTTGGCGGTGACTGGCCTGCGGTAGGTGAAAATCACGCTGGAAGGGGAGGCGCTGCCCAGGTTGGAAACATAAACGGACACGGAGCGGCTGGAGGTGAGGGTATAACCGGAAGGCACCAGGCCGTCATTGGCGGTGATGGTGCTGTAGCCCATGCCCAGGGTTTGGTTGGTGCTGTACAGGGTGCTGCCCTGCTGATCCCGGTAATAGATGGGGATGGTGGCATAGGCCGCGGGGGTGGGGCTTGGGGTGGGCTGGCTGGACTGGATGAGGACGAAGGAAACAGAGCTGGGGTTGGCGACGCCCGCACTGGACACGAAGACCACCATGTCCGTCACCCCGCTGAGGGCATAGCCATAGGGCACCTTGCTGCTGTCCGCCCGCACCAGGTGGGTGCCGGATGACAGACTGCGCAGCTCGCTGTTTAGCACCTGGCCGTAGATGTTTTTGTAGTAAACCGGAACGCTGGCCAGGCTGGGCGCTGTGGTCACCTGGTGGCTGGGCTCATAGAGGAAAACCACGCCGCTGGGAAAGGCATTTCCCCTGGCGTCCACGGACACATAGACGCTGCGGGTGCTGGTCAGCCGGTAGCCGGGCACCAGGGCGTCATTGGCGGTGATGGTGTTCTGGCCCACACTGACGGGCACCTCCGCGGTGTAAAGGCTTTGTCCGCTGCCCGTCCGGTAATAAACCGGGATGGTATACTGGCCGCTGGGCGGAACCGGATTGGGATAGCTGGCGAAGGAAGCCAGGTTTTTGTGCAGATACAAAAAGGAGCCGTCAGACATCATCAGCTGGTAAAAATCCCCCGTCAGGCCGGTGGATTCAAAGACCTGGCCGGGCCTGGCGGTGCCGGCCACCGGGTAGTTGGTGCCGGGGCCGGAGCGCAGGTTGCTGGAATAGCGGCTGGTCACGGTGACCTCGCCTATGATCAGGATGCCGTCAGCTGAAACAGGGCTTGCCAGAACGCCGCCCCAGATCATCAGGGCCATCAGGAGGGCCAGAAAGCGCTTGACATGTGATCTCATTTTTGTTCACCTCGTGATTCGTTTTCGACAAATCGTATCATTTTGATTATAACCTTTTTTGCCGGGATTCAATCAGCGTGCTATAATCGCAAAAAAGGGGGAGCTAAAACCTTATGCGGCACTACGACCGGGAGATGCAGGAGGTGCTTGGGGCGCTGAAGGCCGGGGACCAGCGGCCGGGGCTTTTGCTGCATGTCTGCTGCGCGCCCTGCTCCTCCAGCGTGCTGGAACGGCTTCATGCGGCCTTTAAGCTGAAGGTGTTCTTTGACAACCCCAACATGGACAGCGGGCAGGAGTTTGCCCGGCGCCTGGAGGAAACCCGGCGGCTGGTGGCGCAAACCGGCTGGGCGGAGGAGATCATTGAAGCGCCTTACGAGCCCGCCGCCTACCGGGAGGCCATCCGGGGCCTGGAAGGGGAACCGGAGGGCGGCCTTCGGTGCCGCGCCTGCTTCGCCCTGCGCCTTTCGCGGGCGGCCCGGGAGGCCAGGGCAAGAAACCTTCCATACTTCACCACCACGCTGACTTTAAGCCCCCGCAAGGACGCGGCCCTGCTAAATGAGTTGGGCGAGGCGGCGGGCCGGGAGGCGGGTGTTACTTTTTTGGCCAGCGACTTCAAAAAGCGCGGCGGCTACCCCCGCTCCATCGAACTGAGCCGCCTTCACCAGCTCTACCGCCAGGATTACTGCGGCTGCGCCTTCTCAAAAATAGAACGGGACAGGCGCAGGGAATCATGCAAACAGGCCGCGGACAATTAGCCGGCGGCCTTTGAACCATTTTTAATTAAACGGCACTTATGTTCCGGTGATCACCACCGGTTTTTTGCTTTTTCGATAAAACCCTGAAGCTCCCGGATCTCCAGCCGGGTGCCGTCGTCCAGCAGCGCATGCCCACTGAAGCGGCCAAAAACCCGGTGCCGCTTGGTGATGAGGGGGCCTGTTTTGTTCTGGATGGCCTGGTCCAGGATGGGGTTAAAGGTGAGGGAGAGCCGCCCGGCATCGTCCTGAATTTGCCAAGGGGCCAGGTAGTCCTTCTGGCCGTTTGCCTCAGGCGCCTCAAAGGCCACCTGGGAGAGCTTGCTGGCGATGCCGCCGTAAAACAGCATGTTTTCCGTGGCCCGGCTGGTGTCGCCAAAGCCATGGCCGAGGGAAAGGCCAAAGGCCCGGCCGGCGATGATGCCAGAAGCGCTGGCCCAGTACCATCCGGCCAGGTGAGGCCACACGCCCCGGCCCCAGCTGAGGGTGCCAAAGGAGGCGGCGGGGGAGAAGATGTATTCCCTGTCCTGCCAGATCACCCGGCCCTCCGCCGGGAGACAGTTGATTTTGCGGTTGTAGAAGAACTGGTGGGGTTTGTTTTCAAAGGGGGTGACGATCACCATGCTGTCCTGACGGGGTTCCTCCAGGATGATGTCAAACAGCAGGGGCTGCCTTTCCCCGCCAAAGTCATACATATGGCCATACAGCTGGCGCTGGCTGCCCTCTGCGCGGAAGGTGAATTCGTAGTTATAACCCACCGCCCGGGTAACCCCGGTTTGGGAAGAGGCTGGCAGGCTCCTTTTTCCCAGAGGCAGCCAGATTCGGCGGGACTGGCTGCGCTGGGACAGGGTTTCAAAGTCGATAAAGCTTAAGGAATCAAGGCCAATCCAGCCCTCGTCCGACACCCGGATCCCCAGGGCGCAGTGGGCGTTCATCACCAGGCAGTCATCCCATTCCTTGATGCGGTGCCGGGGCGCTTTGAGGCGCCGGCGGTCATAGTCCTTAATCGGGGCCAGGGCGAAGCCCGTTTCGCTCAGCACACCGTCCGCACGGTGCAGCGGCCCCTGGGAAAGCATACGGTTTTGCATGTTCATCCTCCAGAGCCCTGATTATAGCCCCCCAAAGGCAGACGGTCAATGGTTTTTGAAGCCAGGGCTATCAAAAGCAGCGCAGCCGGGCAGGCGCGCTGCTTTTGGGAGGCGTTTTTACATCCGTCTATTTCAGTTGCTTCATGTCCTGGTTATCCGCGGCGCCCTCCGCCGCCAGGATGTTTTTGCCCAGGGATTTTACGTCCCTGGCCCGCTTTTTAAGCACATCGATATAGACGGCAAAGAGGATGACCACGCCCTTGACCACATACTGCCAGAAGGAGTTGATGCCCAGGAGGTTCATGCCGTTGGACAGGCTGCCCATGATGAGCACGCCGATCATGGTGCCCCCGATGGTGCCCTGGCCGCCCAGCATGGAGGTGCCCCCCAGAACGGTGGAGGCGATGGTTTCCATCTCCTGCCCGTCGCCTGCCGTGGGCTGGCCGGAGAACATGCGCGCCGCCAGCACCACCCCGCATAAGCCCGCCAGCAGGCCACTGTAGCTGTAGGCGAAAAAGAGGATGCGCCGGTCATTGATGCCCGCAAAGCGGGCGGCCTCCCGGTTGCCTCCCACGGCGTAGATGTGCCGGCCCATCTTGGTGCGGTTAAGCAGGTAGATGCTGAAGATGACGATCACCACCGCGTAGATCACCTGGATGGGGATGCCCCAGACAAACAGGGTGCCCAGGTTGTAAAACTCCGGATACATGGTGCGGATGGGGGCGCCGGAGGTGTAGATATAGGCAAAGCCCCGGGCCATCTGCATCATGGCCAGGGTGACAATAAAGGGGGGAAGCGGCGTGGTGGAGATGATAAAGCCGTTGAACATGCCGCACAACAGCCCCACCACCATGCCGCCCATCACCGCCAGCCACACGGGCAGCTGATAGTTGGTGATCATGCCGGCGGCAATCACCCCGGAGAAGGCGATGACGGAACCCACAGAGATGTCAATGCCGCCCAGGATGATCACGATGCACATGCCGCAGGCCAGCATCGCGTTGATGGCCACCTGGCGCAGCACATTCATGATGTTGGACTGCTTGAAGAACAGGCCGTTTAGGAAGTTGCCGTTGCCGGAGAGGAATTGGATGAGCAGGGCAATGGCCAGCAGGCCGATAAGAATGGCGGCATTGTCCTTGAAAAACTTGATAAAGGGCCGGGCAAGCGCCCGCCTTCTGCTGGCTACGATGGTTTTTTCTGTCTGCATCTTACATTCCCTCCGTCGCGTAGGTCATGATTTTCTCCTGGGTTACCTCGTGGCGGTCCAGATCCCCCCGCACCGTGCCGCCGCCGATCACCAGCACCCGGTCGGACATGTTGATAACCTCCGGCAGCTCGGAGGAGACCATGATGACGGCAACGCCCCGGCGGGCCAGCTCGTTCATGATGGCGTAAATCTCTGCCTTGGCGCCCACGTCCACCCCCCGGGTAGGCTCATCCAGCATCAGGATTTTGGGCTGGGTGGCCAGCCAGCGGGCGATGACCACCTTTTGCTGGTTGCCGCCGGAGAGGTTGCTCACCAGCTGCTGGGGGCTGGGGGTTTTGATGGAAAGCCCCTGGATATGCTCGTCCACCACCTTGTGTTCGTAGCCCCGGTTGATTTTAGGGCCCTGAAAAATCTCTCTCAGGACGGTTAAGGTGATGTTGAAGGAGACATCCTTGATGCCAAAAATGCCCTCCCGCTTGCGGTCCTCCGGCACCAGGCCGATGCCCAGGCGCATGGCGTCATCCGCGGAGGCGATCTTCACCTGCTCGCCGTTGACGTAGATTTCACCAGAGAGTAATGGATCCAGGCCAAAGATGGTGCGGCAGATCTCGGTGCGCCCGGCGCCAATCAGGCCAGCCAGGCCCAGGATTTCCCCCTTATAGACGGAAAAGCTCACATCCCGCACCAATTCGCCGGAGGAGACATTCTGAAGCCTGAGCACTTCCTCCCCCCGCTTTTCCTGATAGGTGCGGGTGTAGTAGTTGGTCAGGGGGCGGCCCACCATCATGGAGATCAGCTCGCTTTGCTGCACCTGACGGGTATTCCGGGTGCCGATGACGGCTCCGTCCCTGAGCACGGTGACCCGGTCTGAGATTTCAAACAGCTCGCTTAGGCGGTGGGAGATATAGATAATGCCAACGCCCTCAGCCCTTAGGCGGCGGATGGTGCGGAAGAGGAACTCCACTTCTTTATCCGACAGGGAGGAGGTGGGCTCGTCCATCACCAGGATGCGGGCGTTAAAGGATACCGCCTTGATGATCTCTATCATCTGGCGCTGGGCCAGGGTGAGGCTGGCCAGGGGCGTATCCGAAGGGATGTGAAAATCATAGGCAGCCAAAAGCTGCTGCGCTTTTTTGTTCATTTCCCCCCGGCGCACAGTAAAGAAGCGGCCCTTTATCTCCTTTCCCAGGAAGATGTTCTCCGCGATGGTCATGTGGGGCACCTGGGAAAGCTCCTGGTGGATGATGGAAATATGGTTTCTCTGCGCGTCTGAAACGGAGTTGATGGGGGTGTTGACGCCGTTGATGATGATGTCCCCTTCGTCGATGGTGTAGATGCCGCCTAAAATCTTGATCAGCGTGGATTTCCCGGCGCCGTTTTCGCCAAGCAGGGCGTGTACCTCGCCGGCGTTCAGGTCAAAGGTGACGTCCTTTAGCGCGTAGACGCCGGGAAAGCGCTTGTGAACGCCTGACATCTCAAGCAGTTTCTTCTCTTCTGGCAAGTTGCTCCCTCCCTTTTGCCGCGCCAGGCAAGGCTATGGCTAAATGCTTTTGGGGACGGGGCCCTGCTTCAGGCAGAGCCCCGTCCGAAGATGAGTTTTTGATTTAAAACGGGATTACTGCCAGCCGTCCACTCCAAAGGTCTCAACGTTTTCCTGGTTGATCAGGAAGGTTTCTACCGGGACACGGAACTCAAAGGGCTCGCCTTTCAAGAGTTTGTAGGCAACTTCAACGGAAAGCTTGCCGATGTTGATGGGGGACTGGGCGCCGGAGCCGATGAACTGGCCTTTCTCTGCGATGGCCTTCTTGGCGTCCGGGGAGCCGTCCACGCCGTAGATTTCAATCTCGTTGCGGTCGGCGGCCAGGCAGGAGGCATAGATGCCAAGGGCGGTGGGGTCGTTGCCGCCGAAGGCCGCGATGATGCCACCGTCAAACTCACGCTGGAGAATGTCATCCATGATGGTCATGGCCTTTTGCAGGTCGCCCTGTGCGTCCAGCTGCACAACGGTGGTGAAGGGCACGCCGGAAGCGGCGATGGCATCGTTAAAGCCGTTGATACGGTCCACCACGCTCTGGGCAGACGGGAAATCAAGGATTACGATGTTGCCGCCTTCGGGATGGCGCTTGGCCAGGTCTTCACCGCAGACAAAACCTGCGTTGTAGTTGTTGGAGCCCACATAGGCATCAACATATTCCTCATAGTCAGCCACCTCGGCGTCATAGTTGACTACGGGGATACCCGCGGCCTTCAGCTGCACCATGGCGGGCACAATGCCTTCTTTGTCGGCGGCATTCATGAACATCAGGTCAACGCCGCGGTTGATGGCGTCTTCCATCTGGGAAATTTGCAGGGCATTGTCCATGGCCGGGTCAAAGGTAATAAGGGTGTCGCCGTTGGCTTCCACCACCTCGCGGATGGCCTCTTCAATTACGATAAAGAAGGGGTTGAGCATGGTCATGGCCGTGTAGCCAAACACGCGGCCTTCTGCCAGAGCGGTGGCGGAGAAAGCGAGTAACAGAACAAGAACCAATGCCATAAGTTTTTTCATGGGGTACCTCCTTATGATTTTTAATTGGACAGGTTAAAGTATACGCCTGTCCTTTTCGCTTGTCAAACAAAAAATGTGGTTTCAGGTGCGGGGAGGCAAAAATTACACATGAAAAGGGTTTATGATTGGGTGGGTTGATCCAGCAGCAAATGGGCAAAGCAGGCCGCGGCCAGAAGGTCCGCGCAGCCGCCGGGGCTTAGGTTTTCCGCGATGAACTGGCGGTCCAGCGCTAAAAGGGCGGGGAGCTTAAGGGGCCCCTGGGAGAGGAGCGCCTGAATCTGGCGCCTAAGGGCCTGATGGCGTCTAAGTCCTGCGCGCTTTAGTAAATTGCTGTCCTCCACCTCAGGGATCAGGTGGATCAGGGTGAAGGCCAGGGCGTCATTCATGCCGTGACCTTCTTTAAGGTAGCGCCGCAGCTGTGGAAGCGCGATCTTGTGTACGGCGGGAAAGCCTGCCGCCGCCTCCCCCCGGGCGCCGCCTGCGCCGATTAAGGCATACTGGCGCAGGCCATCGCTTGTTTCGCCGGCGGCTAAAAGCTGGGGCAGGCGCTCCGCCTCCCGGGCGGCGATGCCCCGGGCCGTGTCAAAGAGGGTGTCTGCATTAAGGGGCTCCTGATTTTCCCGGATTCTGCCCGCGGCAGCGCAGAGGATGCCCAGGGCATAGATGGCGCCCCTGTGGGTGTTGACGCCGCCTGTGGCCCTGTTCATCGCGGCCTCTGCCTCAAGACCAAGGGGGCGCAGGGCCTCCATGACAGAAGTGGGCGAAGAGGAAGCCAGCAGCAGGCCGCAGTGTGCCGACTGCTCAAAATAATCCCCCAAGACGGCGGCGCTGTCCAGCAGGGTATCAAGGGTCATGTCCTGATGGGCCCCGCTGTTGTTCCGGTCCACCAGGCCGGGCTTGGGGGTGGCCAGGGCCTCCCAGATCAGGCTTCTCTGGGCCAGCCGGCCGATATGCCGGGCGCGGGCAGGCCTCAGGGCATCGGTCAGGATTTTCTGGCTTTCTGCAAAAAGCGCCTCCACCGGGTGGGCGCGGCTGGGGGCGCAGAGGCCTGCGGGGTGCTCGCACAGAAGGCAGGCCCTGGGAGGGAAGCCCGCGGCCTCCCGGCTGACCCTCAGGCCCTCCGGGCTGATCACATCCAAATCCATCAGCCTGCCAAAGGCGTCCGCCCCCTCCAATCCACACAGCAGGCTTTTTAGCTGCAAGGGACAGGCCTTAAGGGCGCAGAGCAGCTCATCCCCGGTGAAGGCGCGGGTGATCTGCCGCTCAAGAACCGGGATGTTATAGCGCTCAAACAGGGCATCCAGGAGCGCCAGGGCATGGGCAAAGCCCTCCTTGATGAGGGGGTTGTTTTTCACCGGGCCCGGGATATTAAGGGTAAAGGACAAAAGGGGCAGGGCATGGCGGGCCAGCATGGCCCGCTGGCGCGTTGCCCTGGTCTCCCGGGCCCGCATCATATCCTGAAGGCTTATCTGTCCGGGGCTTTTTTGCTGCATGGGATGACCTCTGAGGTTGATGGGGTGATGATAGCAAAACAAAGGACGCTTTACAAGACGCGGCCTTGGGCATATGCTGGGAACAAGGGGTGAGGGCCAATGAGATATGAAATGCGCTACATGGGAAAAGAGGATGAAAAGGCAAAGGCGGCTGCGGGGGCCCTTCTGGCCCGGGCGGGTCTTTTGCTGGAGGATAATTTAGAGCGCACCCTGGGGGTGTATGACCAAAGCGGGCAGCTGGTGGCCACCGGCTCCGCCCTGGGCAGCACCCTGCGCTGTCTGGCGGTGGACAGCGCCCATCAGGGCGAAGGGCTGATGGCGCGCCTGATAAGCAAACTCACGGAGGACCTCTTTTTAGAGGGGGTGAGCCATCTTTTTGTCTATGCCTCGCCGCAAAGCGAGGAGAAGCTTTTGGAGCTGGGTTTTTACCCCATCGCACGGGTGCCGGGCGCCCTGGTGTTTATGGAAAACCGCCGGGAAGGCTTCTTGGGATACCTGAAAAGCCTGGGGGAAAAGGCGGCGGCAGAGCCCGCGGGCGCGGTGATCCTAAACGCCAACCCCTTCACCCGGGGGCATCGCTATCTGGTGGAAAAGGCGGCTAATCAGTGCGGGGCGCTGCATCTGTTTGTTGTGTCGGAGGATCTGTCCTTCTTCCCCTTTGAGGTGCGCAGGCGGCTGGTGAAGGCGGGAACGTCGGGCATTCAAAACATTATCTATCATGACACCGGCAGCTATCTGATCTCCCGGGCGGTGTTCCCCGCTTATTTTTTAAAAGAGGAGGCGGCGGTGACCCGGGCCCAGGCGGCGCTGGACGCCCAGATCTTCGCCCAGGTGGCCAGGCGCCTGAACATCACCCGCCGCTTTGTGGGGGAGGAGCCCTTTTCGCCCGCCACCCACCTGTATAACCAGGAGATGGCGGCACGCCTGCCCGGAGAGGGCATCATGCTTCAGGTGATCAGGCGCCTTGATGACCCCGGGGGGACGCCCCTGAGCGCCACCCGGGTGCGCCAGGCGCTGAAAGCGGGGGATGAAAAGGCCCTGACAGACCTGCTGCCTAAGACGACGCTGGCGTACTTGAAATCAGAAGAAGGCCAGGCGCTGATAAAAAAGCGCCTGGCGGAAACGGAATAACTGTTTAAGGGAACCCTGTGCTATTGCCCCAGCCCAAAGTCCATGCTTTGGGCGATTGTTTTAAGGCTGTCTGCCATGGCGTTGTTCAGGCCCCCGTCCGCCTGAAGGCTCAGGCGGTAAAGGCTGCCGCCCACCCGGGTGAGATAGTGGAGGCTGCTGCCGCCGCGAAGCAGCACAAAGGCCGCCTGCCGGGAGCGGAAAAGGGGGCTGGTGTCCGGGCTGCCAAGGCCGGAATAGGCCTGGGCCTGGCTCAAAAGCTCCTCATCTGAAAGGGCGGAAAAGTCCGGCCCCGCCTCCGGCGCCACGGACAGGGTGAGGGTATAGGCCCCGGCGATCTCCCGGGCTTTCATCAAAAGGCCCTGACTGGCCAGCTCCTGGGCCACCGCCTCCCGGCTGGTGCCATACAGGGCCAGAATCGGGTCATCCGGGCGCATATCCCGGGTGAACACGTCAAAAGAGGCAGGCGCCTGAAGGGAAAGCCGCCCCAGGTTCACCAGAAGAGCATGGGCCGCCATGGGAAGGAACAGCAGGGCCGCGGCCAGGGCCAGGGCGCAAAATTTCGGCGTTTTTTTCATAGCTGGGCGATCTCCGCTTCCGCCCGGCGCATGATGTCCACCACCTGGTCGCAAAAGGCGTCAAATGCGGGGTCTTCCACCTGAAGGGCGGGGTTTGTCAGCATGTTCTCCACCACCCGCCGGGCCCCCTGATCAAAGCGGGTGGCGGCGGTGAAGCCCGGCACCAGGGCCTTGAGCTTCCTGTTGTCAAAGACGGCGCAGTTGGCCTTGTCCCCCAAAAGGGGGCCTGTAAAGTCATAGCGCTCCGCCATGGCCAGCATGCCGCTGGGCACATGGCAGGGGATGAAGGGCTTGCCCACGATGTCCGCCACGGTTTTGTGAATCTGATTCCAGCTGAGGGCTTCGTCCGAGGTGATATGCACCGCCTGGCCGATGGCCCGCTGGTTGCCCATCAGGCCCGCCAGGCCCCTGGCAAAGTCCTCCGAGCTGGTCAGGGTCCACAGGCTGGTGCCGTCCCCCGGGATCAGCACCGGCTTTTGCGTGAGGATGCGCTTTAGCGCCTGCCAGGTGCCCTTGCCCCCGTGGATGGCCAGGGGGAGCTTTGTCTCCCCATAGGTGTGGCTGGGCCGCACGATGGTGACGGGGAAAAAGTCCATGTCGTAGGCCTCCATCAGCAGGCGCTCACACAGGGTTTTCTCCCGGGAATACTGCCAGTAGGGGTTGTGCAGGGGGACGGATTCCTCAATCAAATAGTTGCGGGGCGGCTTTTGATAGGCTGAGGCGGTGGAGATGAAGATGTATTGCCCGGTGATGCCGGTAAAAAGGTTGATGTCCCGGAAGACCTCCTCCCGGTGATAGGCGATGAACTGCACCACGGTGTCAAACTGCCGCCCCTTTAGGACGGCTTTTACGGCGTTGGTGTCCTCCATATCCGCCACCAGGGTTTTGGCCTCCGGCACCAGGCCCGGGTGATTGCCCCGGTTAAGCAGGGTGAGGTCCCAGCCCTCTTTGATCAGCTGGCGGGACACGGCCAGGCTGATGTTGCCGGTGCCGCCGATGAGTAAAGCTTTCATAAAATCTATCCCTCCCTGCGCCCAAAGGCGGTGTCTGTGCTTTCTGTTTGCATTTTACAGGATATCAGAAGGGGTGGCAAGGCCGCGCTGCTTGTGCGGCGGAATCAAGTATGGGATACTGGGTGCTGAAAATAAAGGAGGGAAGGGCAGATGATCAGACAGGGAAAGGCCCGCGATATCCCGGGCGTGGTGCGGATTTATGACAAAATCCACGCGCTGGAATCTGTGGGCAAGGGCTCAACCGGCTGGCGGCAGGGCATCTATCCCATCCGTCAGGATGCCCAGGCGGCGCTTGAGGCAGGAGAGCTGTTTGTCTATGAGGAAGGGGGCCTTGTGCTGGCCGCCGCCCGGATCAACCAGGAGCAGGTGCCGGAATATGCCCTGTGCGACTGGGCCCAGAAGGCCCCGGCGGAGCAGGTGATGGTGATTCACACCCTGGTGGTGGACCCGGACAGGGCGGGTGAGGGGATCGCGGGGGGCTTTGTGCGCTTTTTTGAGGAATACGCCAGGGAGAAGGGCTGCCCTTATCTCCGGCTGGACACCAACGAGAAAAACCTGCCCGCCCGCGCCCTTTACCGCAAGCACGGCTACCGGGAATCCGGCGTTGTGCCCTGCGACTTTAACGGCCTTCCCGGCATCCGTCTGGTTTGCATAGAGAAAAGTTTAAACGAGGCGCAGCCCTTTGGTTGACAGGGCAAATGGGCATTGACTATAATAGCTTTTGGGCCAGGAGATGCCTGGCTTAAGAAAAGAGGTTAGAGTATTGTCCGCTGACGCATTTCGCGCGCTTGACGTGTCCGACGAGGTCTTAAAAGCGCTTGACGGCATGGGGATTGAAAACCCCACCGATATCCAGAAAGAGACCATTCCCGTGATGATGGCCGGACGGGACATCATCGGCATCGCGCCCACCGGCACCGGAAAGACGGTGGCCTTTGGCATCCCGATGCTGGAGTACATCAGCCTCAAGGAGACCCGGGTGCAGGAGCTGGTGCTGGCGCCCACCCGGGAGCTGGCCCAGCAGATCGTGCAGGAGCTGACCGATCTGGCCCGCTTTATCCCCCAGGTTAAGATCGCGGCCCTTTACGGAGGACAGCCCATGTCCCGGCAGATCAACCAATTAAAGCACAAGCCCCAGATCGTGGTGGCCACGCCCGGGCGCACCCTGGACATGGTGAACCGGGGGCATGTGAGCCTTGCCCATGTGCACACCCTGGTGATTGACGAGGCGGATGAGATGCTGAAGATGGGCTTTGTTAAGGATGTGACCCGCATCATCGAGATGGCGCCGGTGGACCGGCAGCTGGTGATGTTCTCCGCCACCACCAACCGGGATGTGATGACCATCTCCTGGCGCTATCAGCGCGAGCCGGTGGAGATCGTTGTGGAGGCCACCAAGGAGAACCGCCCCCAGATCGCCCAGCACACCCTGCTGATCCCCCGGGACAAGAAGATGGAAGCGCTGCAATACCTGCTGGATTCAGACGAGTTTGACCGGGTGATGGTGTTTGTGAACACCAAGTTCATGGCCCAGCGCCTCAGCGATAAGCTGGTGAAGGAGGGTTACAGCGCCCGGGCGCTCCACGGGGACATCCGCCAAAGCCAGCGCACCCAGGTGATGAATGATTTTAAGCGGGGCAAGTTCCCCATCCTGGTGGCAACGGACGTGGCCGCCCGGGGCATTGACGTGGACGATGTGGAGGCGGTGATCAACTACGACCTGCCCAATGAAAATGAGTATTACCTGCACCGCATCGGCCGCACGGGGCGGGCGCGCAAGCACGGCGTGTCCTTTACCATGATGACCTTTCAGGAATCCGTGCGCATGGATGAAATTCTGCGCTATATACAGTCCAAGCCCACCCCCCTGCATTTTGATGCCCAGGGCATCCTGCGCCGGGAGGACGAAGAGGCTTTTTTCGAAAACATATAAGTATGTCTGCCAAAACCAATGCGATGCGCATTTTGGAACAGCATGGGATTCCCTACGCTGTTTTTACCTATCCCCATCACAATGAGCCGGTGGACGGTGTAAGCGTTGCGGGCCTTATTGGCGAGGCCCCGGAGAAGGTGTTCAAAACCCTGATCGCGCGTGGCGGCAGCGGCGGCGTTTATGCCTTTGTCATCCCGGTTTCAGGGGAATTGAACCTGAAAAAAGCGGCGCGGGCTGTGGGGGAAAAGGCCGTGGGGATGGTGCCTGCGCGGGACATTTTCGGGCTGACCGGCTATGTGCGCGGCGGCTGTTCCCCGGTGGGGATGAAAAAGCCCTGCCCGGTGGTTTTCCATGAAAGCGCGGCTGATTTTCCGGCGGTGACGGTCAGCGCGGGGCGGATCGGGCTTCAGATCAAGGCAGCGCCCCGGGACCTGCTGACCCTTTTAGATGCCAAGGTGAGTGACTTGCTTTTATAGAAGGCACTTGTAATAGGGAAGCGCACAAAAAAGAGGCCGAGGCCTCTTTTTTGTGTGGGCGTTTGCCCATCAATCAGCCCCGTGGGGGGCAGGGGGTGATTACTGCAATTCCAGGGCGGCCTGCTCGCCCGCGATGCGGCCGCTGGTCAGGGCGTATTGAACGGCGCTGCCGGACATATAGACCTGGTTGTACAGCAGGCGGTTGGCGTTTTCGCCAGCGGCGAAAAGGTTGGGGATGACGCCGCCGTCTTCCCTGACGACCTGGTAATTCCCGTTGATCTTCACCCCGCCAAAGGTGCCCATGGTGAGGGGATAGAGGCGCACGGCATAATAGGGCGCGCTGTCATAGGCAAGCAGGTAAGCGGCTTCCTTGCCCAGGGCGTCTGTGCCTGTCTGGGCGCTTTGATTGTAGTCCGACATGGTCTTTACAAAGGCATCTGCGGAAACGCCCATCTGCTCCGCCAGGGCCTCAAAGCTGTCGCCCTTGGCCACCTGGCCGGTTTCCAGGCCGGCTTCCAGGGCCTCCACCAGCTTGGCGTTGGCCTCGGAGGAGTCCACGATGGCCCAGGGGCTGTCCGCCAGGGCGACCATGTTGGCGGCGATGGCGTAGTGCACCTGCTCGTTGGTGAAGCGCTGGCCCTGGGCATCCACGTAGACCTTGCTCCAGTCCATCATCAGGGAGGAGGTGCCGGGCACATAGGCCACCACGCCAAGGCCGATTACCCAGGGTTCTTCATAGAGAACGGCGCCCACTTCCAGGGCCATGTTGATGCCGTCGCCGTCGCTTCCGGCGCCCGCGGTGGTGGTGGCGCCGGTGCCGGCCATTTCGGGCACCAGCCGGGAGAGCATCTCCTCATTTTTGGCAAAGCCGCCGGCAGCCAGGATCACCTTTTTGGCCTGGATAAAGAGGGGGCCGTCAGGGCCTTGTGCCAGAACGCCTGTGACAGCGCCCGTCTCATCGGTGATAAGGCTGGTGGCGGGGCTTTCCAAAAGCAGGGTGATCCCCTCCTGGGCATCAATAAAGGTCTTCAGGCTGTTGATCAGCACGCCACCGCCGCCGCCAGTGGGCATCACGGGGAAGTGCAGACGGCGCACCGGGTCCATGCCGAAGCCTTCAACGCTGCCGTACGCGTGGCCCACATAGTCAACCAGCCATTCCGTGGTGATGACGGCATCGCCCATGAACTTGCTGACAGCTTCATAATCCGGATACAGATCATTTTCCTGGCCGATGGCCTGGCGCTCCTGCCAGAGGGCCATCCAGGATTCCGCGCTGTCCTCAATGCCCAGCTCCTCCTGGAAGCGGGTGCCGGTGGCCGCGATGCCGCCGCCGGAACGGGCGGTGGAGCCGCCCACAGCGGCCAGCTTTTCAAGCACGATGACAGAGGCGCCGCCCTGATGCGCGGCCGCTGCCGCCGCAAGGCCGGCGCCGCCGGCGCCCACCACCACCACATCAGTACTCATCTCAATGGGGGCGGTGGCGCTGCTGTCTTCCTCTGACTCAGCGGGGGTTAAAAATGCCTCGGGGTCGCCGCCTGCGCTTTCAATGGCGGCGGCAACCGCTGCGATGATGGCCTTGGAGGTGACGGTGGCGCCCGCTATGGTGTCCACAGCCAGGCTCTGATTTTCCACGATCTCCTGGGGGATGCGGCCAAGGGGGGTGTCTGCGATGCCGGGGGTTTCCTGATGGCCGGTCACGGTGACGGACTGAATGCGGTTTGCGTCCAGCACCACTTCAACGCTGAGGTCTCCGTTGTGGCCGGGGACGGTCTGGGTGTAGGTGCCCGGGGTGAGGACGGTCTGGGCAAAGGCGGTGGCGGACAGGCCGGGCACCATGAAAAGGGCCAGCATGAGGGCCAGAATCTTTTTGAGTTTGAACGTCATAGTTCCTCCAGAAAAAATATTGCCCGCGCGAGATGCGGTGGCAATAATATACCAACGATCCGGCGGGCTGGCAAGAAAAAGGAAACGCCAGGC
>DAISYX010000018.1:6183-20821 GCA_036825095.1 Clostridia bacterium | reverse complement strand
GCTGCTGTTTGACGAGCCCACCAGCGCCCTGGACCCGGAGATGGTGGACGAGGTGTTGAGCGTCATCCGCACCCTGAAGGACGGCGGTCTCACCATGCTTATCGTCACCCATGAGATGGCCTTCGCCCGGGACGCGGCCGACCGGGTGGTGTTCATGGATGAGGGCCTGCTTGTGGAAGACGGGCCCCCGGCGTCCCTGTTCACCCATCCCCAAAACCCCCGTACCCAGGCTTTTCTCTCCCGAAGCCTGAGGGGTTAATGGCCCGGGCGCTTTATTTTACATAAACCACCTTCCCATATCCTCAAGCTGTGCTAAAATGATGGGGCTTTGCCAGCTGGCAGGGCACTAAGCACACAGGGGGAAGCATGACCAATCGGGCTGAAGCGCTTAAGGGGCTGACAAGCGAGCAGGCGGCGCAGCTGCACAAGGACGGCAAGGGCAACCTGCCGCCCAAAAGCGCCGGGCGCAGCACCGGGCATATTCTCCTCAACAACCTGTTCACCCGGTTTAATATTCTTAACCTGATTTTGGCGTTGGCGCTGCTTTTGGTGCACTCCCACCGCAATATGCTGTTCATCGGGGTGGTGATTCTCAACACCCTGATCAGCACCGTGCAGGAGATCCGCGCCAAGAAAACCGTGGATCGCCTCACCCTGCTGGTGACTGCCCCTGTGCCTGTGCTGCGGGACGGACAGTGGGGCCAATTGCCCGACGACCAGCTGGTGGAGGGCGATTTGGTGCGCTTTTCAGCAGGGGTGCAGGTCTGCGCGGATGCCCAGGTCATCTTGGGTCAGGGCGCGGCGGATGAGGCCCTCCTGACAGGAGAGAGCGATGCGGTCCCCAAAGTTGAAGACGACCTGCTCTTCTCCGGTACCATCATCACCGAAGGCCAGCTGTACGCCCGCCTGATCCGGGTGGGCAGCGCATGCTACGCCGGGCAGCTGGTGCAAAGCGTCCGCAAGGTGAAGACGGTCCGAAGCCAGCTGATGGAGGACCTGGGCAAGCTGATTCGTTTTATCAGCATATTTTTGCTGCCCTTAGGCCTTCTCCTCTTTGCCAAACACTACTGGCGGCTGGGCGGCGCTCTGGAGCCGGCCGTCTCCGGCACGGTGGCCGCCGTTTTGGGCATGATTCCGGAAGGGCTGATTCTGCTGACCAGCATGACGCTGGCGGTGGGGGTTATCCGGCTGGGGCAGAAAAACACCCTGGTGCAGGAGCTGTACGGCATTGAAAACCTGGCCCGGGTGGACACCCTGTGCGTGGACAAAACCGGCACCATCACCCAGGGCGATCTGCGGGTGGAGGAAGTCATTCCCCTGCCGGGGGTGACGATGGCGCAGGTCAACACCGCTGTCAGACGGATGCTTCAGGCTTGCGAGGATGACAATCTGACTTTTCAGGCGCTGCGCCGGCATTGGGCAGGGCACCAGGTGCCGGACGGGGAAGTTGCCTTCCGGGTGCCCTTCTCTTCTTTACGCAAGTGGAGCGCGGTAAGCTTTAAAACTCAGGGCACCCTGCTTGTGGGCGCGCCGGAGTTCCTCCTGAAGGACAGGATGCCAAAGGTCTTGGAAAACAGAATCACAGGCTACGCCAATCAGGGCTATCGGGTGCTGCTGTTGGCCCGTTCCCCCGCCTCTCTAAAGGACAAAACCCTGCCGGAGGAGATCAGCCCCCAGGCGCTGATTCTGCTCAACGATCAGATCCGCGCGGACTTTGCCGAAACCGCCCGGTTCCTGGCGCAGGAGGGGGTGGCCATCAAGGTGATCTCCGGGGACAACCCCCGCACGGTGGCGGAGGTAGCCCGCCGGGCGGGGCTTGATGGGGCGGATAACTGGACAGACGCCTCCCTGTGGCAGGACGATGAGGCGCTGGCTCAGGCGGCAGGCCGCTACACCGTCTTTGGCCGGGTTGCCCCCGATCAGAAGCGAAAGCTGGTGCAGGCCCTTCAGGGAACGGGGCACACCGTGGCCATGGTGGGCGACGGAGTCAACGATGTGCCGGCGCTGAAAGTCTGCGACTGCGCCATCGCCATGGCCGGCGGCAGCGACGCGGCCCAGAAGGTATCCCAGCTGACGCTGATGGACGGCCAGTTCTCCGCCCTTCCCCATGTGGTTTTGGAAGGCCGGCGGGTCATCAACAACATCACCCGCTCCGCCTCGCTGTTTTTGGTGAAAACCCTCTTTTCCTTCTTCCTCTCGCTGCTCACCCTGCTTTTGCCCCTGGCCTATCCCTTCCGCCCTATCCAGATGACGCTGATCAGCGTCTTCACCGTGGGTATCCCCGCCTTTTTCCTGGCCATGGAGCCCAACAAGGAGCGGGTCAAGGGGGATTTTCTCACCACCATATTAAAAAACGCCCTGCCGGGCGCTTTGAACAACCTGCTGTTGATTATTCTGTTATATGCCTTCTCCCGCCCCTTGGGGCTCTCCTATGACCAGCGCTCCACCATCGCCTGGATAGCGGCCGGCGTCACGGGCATTTTGGTTCTGGCCTGGACCAGCCGGCCGCTGACGCTGATGCGCGGCCTGCTGATCCTCAGCATGAGTCTGGGGCTGATCCTGGCAGCGCTGGCCTTTGGTGGGTTTTTCCTCTTAACACCCCTTAGGGACAAGGCCCTCCTGCTGGCCCTGGGCCTGACCGCCCTCTCCCCCTTTATCCTGTGGCTGACGCGCAAGGCGGTGGCAAAAGGCATCATCGCCTGGGAAAACCGCCCGAAAGCGGAAGCCTCCGCCTGATGCTCTGACCCCAGCCCCAGTTTTTTTAATCAGCGCGGTTTTTCAGGCAAGAAAAGGGTCTTGATGGTCATGGTTTTCCCTCCCTTGTGTCAAAAAGAGCTTCACAAGCGCAGCATCTCTGCACCCAGCAGCTCTGCCTCAGCCATATCATGGGCCACCAGCAGGATGGCCTTGCCTTGGGCTTCCTTTAAAATCACTTGGGCGGTCTGATAGCGGGTGTCCGGGTCCAGCCCTTTAAAGGGCTCATCCAGCAGCAGGGCGTCGTAATCCACCGCCAGGGCCCGGGCGATGGCCACCCGGCGCCTCATGCCGCCGGACAGCTCCCGGGCAGGCTTTTTTAGGCTGTCCTTGAGGCCCAGGCGGACGAGAAGGTCCTCCAGCTGCTCTGTCCTCCCCCGGCCTGCCACCAGGCGGAGGTTCCCCATGGGATTGAGGGCGGGCAGCAAGCGGTTCTCCTGGAACACCAGGCTGATCTTCCCTTCCCGGCTGACCCGTCCGGCGTCCGGCGCCTCAAGGCCCGCCAGCAGCCGCAGCGCCGTGGTTTTGCCGCAGCCGGAGGGGCCCATCAGGCAAACCCGGGCGCCTGCGGGCACTTCCAGGCTGAAATGCGCAAACACCGTCTGGGGGCCATAGCGCTTGGTCACCTTATAAAGAGAAAGCATCACAATCTATCCAGGCCGCGCGCGGCGGCGTCACACAACAGGGCGATCAGCCGGCTAAACAGGGCGCTTAGCGCCACGATGATCGCCGTCCAGGCGAACAGTTCCGCCGTATACAGGTTGACCTTCACAATGTAGAGCCGCTCGCCGATGGTGCCGCTAGGGATGCCGATCAGTTCCGCCGCAATCCCGCTCTTCCAGCACAGCCCCATGGCGCTGATGGCGCCGGACTTAAAATAGGGCAGAATCTGGGGCAGATCCAGATACAACATCCGTTTGATCAGCGGCACCCGGAATACATAAGCCACCTCCTGAAGCCCCCGGTCGCGCCTGCGGATGCCCTCGGCGACGTTGCCGTAGATCAGCGGAAAGCCGATCACAAAGGCGATGAGGGCGGAAAGCCAGCGGGTGGATACGAGGATGATGGCCAGAATAATAAAGCTGGCCACCGGCACGGAACGCGCGGCGGAAATCAGGGGGGCTGCAAAATCCCTGACCCAGGGGTATTTTGCCCCAAGGAAGGCCAGGGCCGCGCCCACCAGCGCCGCGCCTGAAAAGCCCAGCAGGATACGCCCGCCTGAGCGCAGCGCCGCCAGCCAGGTATCCGGCTGGGTCAACAGCTGCCCCAGGCGCCCCAGCACCTTAAGGGGGGAGGCCAAGAGATATTCCTGCCCCAGGGCACTGGCGATGATCTGCCACAGGACAAGCCAAAATAGGGCGGCCAAAGCCACCCTGGTTTTAGCCGGCCCGTCACCTTTAAGGCTGGTAGTAGAAGGCAGCATCCGGCACCTGCCCGCCCACGGACATGGGATTCTGGTCAAAAAGCATCTGATAGAAGGCCCCCAGGGCCGCTTCCATTTCCTGGCCGTCCAGATAGGTGATGTTGCAGTAGGGCAGCGCCTTTTGCGCCACCGGGGCGGCAACAATCTCATACTGCCCGATAAGGGCCGCGGCTTCCGCCACATTGGCGTTGACATAGGCCACAGAGGCCTGATGGTCCCTCAGGAATTTAGCCGCCGCCTCCGGGTTTTCCTCCAGGAAGGCTTGGCGGGCCACGGTGACGCCGGTGATCATGGTATCCCCGGTGACCGCCTCCCACTCTTCCGTCAGATCCAGGGCGATATTGATCTGCTCGTTTTGCGTCTGGGCCACCGTCACAAAGGGCTGGGGCAGCATGGCCAGGCCCTCCGGATCGCTTAGGAAAGCTGCCAGCGCCTCGCTGTGCTCCGCCTTCCACTCAACTTCCGCATCGCTGACCCCCGCCTTTTCCAAAAGGTACGTCAGCGCGTACTCCGGCGTGGAGGCCTTGCCGCTGGCATACACCTTGCGGCCGGCCAGGTCGCTTAAGGCCTTCACCTCGCCGTTTTTGTCCAGGATGTAAAGAACGCCCAGGGTGTTGACATTGATCACCCGCACCGCCCCCTGGGTGTTCTGATAGAGGATGGCCACCAGGTTGACCGGCAGGCAGGCCACATCCACCTCCCCCTTGGCCAGGGCCGGCACCAGCACATCCGGGCTGCCCGCCAGGGTGAAGGCATAGTCCCCCGCCGCTTCATCATCCGCCATCAGCTTTACCAGGCCCATGGCGGTGGGGCCCTTAAGGGCCGCCACCCGCACGGGGGCCTCCTGGGCCAGGCCAGAAACGGCCAGGCCCAACAGCATAAGGGACAGCAAAATCGCTGAAATTTTTCTCATCATGGTGCTTTCTCTCAACTTTCTCTTAAGAAGCAGTTTTCTCCCCGTGCTTGTATTTGCTCTGAGGGGTGTAATGGGTGTGCAGCAGCTGATGGGCCATATGGCCGTTGGGCTCACCCAGGAATTCTTCGTAAATGCGCTTGATGCCGGGGTTTTCATGGCTCTTGCGATAGGCCATGGCGGCATCCGCATGATACAGCGCCCGGGCCCTGTATACCATATGATCCTGGCTCAGGCGGTCCTCCGCGGAGACGATGGGCTGGCCGCCCCCGTTGATGCAGCCGCCGGGGCAGCCCATGACCTCAATGAAATCATAGGTCTTCTCCCCGCTGCGGATGGAATCCAGCAGGGTTTTGGCGTTGGCGGTGCCGTGGGCCACCGCCACCCTCAGGGTCAGGCCGCCGATTTGCACATCCGCCTCCTTGACCGCCTGAAGGCCCCGGACTTCGTGGAAATCCAGCTTCTCAAGGGTTTCCCCGGTGATGGTCTCATAGGCGGTGCGAAGCGCCGCCTCCATCACGCCGCCGGTAACGCCAAAGATGGTTGCAGCGCCGGTGCTGTCGCCCAGCAGGCTGTCAAAGTCCTCATCCGGCAGGTTCAGGAAGTTGATGCCGTTGGATTTGATCATCCGGGCCAGTTCCCGGGTGGTGATCACCGCGTCCACATCCGGGAACCCGGTGGCGGCCAATTCCTCCCGGGCCGCCTCGATTTTCTTGGCCGTGCAGGGCATCACGGAGACCACCGCGATATCCTTGGGTGAAAGGCCCGCCTTCTGCGCGTAATAGGTTTTGATCACCGCCCCCAGCATCTCATGGGGGGATTTGCAGGAGGAGAGGTTGGGGATAAAGTCCGGATAGAAGGTTTCGCAGTAGTTGATCCAGCCGGGGGAGCAGGAGGTAATCATGGGCAGAACCCCCTTATTCTGGATGCGGCCGATAAGCTCCGTGGCCTCCTCGATGATGGTGAGGTCCGCGGCGAAGTCGGTGTCAAACACCTGATCAAAACCCAGGCGCCTTAAGGCAGCCACCATCTTGCCGGTGACATTGGTGCCCATGGGCATGCCAAACTCCTCCCCCAGGGCCGCGCGCACGGCGGGCGCGGTCTGCACCACCACGTGTTTATGCGGGTCATGCAGCAGCTTCCAGACCTGGGGCGCCTCCTCTTTTTCCCGCAGCGCGCCCACCGGGCAGGCGTTGATGCACTGTCCGCAGCCGATGCAGGCGGTCTCAGACAGGGCCATGTCCCAGGCGGTCTCGATGGTGGTGTTAAACCCACGGCCCACCGGGCCTATCACCCCCACCGCCTGGGTGGCATAGCAGGTGGCTACACAGCGGCGGCAGTTGATGCATTTGTTGTTGTCCCGCACGATGCTGGGGGACATATCGTCCAGGGGAAACTCCCTGCGCTCGCCCGCGAAGGCCTCGCAGTCATCCACCTCCAACTCCAGCGCCAGCTTCTGAAGCTCGCAGTTCTGGCTGCGAATGCAGGAGAGGCATTTTTTGTCATGGTTGCTGAGGATCAACTCCAGCACCGTCTTGCGCGCGTGGCGCACCCGGCGGGTGTTGGTCTTCACCTCCATGCCCTGGGTGGCCGGCAGGACGCAGGCCGCCTGCAGGGTTCTGGCCCCGGTTTCCACCACGCACATGCGGCAGGCGCCGATTTCGTTGATTTCTTTTAAAAAGCACAGGGTGGGGATGCGGATATTGGCCTTGCGCGCGGCGTCCAGCACCGTAGCGCCCCTTTCCACCTCCACCTTCAGGTCGTCAATGGTCAGCGTGATCATCTCGTTCATTGCCCTCTCCTCCCGTCAAACCTTGATGATGGCATCAAAGCGGCACTTCTCAATGCAGGAGTCGCACATGATGCACTTGTCAATATCAATGTGATGCATGCCACGGGCTTCCCCGGTGATCGCCCCCGCGGGGCAGACCCGGGCGCAGGCGGTGCAGCCCCGGCACTTGTCCGTGATCTCCAGATGCAGCAGCTCCTTACACTGGTGGGCCGGGCATTTCTTGTCATGGATATGGGCCTCGTACTCGTGCCGGAAATACTGGAGGGTGGACAGCACCGGGTTGGGCGCCGTCTGCCCCAGGCCGCACAGGGCGGTGTCTTTGATGCTGCAGGCCAGCTGCTCCAGCTTTTCAATATCGTCCTCCTTGCCGTGGCCGGAGACGATGCGGTTGAGAATCTCAAGCATCCGCCGGGTGCCCACCCGGCAGGGGGTGCACTTGCCGCAGGATTCATCCACCGTAAAATCCAGGAAGAAACGGGCGATGTCCACCATGCAGTTGTCCTCATCCAGGACGATCATGCCGCCGGAGCCCATCATGGAGCCGATTTCCACCAGGGAATCGTATTCAATCGGCACATCAAGCAGCTCCGCGGGGATACAGCCGCCGGAGGGACCGCCCGTTTGCACGGCTTTAAATTTTTTGCCTTTGGGGATGCCTCCGCCCACGTCATAGATCACCCTGCGCAGGGGCGTTCCCATGGCCACCTCCACCAGGCCCGTGTTGTTGATCTTCCCGCCCAGGGCAAAGACCTTGGTGCCGGGCGAGCGCTTGGTGCCCATGCTCTTAAACCAGTCCGCGCCCTTTAGAAGAATCTGGGGGATGTTGGCAAAGGTTTCCACGTTGTTGATGTTGGTGGGCTTGCCGTAAAGGCCCTGGGCCGCCGGGTAGGGCGGCTTGGGGGTGGGCTCGCCCCGGTTGCCTTCGATGGAGGCCATCAGGGCGGTTTCCTCCCCGCAGACAAAGGCGCCCGCCCCTAAGCGGATATGCAGATCAAAGCTGAAATCCGTGCCCAGGATGTTTTTGCCCAGCAGGCCGTATTCCCGCGCCTGTTTAATGGCGATCTCCAGGCGCTTGACCGCAATGGGATACTCCGCGCGCACATAGA
This sequence comes from Clostridia bacterium, assembly GCA_036825095.1. GTDB lineage: Bacteria > Bacillota > Clostridia > Christensenellales > Aristaeellaceae > UBA6115. The sequence goes on along the minus strand of DAISYX010000018.1, from coordinate 12,833 downwards.
TATAGCCCTCGTCCGAGCCCACCGCATAGCCGCACAGCGCCATGGCCTCCAGCACCGCGTGGGGGTCTCCCTCCAGCACGGAGCGGTCCATAAAAGCGCCCGGATCCCCCTCATCGGCGTTGCAGACCACGTATTTCTTCTCCCCGGGGTTCTTGGCGCAAAGCTCCCATTTAAGCCCGGTGGGAAAGCCGCCGCCTCCCCGGCCCCTGAGGCCGGAGTCCTTAATCACCTGGGTCACCTCTGCCGGCTGCATCTCGTGGAGCGCCTTGCCCAGCGCCATATAGCCGTCAAAGGCGATGTACTCATCGATGTTCTCCGGATCAATCACGCCGCAGTTGCGCAGCGCCAGGCGGGTCTGGTGCTTGTAAAAATCGATGTCGTTAAGGGACTTGCCCACCTCGGGCTGCTCCCCCTTCTCGTGATAGACCAAATGGCGCACGATCCGGCCCTTGAGCAGATGCTCAGCCACGATCTCGTCCACGTCCTCCACCTTCACGTGGGAGTAAAAAGTACCCTCCGGATACACGATAACCACCGGCCCTGCCTCACACAGGCCAAAGCAGCCGGTGGTCACCACGCTGACCTCCTTGTCCAGCGCCTTTTCCTTCAGCTGGACATGAAAGCGGTCCTTGATCTTGGCTGAGCTTGAGGAAGAACAGCCCGTCCCGCCGCATACCAATACATGAGAGCGATAAAAATTCATTGTTTGTCTTCCTCCTTGCTGACGGTTTTATCCTCATCCGCGCCAATCATCAACTCCGCCACCGGGTGGCCGTTAACGATATGGTCGGTAACGATGCGGCGTGCCTTTGCCTCGTCCAGGTTCACATAGGTGATTTTCTTCTGCCCGGGCACAAACACATCCGCCATGGGCTCGTAGCGGCACATGCCGATGCAGCCGGTCTGGGACACGGTGACATTTGACAGGTGGCGCCTTGAGGCCTCCGTCATAAAAGCCATCATCACAGGCCGGGCGCCGGCAGCAATGCCGCAGGTGGCCATGCCCACCACAATGCGGACCTCGTCCGCCTTGTCCTCCTTGCGCAGGTTGATCCTCTCCAGGGTCTGCTTGCGGATTGCTTCCAGTTCGGCCATGGTTTTCATTGCAGCTCTCCTCCAAAAATATCTCTGGTCATATCCTGCGCGGCTTCCATAAGCCACGCGATAACCTCTGCTGTGTTAAGCGGCACCTCTCCCAGCGCCTGCTTTAGCTCCCGGGTGTCAAGGGCTCTCTCCCCTCTTTGGGAGGTGAGGCTCACCCTGAACTCAGGGCACTGGGGGTTAGCCAGGATGAGGGCCGCCACCGTCTGAGCCAGATCGCCCAAGGGCGGGCAGTCGATGTGGCGGGTGAAATAGGTGAGGGTCAGTTCGGTTCCCTGCCCGGGCGCGCTCCTGATCTCCAGCCCGCCGCCGGTGGAGGCGGCGTTGTTCTGGGCCAGGGGAATGCCCATGCCCACCTTCCGGGTGGTGCGCCCCGTGACAAAGGGGCTGTGCACCTGATTAAGAAGTTCTGCGCTCATCCCGCAGCCATCATCCCGGATCATCAGGGTGAGTTTCCCCGTTTCATCAAGCGCCAGGCTGATCCCCACCTGCCCGGCCCCGGCCTGGATGCTGTTCTGGGCCAGGTCCATAAGCTGCAGGGACAAATCCCGCATCAGTCCTCGTACTGCGCCAGGATGGCGTGCACTTGCTCCGGGGTGACCCGGCCATGGACATCCTCATTAATCGTCAGCACTGGGGCCAGGCCGCAGGCGCCCAGGCAGCGGGTGCCCTGCAGGGTAAACTTGCCGTCCGCCGTAGTCTCCCCGGCCTTGATGCCAAGGGCCTCGCCGAACTTGTCCAGCACCGCCTGGGCGCCCTTGACATAGCAGGCCGTGCCCATGCACACGCTGATGACATTCTGGCCTTTGGGCTGCAGGGTGAACTGGGAATAAAATGTGGCCACCCCATAAACCTCGCTTAAGGTCACGCCCAGCCCGTCCGCGATTTTCTCCTGGACATCCTGAGGCAGGCAGCCAAAGATTTCCTGGGCGGCCTGCATCACGGGCATGAGCGCCCCATCCTGGTCCCTGTGGTCATCGATGACTTGCTTTAGCTGATGGTATTTGTCCTTCATAAGTTCCATAAGCGCCCTTCCCTTCATTAACCTGAATCATTGTTTGTGTCTCTATCCCCTGCTAAGGGATCCCCTCCCTTAGAAAAGCGATCACGGCATCCGCGCTGCGGGGCAAAACCGGCAGGCTGTGCTCCCGTTCCGCAATGGCCCCCAACTGATGGGCGTCTGAGGAGTACAGCGCCATCAGCCCCGGGGGCAAACCTTCCCCCGGCTGAACCTCCGCCGCCTTAAACCCCGCCTCCGGCGGGAAAAACCCCAGCACGGTTATCAGGCCGAAGCTTCTGTGCACATGGGCGGGCACCGTTACCCCGCCCCCTGCCTCTACCCTCCGGCACACCTGGCTTAGGTCAGCCGCCAAAGCGCCGATGAGCAGCGCCTCCTCCTCCCCTGTCACCTGGTCCTGGTGGTCCATCAGCAGCTGGGGACCAAAGTAATCCGGCCGGTTTTTCTGGCCCTTAAGCTGCTCTTTACACCAGGCCCCCATGCGCTCCGCCTGTTCCACCCGGGGGAAGTAAGCCAGCAGGTGCACTTCCTCTGAGGTGCAGATCTCTATGCCCGGCAGCAGCATAAGCCCCCGCTCCCGGCTGGCCCGCTCAAAGGCCCTGAGGTTCCCGGCGCTGTTGTGGTCCGTCACGGCGATCAGCTCAAGGCCCTTAAGCCGGGCCATGGCGCAGACATTGCCCGGGGTCATCTCATCCTCAGCGCAGGGGGAGAGGGCGCTGTGGATGTGCAGGTCGTAGTACATCAGCTCACTCGGGCGGCCCACCCAGCCCCGCAGCGTACAGGCGCCCGCTGATCTCATAGGCGTTAAGCGGGGATGAGAGCACCAGGACGCCCTCTTCCAGGGCCTTTTCAAGCGGCGGCCCCTCCATCCGGATGCCCTCGGGCAGCACCACACAGGCCATCTCGTGCAGCGTGGCCACCGCTACCACGTTCATATGGGTCTGCACGGTGATCCAGACCATGCCCGCCCGGCCCTTGGCCATCACCCAGCTGAGCAGGTCGCAGACAAAGCCGCAGCTTAGCTTCTGATCCAAAGGCAGGCCCTCTGTCAGCGGCCGGGCATGGGTTATATCCATCAGTTCCTGTACCGTCAAATCCTTGCCTCCTATTCCCGCTTGGTTTTGGAGATGTCCACCATCTTCTGGGCCATCACCTTCAGGGTGTCCCTCAGCACATAGACACAGTCCGTTTCATTGAAATTGCCGCGCACGATATCCTCGGCAAAGGAGCGGCAGGTGGGCGAACCACAGGAGCCGCAGTCATAGCCCGGCAGTTCCTCAATGATGCGGTTCATCTCCTCCATCCGCTCAATGGCCCCTGCTATGCTCTCATGCAGCTTCATGGCGTCGTTGGGCAAAATCTCCTGGTCAAAGTACAGGCTTTCCTGCGCCAGATCCCCAGCCTTAACCAGCTGCTCCGGCTGGGTTTTAGGCATGGCGTTCTGAATGGTCTGGATGGTGTTGCGGGCCAGGTAGTTGTTCTCATAGTTCAGCGGCCCGCCCACACAGCCGCCCAGGCAGGCGGAGCCCTCAAAATAATCCAGGTCCGTAATCGTGTTGTTGTCCACCTCTTCCAGCACCCGGATCACATTTTCAATGCCGTCCACCGCAATGCTGTTGCGGGGGGCCGCCGCGTCCAGCTCTCCCCCGCTGCCGGCCCAGCCTATCCCCAGGGGGGAGAAGCCCGGTATCCGGCCGCTGGGCTTGATTTTGGCCACCAGGGAATGGATATGGCCGTAAATCTCCACCACTGAAATCGCCCCGTCCACCGCAGACACAGCATGCCCGATGGGGCTTCTGATGGCAGTCATCTTGGCAGCACAGGGCGTGATGAAGAAAACCCCGATCTCCTCCGGCCTTACCCCATGCTCCCGCGCGTAGTTGCGCCGGGCAATCTGGGCCGCGATTTCCATGGGCTGGCGCAAGGGGACGATATTGGGGATCAGCGCCGGAAAACGCGCTTGGATGATGCGGGTCACGGTGGGGCAGGCGGAGGAGATCAGCGGCCTGGGGCGCTGGGGGTCCTTAAGCGCGCGGCGGATGGCCAGGGTCACCACATCCGCTCCCCGAGCCACATCCGCTACCTCCTTAAAGCCAATGGCGATCAGCGCCTGATAAATCACGCTGAGATCCGTCAGGTGACGAAACTGGCCGTAGAGAGTGGGGGCCGGAAGGGCGATGGGATGGGCAAAGCGCCTGATGTCCTCCAAGGTATCAGTCTGGGCCACCTTGGCATGGTAATCGCAGATGCGGATACACTCGCCGCAGTCAATACAGCGCTCGTCCATGATGTGAGCCCGCCGGTCATACACCCGGATGGCTTCTGTGGGACAGTGCTTCAGGCAATTAGTACATCCCCGGCACTTGTCCTCAATCAGACGAACGGAATGATAGTGGCTGGTCATTCTCTCTCCTTCATATCACCTTAAAAGTGATGCTGATTTGCGTGCCTTCTCCCATAAGACTTGTTATCTCAAAGGTATCCGCGTTGCGCTTCATGTTGGGCAGACCCATGCCCGCACCAAAGCCCATGTCCCGGGCGTCCTGGCCTGCGGTGGAAAAGCCCTCCCGCATTGCCAGCTGCACATCCGGAATGCCGGGCCCCGTGTCCTTTGAATACAGCGTGATCCAGTCTTGATCCACCATAAGGCCCATCACCCCGCCTTGGCTGTGGATGATGATGTTCATCTCCATTTCATAAGAAGTCACCGCCACCCGGCGCAGGGTGTTATTGTCAATACCCAATTGCTTCAGCCGCCGCTTGATATCCCCGGAGGCATCTCCTGCGCGGTCATAAGCGCCGCTTAAAATCTCATACTCTGTGCGCACCGCTTAATCCGCCGCCTCTTCCCGGCAGGGCCAGCACATAGGCGCGCCCCTGAGCCCACCCTGATACAACAGCCCCGCACAGGTGAACATGGTCTTGTTCACCGTCATCGTCACCAGGCCCGCTTCCCGGGCCATTTCGATCACCTCGGGCGTAGGCACCTTGCCCCGTACAAAAACCACGCATTTTAAGTCTAAAATGGAAGCCGTGCGTACCACATGAGCATTGGTGATGCCGGTCAAGAGGGTGGCGTTTTCATGGATAAACGCCAGGGCGTCGCTCATCAGATCCGAACAGCACGCACTGGTCACACTTTGATCCAGATGCTCTTCACCACAAAGCACACGGGCATCCAGACACTTTACTATTTCCGTTATTGTCATATCAAATCGCCTGCCTTAAAATCCTCCGTCCGCCGGCTTCTCACGCATCCACATCGCTGTTGCCTTGATTTCACCCCGCCGGGCGACTTTTGTCCCAGCAACAATTATAACACGGTTTGAATCCCTTGTGAAGGGGGTATAAAATTTATTTACATCTATTGAGTGGGCTGCCTCCTGCGAGTGAAAACGAGGCTGCCGCCCGAACGCGCGACAGCCTCGTTTAGGCAAAAACCGCCCAAGAGATATCAGGGCTTGGGCAGGGGTGAGGCGCCCATCAGAACATTCCAGGTTTTGTTGCCGACCACGCCGTCAACCGCCAGCCCGTTGTGGCGCTGGAAGCTGCGCACAGCCAGATAGGTGGCGTAGCCAAAGGCGTTGTCCGTAGCACCCGTGTAATAGCCCAGCGCCCGCAGCCGGTCCTGCATCTGCCCGACTAAGGCGTTGTGATCGCCATACTTCAGGCGTTTGGCGGGCACGGGGGTTGGGGTGGGGGTGGGCGTCTGCCCGGTGGGGCTTGGCTTAAGGGTGGGCACCGCCGGATCCGGCGTGACGGTGGGTTTGGGCTTGGCGCTGCCGTCAAACAGCTTGTTCCAGGTGTTGGGGCCCACCACGCCGTCAGATTTGATGCCATTGGCCGTTTGGAAGGCGCGCACCGCCTGCACCGTGCTATAGCCATACTTGCCATCCACGGGGCCGCCGTAATATTTAAGCGCGATCAGCTTCTCCTGCAGCTGCTGCACCTGAAGGCCGCTTGAGCCCATCTCAAGCCGGAGAGTATCGGGAGCCGGCACTTCCGGAACAAGGGGCGGGGCGGTGGGGGTGGGCTTGGCGGTGGGCACGGGAATGCCGCCGGCCATCAGCCTCTGCCAGGTGATGGGGCCTACGATGCCGTCCACCTGCAGGTTATTGGCCCGCTGGAAGGCGCGAACCGCCAGGCTGGTGGAATAGCCGAAGGTGCTGTCCAGATTCCCCGTATAATAGCCCAGTTTTTTGAGCTCTTCCTGCACCATTTTCACCAGGTTGCTCCTATCGCCATATTTCAGGCGGAAACCCTGGTCCCCCGGCGCCGGTGTGGGCAGATCCGTGGGCGCCGCGCTGGGATCCGGCTTGGGGAGGGCCCCGGAATCATACAGTTTAAGCCAGGTGCCGTCCCCAACGATGCCGTCCACCGCAAGCCCGTTGACCCGCTGGAACTCACGCACCGCCAGGTAGGTGGAGTAGCCGAACTTGCCGTCCACCGCGCCCGCATAATAGCCCAGGGTCCGAAGCCCGCCCTGAACCAGGGTAACCCCGGGGCCCTGCTGGCCGTACTGCACCCGCAC
>DAISYX010000018.1:0-6083 GCA_036825095.1 Clostridia bacterium | reverse complement strand
GCCCGCCCTGAACCAGGGTAACCCCGGGGCCCTGCTGGCCGTACTGCACCCGCACGCCCACCGGGCTTGGGGAAGGCGGCAGGACGGAGGGCTTGGGCACGGCGGTATCGCTGAAAAGCTTCTGATAGGTGGCCTCGCCCACGATGCCGTCCACCTGCAAACTGTTGAGGTATTGGAAATTCCGCACGGCGCGGTAGGTGGCGTAGCTGAACTTGCCGTCCAGGGGATCCGTGTAGTAATTCAGGTTCCTCAGCCGCACCTGCACGCTGGTAACAGCGCTTCCGGAATCGCCGTACCGAAGGGTCAAGGGGGCTGAAACTGTTGTAGCGACCGCCGTAAGACTTGCCGCCAGCAGCACAGCACATAGCAGCGATGCCATCAGTCTTTTTTTCATGGTGTCCTCCCTTTTTGTTCTTGATCATGTTATCACTCATTGTCTGGAATCAATATACCCAATTTCGGTCAATTAGGCAAGAGAAATAATGACTTTTTTAGGCCACAAACCGATAAGCCGCCAAATCCGGAAAAAACGGCCCTTACGAGGCCCCTGTGGCCAGCAGATGCAGCGCCGCCACCGCCTGGGACAGGGTGGACACAGGCATCAGCTTCATCCCCGGTGGCGCCTTCACCCGGCCCAGCCTGTCCTTGGGGCAGATAACCTGGGAAAAGCCCAGGCGGGCGCACTCGCTCAGACGCCGCTCCATATGGGGGATGGCGCGCACCTCCCCCAGAAGCCCTACCTCCCCCATGGCGGCCACGTCCTGGGGCAGGCTTTTGTCAGACAGGGAGGAGGCCACCGCCAGGCAGACCGCCAGGTCCGCCGCCGGCTCATCCAGGCTCAGCCCCCCCGCCACATTAATGTATACGTCCTGGTTATAAAGCTTAAGCCCGGCCCGCTTTTCCAGCACCGCCAGCAAAAGCGCCACCCGGCCCTGGTCGATGCCGTTCACCGTGCGCCTGGGCACCGCGTAAAAGGACTGGGCGGCCAGCGCCTGCAAATCCACCAGCATAGGGCGGCTGCCCTCCATGCCGCAGAACACCACGGAGCCGGAGATGCCCGCGGCCCTGTTTTGAAGCAGGGTTTCAGAGGCGTTCTCCACCGCCCGCATCCCTTCCCCGGTCATCTCAAACAGGCCCAGTTCATTGACGGAGCCAAAGCGGTTTTTGTTGGCGCGCAGCAGGCGGTACTCCCTTTTGTAATCCCCTTCAAAATACAGCACCACGTCCACCATGTGCTCCAGCACCCGGGGCCCCGCCAGGGCGCCTTCCTTGGTCACATGCCCCACCAGCATCACAGCGCAGCCCGTGGTCTTTGCAAAGCGCATCAGCATGGAAGCGCTCTCCCGCACCTGGCTGACCGAGCCGGGGGCGGAGGCCATATCCGGCCGGTACATGGTCTGGATGGAGTCCACCACCACATAATCAGGGGCCAGCGCCTCCAGCTTGGCGCTCACCGCATCCATGGCGTTTTCCGCCAGCACCATCATGGGCTGCTCCCCCACCTTCAGCCGGTCCGCCCGCAGCTTCAGCTGCCTGGCGCTCTCCTCGCCGGAGACATACAAAACCCGCTTGCCAATTCCCGCCAGATGGGCGCAAACCTGCAAAAGCAGGGTGCTTTTCCCCACGCCCGGCTCCCCGCCGATCAGCAGCAGGGAACCCTCCACAATGCCGCCGCCCAGCACCCGGTCAAACTCCGGGATGCCGGTGGGCTGGTGAATCTGCTCCCCGCTTTGTATGTCCGCAAGCAGGGTTTCGTCCGCGCCGGTTCCCCCGGGGCGCTTGTCCGGTTTCCTGTCAGAAACCGCATTCTCCGCCAGGGTTTCCTCCAGGGTGTTCCAGGCCTCGCAGCCCGGGCACTTGCCCATCCAGCGGGGCGTTTCATGGCCGCAGGCGGAGCAGACATACAGGGTTTTCGGGGTTTTTGCTTTCAAGGGCATTCCTTTCTGAGGGGTAATCCGGGTATAATGTAAAAAACAACGGAGGAAGCGCATGAACAAAGGCACGGCCTATATCGTGGGCGCGGGCGATTTTACGCCCCGGGGCCTGCTGCCCGGGAAAGGGGATATCCTCATCGCCGCGGATGGCGGCTTTGACGCCCTCTTGCGCTTTGGCATCCGCCCGCAGCTGGTCCTGGGCGATATGGATTCTATCACAGCCTGTCCCCGGGGCATAGCGCGCCTGCGCTTTCCCGCCCAAAAGGACCTGACCGACCTGGCCCTGGCCATCCGCCTGGCCCGCGCCCGGGGTTATCGGCGCTTTAAGCTGTATGGCGCAACCGGCGGGCGGCTGGACCATACCCTGGCCAGCTTCCAGACCCTGGCCGACCTGGCCAGGGAAGGCCTTTTTGGCATGATCATCGCCCCAGACCTGGTGGCCTATGGCCTAAGCCGAGGCCGGATGGATTTCCCGCCGCTTAAGGCGGGTACGGCGGTGTCTGTGTTTGCCGCAGGCGGCAAGGCGGAGGGCGTCAGCCTGAAGGGCCTTGCATACCCGCTTCAGGACGCTTCCTTAAGCCCTTTTGTTCCCCTGGGCGTCAGCAACAGGGCCACTGGACGGGCTTTCTCGGTGTCCCTGCGCCAGGGGCTTGTGATCATCACCCTGGGGTCCTCGCCGCTTTAGGCGTCAAAGCGTTTGACGCCCTCTTCCACCATGTCATACAGCGCCGCCTCCCGGCGCTCCACATCCCTAAGCAGCGCCATCTGCGCCCGGGCGCGCACCAGGTTGTGCTCTGGGTAGTCCACCTTAAAATACCGGTCCCCATCCAGATAATCCGTTAAAAAGCGCATGGCCAGCTCCGCTGTGATCACCTTGATGCCAAGGGGCAGCCGGCTTAGTTCCTCCCGGGTTAAAAAGCCCGCCGTTTCCGCCACAAAGCCCTGGGTGAAGGCCCGGGCCTTGTCCATATTCAGGGACACGCGCTGAAGGTCCGGCTCGTCCTCCGGGGCGTTGGAGGCGCCAAAGCGCACCGCGTCCCCGTAGTCATACAGCGAGGAGCCCGGCATCACCGTGTCCAGGTCAATCACGCACAGGGCCTTTCCCGTCTGTTGATCCAAAAGGACGTTGTTGGACTTGGTGTCGTTATGCGTCACCCTTAAGGGCAGCACCCCCTGATCCAAAAGCCGCACAATCTCCCCCAGCATCCGCCGGCGGTCAAAGAAGAACTCGATCTCCTTTTCCAGCGCCGGCACACGCCCCATCCGGTCCTGATCCACCGAACGGACAAAGGCATAGAACCGCCTTGTGCTGTGGTGAAAATCCGGGATGGTGACAAACAGCCTGTCCGCCGGGAAATCCGCCAGGTGCCGCTGGAAGCGGCCAAAGGCGTGGCCCACCTCCTCCATCTGCGAAAGGCTCTCCACCACGTCAAGGGCCAGGGCGTCCGTGATATAGGTGTAGGCGCGCCAGGTGCCCCCCTCGCCGTCCAGGTGCATCACATCCCCATCCGCTGTGCGGATTACCTCCAGGGCCATACGCCTGGCGTCCGCCTGACCCTCCCCCAGGTTGCGCCGCAGATGATCCGTGACGGCTGCGATGTTGGTCATCACCGAGCGGGGGTTTTTAAACACATAGGTGTTGATGCGCTGCAGCGTATAGCTGCGCGCCTCCCCGCCGTTTTGATAGCTGAGGATGTAGGTGTTGTTCACATTGCCGGAGTGCACCTCCCGGGCCCCTGTAAACTGTCCCTGAAAACGGAAGTGCGGCAGCACATGCTTGATCCGGTTGTATACCATCGGACCTCCTGTCTTTCTATTGCTATTCTCAGATATTCTACCCTTGCCGCCCGCCCCTGTCAATCAAGGTGTCAATCAAAAAAGCCACAAGCCTTTACACTTCCGCTCAAATCCGATAAAATAGCCCCGCGGTCTTCCGCATCCGGAGAGGTATCGAAGCGGTCATAACGGGGCTGACTCGAAATCAGTTTGGGAGCAATCCCACGTGGGTTCGAATCCCACCCTCTCCGCCACCCGGGGGCTCAACAAATGATGGAACGATTTCTGTCAGCGGTTGAGTCCCTGTTTTATTGGTGCCTCCGGCTCTGCTCAGGAGATAGAGAACGCCTTATGATTTACTTATTGCCCGTTTCATTCTAAAGGAAAGCGGATAAGCCCAATATGTTCACAGCGTCCCGGAGGCCGGAATCAATCTCGCCGCGGGAAAAACCAGCCGAAGCCAGCTGGTCATCAGTTAGAAGGTTGAGACGATAATAAAAATCCAGAGCAAGAGACAGGGCGTTTTCAAAGCCTGCTTCCAGGTGTTCAAACAACAGGTTTTCTGCTTCGTTCATCCGATTTGAATCAATAAGCGCCATTAGTTCGTCATGCAGCTGATCTGCGGCTGTTGGGTTGACTTCGTCCTGCCGCTCGTAAACCGGCACTGTCTTACCCACAAGCATTTTGGCCAGCACCATCACCAGGGAGTCTATCTGCCGCATGATATAGTCATTCCGAAACACGCGGGGCTCCTCCTTATTGGGGAATGGACTTATCCATTCCTTTTACTATCTGTGCCGCCCGGCTTGCGCACAAACCGTTTGACAACAGGCGCATCCTATCATTCTTGGCTGAAAATCCCCTCAGTCTCAGCCCTTCAGCAGCTCTTCCGCCAGGCGCAGCACATTGTCCGCCGTAAAGCCGTACTCCTTAAAGATGCGCTCCGCGGGGGCAGAGGCGCCGAAGTGGTCGATGCCCAGCACCCGGCCGTCCAGGCCTGTGAAGCGGTACCAGGGCATGGTGGCGCCGGCCTCAACGGCCAGGCGTTTTCTCACCTGGGGCGGCAGCACCTGATCCTGATAGGCCTTGGGCTGGGCCAGGAAGATGTCCATGGAGGGCATGGAGACCACCAAGGCGTGGATGTCCTTCTCCTTTAAGGCTTCCCAGGCCTCCACCAGCAGGCTTACCTCGCTGCCGGAGCCCATCAGGATAAGCTCCGGCACAGCCTGCCCTGGCGCGCGCAGGACATAGGCGCCCTTGTTAACGCCGCCCTTGGTTTCCGCGTACTGGGTCAGGTTTTGCCGGGTGAGAACCAGGGTGGTGGGGCCCTGGGCGCTGATGGCCATCAGCCAGGCGTCCGCCGTCTCATTGGCGTCGCAGGGGCGGATAAGCCGCATGCCCGGCGTGGCCCTGAGCGCCGCCAGGTGCTCGATGGGCTGGTGGGTGGCGCCGTCCTCCCCCACGCCGATGGAGTCATGGGTGAGCACATAGATAACAGGCAGCTGCATGATGGCTGAGAGGCGCATCGCCGCCTTCATATAGTCTGTAAAAACAAAGAAGGTGGCGCAGAACACCTTAAGCCCGCCGTGCAGCGCGATGCCGTTGCAGATGGCCGCCATGCCGTGCTCCCGCACGCCAAAGCGCAGGTTGCGGCCCTGGCGGTTCTCAGCGCTGTAGTCGCCCCCGCCTGTGATATAGGATTTGTTGGAGGGGGCCAGGTCCGCGGAGCCGCCCACCAGGTTGGGCACCCGCTGGGCCCAAAGGCTGATCATATCGCCGGAGCTGGCGCGGGTGGCCTCCGCCTTTTCCTTAAGGGGGCTTAAGGCCTCGTCCTTCAGCAGCTCCTCATAGGACAGCTGGCTGTGCCACTGGCGCCATTCCCGGGCCAATTGGGGATAGGCCTTCTCATAGGCCGCAAACATCGCCTCCCACCTAAGCCTGGCGTCCTGGCCGTGCTTTAGGCACTCCGCCGCATGGTCATAAACCTCAGGGGAAACGGTGAAGGCCTCGCCCGTCATGTTCAGGGCGGCCTTGGTCTGGGCCAGGTCCTCCGCCCCCAGGGGCTCGCCGTGGGCGCTGGCCTTGCCCTGCTTGGTCAGGCTGCCAAAGCCGATGAAGGTGGGGCAGATGATCAGGGTGGGCGCTGCGGCGTCCTTGGATTTCTCAAGCGCTTCCAATATCTGGCGGTAGTCGTTGCCGTCTTTCACCTTGATCACCTGCCAGCCATAGGCCTCAAAACGGGCGCCCACATCCTCCCGGAAGGCCAGGTCCGTGTCGCCCTCGATGCTGATCTCATTGTCATCATACAGCACCGTCAGCTTGTTTAGCTTCAGCGTCCCCGCCAGGGAGGCCGCCTCGCTGGCGATGCCCTCC
>DAISYX010000017.1:17333-21726 GCA_036825095.1 Clostridia bacterium | reverse complement strand
TTAAGCGGCAAGCGCCTTTACCCGCGCGAAGGGCTTACCGGGGATTTTCCCGGCAGGCCCTTCGCCTTTTCCCTGCCCTTAAAAAAACAGGGTTTTGGCGGCTGTATTGCGGATTGACAGAATAATATTTTTTATGATTGCAGGGAAACGGGCCCCTTGACGCTCTTATAGGTGTATCCGGATGCAAGAGATCAGCGAGGTGAGACAATGCCCTCAGAGGAACGAAAGGCCTGGTTTGCCCAAACGGTGGAGGACAAAAAGCGCACCCTGTACCGCGTTGCCCTGCTGATGTTAAAAAGCAGCGCGGACGCGCAGGACGCTGTGTCTGAAGCGGTGGAGGCCACCTTTCGCCGCCTGGACCGGCTGCGCCATGACCAGGCCCTGCCCAGTTACCTGGTGCGCAGCACCATCAACGCCTCCCATGCCGTTTTGCGCAGACGCAAAAGGGAGGCGGCCACGGATCAGCCTGAAGTCCACCTTTCCCCCCACACGCCGGAAACCCCGGTGTGGATGTATCTAAGCGGTATCAAGGAAAAATACCGCCTGCCCCTGATGCTTCGCTTCAGCGAAAATATGACGGAGGCGGAGATCGCGTCGCTTTTGCGCCTGCCCAGAGGAACGGTTTCCTCACATATATCGCGGGGACTTAAAATCCTGCGTGAAGAGATGAAAAAGGAGGAAGCGGGCCGTGAATGATAAAACCTTAGCTCACCTGATCTTTGAGCAGCGGCCCCTGCCCCCCCAGGCCTTTGACCAGCGGATCACCCGCCAAGTCAACCGCCTGGTGAGGGAAGAACAAGCCATGAAGAAAAAGATATCCGTGCTGGCACTGTGTGTCATCCTGATCCTGTCGCTGACGCTGTTTGGCGCCCTGGCGGAGCTGCTGGGGCTGAACCTGTTTGAGGTGTTTGGCCAAAGCGACAAGCGCCTCATGGAGCTGGCCCCCAAGGCCGTCCTTACGGAGGTTTCCCCCGTGGACCTCACCAGCTCGGAGCTTGGCACTGTTCGGGCCGGTATCAACAGCGCCTACTACGACGGCCAATCCCTGCTGGTGGCCTATTCCATCCAAAACAGCCGGTTCATGGAGGCCTTCACCCCAACGGAAGAACAGCTGGCCCGGATGCAAAAATCCCAGAACCCAGGGATCATCATGGTGCAGGACCCCCAGACGGATGCCCTGATCCTTGAGTGGAACAAAGCCTATCAGGAGAACCGCCCCTTTGGCTTTGCGCTCCATGAGATCAACCCCAGCGACCATACCACAGCCCAGGGCGGCATTGACCTGCCCGCAAGCCAAGAATCCATCACCACAGGGGATGACGGCCAGATCTACCGCATCCGCGAATACGAAAGCCCCCTCCCCAAGGCCGCCCAGGATCAGGAGGCCCTTGACATAGCAATCGGCCTCTTCCAAATAGCCAGCTACCGCTATTTTGACGGGCAGGATGTGTATGAGGCCTTTGAACAAAAGCAGGCAGCGCCCATGCAGGCAAAGGTCTGGCGCGTGGACGCGGCCTTCCGGGAACTGCGCGGCGAGGGCATTCTTAACGGCCAGCCCATTTCCGTCAGCGCCCAGGCCTCCGCGGTCTCCATCCATCTCACCCTGACCTTAAAAGAAGGCGACATCCCCGCCCTCCCCCAGGACCAATGGTATGGACTCTACCTCAGCGATGAAAGCGGCAGGGAATACCGCGCGGAGGGCGCCGGGGAGATCAGCGGCCCCCAGCTGGCCGTCTCCTTTGAAGGCACGGGCCAAATTCCCAATCAGCTTTTCCTTAAGCTTATCGTCCGCTCTGAAGAGCAGGATATCCTCCAGGCCCTTGCTGACACCGCGCCCATCACCCTTGAGTAGCCCCGCGTTTACAACTTGATGACAACTTCAAAGCCCTCCTGTGCTACAATAGCAAGGGAGGGCTTTATATGACGTCACACCCCATTTTGATTGTGGAGGATGACCGGTCCGTTGCCGAGCTGATCGCCATGACGCTCCAGGTGGCGGACTATCAGCCTGTCATGTGTTATGACGGATCTTCAGCCTTTGATCTTTTGCGGCACAAGGCCTATGACCTGGTCATCCTGGATGTGATGCTGCCGGGCCTTGACGGCTTCACCCTCCTTGAGCAGCTCAGCCAGAAGGGCGTTGCCCTGCCGCCCGTCCTCTACCTCACCGCCAAGGTGGATGTGGCGCACCGGGTGCGGGGCCTGCGTCTGGGGGCGGAGGATTATATGCTCAAACCCTTCCACCCGGTGGAATTGCAGGCCCGGGTGGACGGCATCCTGCGCCGCCATCGTCACAAACCCCAGCAATATCAGGCCCTGGATGTAGTGCTCAACCTGGACACCCATACCGTCACCCAGATGGGGCTGGCGGTTGAGCTGACGCCCCAGGAGTTCCAGCTGCTTGCCATGCTGATGCGGCACAAAAACATGGCCCTCTCCCGGGAGCAGCTGCTGGAAGCGGCCTGGGGCTTTGACTATTTGGGCGGCACCCGCACGGTGGACATGCACATCCAGCGCCTGAGGAAAAAACTGGGCTGGGAGCAGGTGATCAAAACCATCTTCAAACTTGGCTATCGCCTGGAGGTGCCCCCATGCGGCTGAGCACCCGGGTCACGCTGATCGCGCTGGGCTTCTGCCTGGCCTTTTCCACGGGCCTGGCCGCCATTATCCTGGTGCGCAGCTTCCGGGCGGAGCTGGACAGTGAACTCACCCGCGGGCTGACCACAAACGCCCTGCTCTCAGGCACCTTATCCGCCAGCATGGAGGCCTTCTCCTCCCTGGAGGATCAGGAACGCCTGTCCCGGGCGGCGCGGGTGGCCGTCAGGTATATGCCGGGCGCGGGCCTGGTGGCGGTGATGGATCATCAGGGCTCCCTCATCCATGATAATCTGCCCCTTGAGATGGCGCCGCTGCTCTCCCACATCCCCACTGCCCTAAACAGCTATGCCATCACGCGCTATGAGGAAACGCCCTACCAGTTCATCCGCCGGGATTTTGAGGTGATGGGGCAGCGCTTCACCCTGTTTACCGCCTGGGACCTAAGCCAGGTGTACGCCTCCGCCGCCGCCCAGGCCCGGTCGGCCGGCCTTATCATCATGGGGATGGGCATTTTGCTTTGGGCGCTTCTCAGCCTGGTGCTGAAGGCAACCTTCCGGCCCTTGCTCCTTCTGGAGCGGGCGGCCAAGCGGATAGGCGCCGGGGATTATGCCGCCAGGGCGCCCCAGGGCCAAAAAACCGATGAGGTGGGCCAGCTCTCCGAGGCCTTCAACCACATGGCCCAGGCCACCCAGGAGCACATCGGCCGCCTGAAACGGCAGGATGCGGCGCAAAAGCAGTTCATCGCGGACATGGCCCACGAGCTGAAAACCCCCGTCACCTCCATGATCGGCTATGCGGACCTGATGCGCCGCTCCCCCATGGAGGCGCAGGCGCAGCACCAGGCCTTAACCGCCATCCTCACCCAGGGAGAACGGCTGGAGCGCATGGGGCAAAAGCTGCTTCAGCTCTCCGGCCTAAACAGCGAGGCACCCCTTGATTTGCTTCCCCTCACCGCCCAGGCCCTGTTTACTCCGGCGCTGGAGACCGTGGCGGCGCTGGCCCGGGAGAAGGACATCCTTTTTTCCGTGTCAGGCGGAAGCACCCTTTTATCAGGGGATCAGGATCTGCTCATCACCCTGATTCAAAACCTCCTCACCAATGCCATCAAGGCCTCCCACCCCGGGGGCAGCGTCTTTCTTTCAGCGCAGCCGGGGCTTGTCACCGTGCGGGATCAGGGTGTCGGCATAGCGCCGGAGCATCTGCCCCACCTCACGGAGGCCTTTTATATGGCAGACAAGTCCCGCACCCGCTCGGAGGCGGGCAACGGCCTGGGCCTGGCCCTGGCAAACCGCATCGCCCACAGCCACGGCGCCCGCCTGTGTTTTGAAAGCGAGCCCGGCCGCGGCACCACCGTGCGTCTTCTTTTTACATCTCCGATACACCCCTGAGACCTGGCGGACAAATCCGCCTTCTATCATCAGGGAAAACGGAAAGGAGCACCCCCTATGAAACCCATCTTCAAACGCATCCTGGCCGCCCTTTTCTCCCTGCTGCTGATCGCTGCCGCCGCCCTGTCCCTGCCCCTGATCATGGACAGCGTCATGGCCAACAGCTACATCGCCCAGGTCGGCTTTGCGGAAACCCTTCCCGCTGAGGAGGACACCAGCCCGCTCGCTTCCCCGCTGCCCACCGCCACGCCTATGCCAAAACCCGCCGCCACAGCTTCCCTCTCCCCTAAATTCGTCCCCCAAGAAGATGAGGACTTCCGCACGCCCACGCCCACGCCCGCTCCCCTGCCGCACTCCAGCACATCAGAGCCTGTTTGGGAACTTATCCCCGTCTTTCCTACGCCTGC
>DAISYX010000017.1:6096-17233 GCA_036825095.1 Clostridia bacterium | reverse complement strand
ATCCCCGTCTTTCCTACGCCTGCGCCTGAAACCGTCCTTTCCTGGCGCAGCCTGCTCACCACCGCCACAAGCGATGCCTGGTCAGCCAGGAATAAAGGGCTTAAAGCCCCCAAGGCCTTTCCCGGCCTCAACGCCAGCGCAAACGCCATCACGGACTATTTCCTGCTGCCCGATGAAAAAACCCTCCTGGCGGAATCCCTCCAGCCCGGCGAGCCCGCCCTGCAAAAGCTGCTTCAGGGCATCCTTTCAAACCTGGAGGCCTTCCCTGCCTTCATTCCCACCGGCGAGGTGCTGGAACAGGTGATCAACCTGCCTATCGCCTTAAGCCTCCTGTCTGAAGGCGGCGAATACAGCAGCCTCCTGGCCACCAACGCCCAGCGCCTGCCCCTGGCGGTGCTGCGCGCGCTTTCAGACGAGGGCAAACGCAGCGTCTCCCGGGAGGAGTACGATGGCAAGCAGGACCATTTGGTGCAGGAGGCACAGCGGCTGATCACCCTGGACCCTGACGGCGCCATGGACAATAGCGCCGCTTTGATAAACGACCTGATGTGGGATGATACGCGCTGGAAGCTCTCCATTATCCAGATGACGCCCTACCACCTAAGCGCCGCCTGGGATTATTACCTGGCCGGCCACCATGTCAAGGCGGTGGACATGGAGACGGGGGAGCTATACACCCTCACCACCGACCTTGTAAGTCAAAAGGTGGTGGGCATCGCCTCAGAGGGCGCGGAGCCCTTCCTGACCGCCTACACCCATCTGCTGGCTGAAGGGGAAAAGCTGAGCAGCATGTCAGATGATGGTTTTTTAAAGATTTACCAGGCGGCCCTCCTGCTGGGCAGCCAGCTGACGGAAGACGACCTGAGCGACAGCGCCTGGCATACCTCCGTGCAGCCCAGGTTTGGAAACTATCCCGGGGCCCCGGGGTGGCGCGTCAGCTTTTATCCCGAAGACGAGGAGACCCGCCTGGTGGACCCCGCTTCAGATGTCTATATGACCTACCTGGTGGAGCTGGATGAAACGCTCCAATTGATCAGCTGGAATGCCCAGCGCAACCCTTTTATTTCCATCAGCGGCACCGGCCTTGACTTCAGCCAGGAAACCTTCGATCAGCAGCTCAATCAACTGCTCCAGACCCAGTTTTTAACCCGCCCCCGGATCATAAGCCATATCAAACGGGTTGCCCGGGAGTATGTTGACCTGACTGAAACGGCGGTCATCAAGCTGAGCGCCCTTTCCCCCGGCATCGTCCTTGAGGCTGTAAAGCAGCTGCACTGGGAGGAAAAAACCAGGGACAACGGCGATCAGGAGGTCCAGGTTTTCATCATCCTCCAGGTTGCGGATGCCCAGGGCCAGCAGTATCAGGTGCACTGCGGCGTGGATATCGCCGGCAGCGTGACCATCACCAGCATCAACGCCCTGTCAGGCCCTGAGGGGGCAAGGGATAATTTGCAATAGATGCGGTTTCAAAAAGCAATGCGAAAGGGGCGCCGACCTGACGCCCCTTTCGCGTTGCCAGATGAAGCGGCGCTTACCGCCCCTGTTTCCGTCCTTTTAAGAGGCCCTTTTTCCCCACCATGAACAGCACCAGAAGCGCCAGATACACTGCGCACAGGCCGATGGTCAGCCACAGCATGCCCTGGGAGGAGGGGGCCAGGCCGATTAGGATGAGCATGGGCGCGCCAAAGATGATGCCGGTGCCGCTGCCCACCACCAGCTGGTCCGCCGCGGGGGTCTTGAACTCCGGGTCGATCTGCCTTAGCGGCAGGATCCCTGAGGAGATGGTGCCCGTGAGCATGCCGAACATGGCCACGAAGCTCTCGTCCGCATAGTCCGGCGCCAGGATGGGCGTGAGCCTTTTTAAGTACCAATAGGTAATCACCCCGCCGATGACGGCCATCAGCACAAAAGGCAGCCACAGGCCGCGCATGTCCGCGATATCGATGGAGGCGATGCCCGCCACGATCATCAGATCAAAGGCCAGACCGGAAAGCCGGTTCAGCAGATAGTTGTTCTGATATTGCCGGGTCATCAGGCCGGTTTTCCGAAGGCCGCCCAGCACCGCGCGCACCAGCATGGCCATCAGGGAGCCGGTGATAAAGTTAAAGCCCCAGAGCAGCGGGGTAAGGATGTTGGCAAAGCCGGGCGCCACCGCGCCAATCAGCGTGGCGACCGCCCGGGTGGCCAGGAAGGTGAGCAGATAGGTCACCAGCACCAGGGCCACCTGCATGCTCAGCCGGTCGATGGATTCGGATACCGGCGCCTCGTTAGGGTCCTGAAAGGCCTCGATGGTAACAGATCCGGAAACCATGGGCCGCTCCGTCACCACCAGGCGCCGCTTGCGGATCACCCGGCGGGTGTACCAGATGCCCACCAGGCAGGCCACCAGATAGCCCACCGCCGCCAGCGACAGGCCAAAGGAGCGCCCGCCCACAAAGCCCATGGCCTCATAGCTGCTGCCCACGTTGTTGGCCTGGCCCGGACCCTGGCCATAGGCCATGGGCAACAGGATGCCCGCCGCCGGGAAGAAATCCGGCATGATGGTGTAAAACAAAATCACGGAGATCAAAAGCCCGATGATGGCCTGCACCAGATAGGAGGACACGATGAGGGCCCCCGCCTTAAAGGCGAACATCCCCCCGGTGCCCTCCTTGGTGGTGCGCAGCGTCAGGGCGATAAAGCCCAGGGCAATGCCGTGATAGGTGACCATCTCCAAAAGCTGCATCGGGACGTTCAAAAGGCCCGCCGAGCGAAGGATCAGCAGCAAAAAGCCCGCCAGCGCCGCCACGGGAATCAGGCTTTTGCGCACAAAAGCGATTTTTCGCGCCATGATATTGGCCAAAAGCAGCAGCACGGCGATAACCCCGGCCCAGATAAACATGGACCACAGCGCCGTATTGGCATCGGAATAATCCATTTATTGCCTCCCTTTTTCCATCAGGATGTGATACATGTCCCGGTATTTCAGGGCGTTAAAAGGCCCCTGGGCATTCAGCTGGAAGCGCCGGCCTTCCCGGTTTGCCAAGAGCAGGATGTTCTTGCGATAGATTTCAAGGCTGTTAAGTTCCTCAAGCGCCATGACCTGCTCCCCTAAGGCAAGGGCGCTTTGGCTCATCCGCAGCGTCCCCCGGGCTATGGGAAGCAGCCGGCGTCCCTCCCCCCGCTCAAAGAGGGCCAGGTTGTCGTCCTCAAGAACCCAGTTATCCTCCCCTGCCGCCAAAAGGCGTTCTTTAAGGTGGGCCCGCTGGCTGTCCTGCCACTGCGCCGCGTTTAAAAAGGGCGTCCCCCCCAGGAAAGCGCCAAAGGGGTCAAACTGGGCCTCCAGCCCGCAGACCTGGCAGAACACCCTGTCATCCCGGCTGCTGATACCCCCGATTTCCCCGCAGGCAGGGCACCAGTACAAGGCGTGCTCCAGCCCCTGGGCCAGGCGCTTGCCCCGGTAGGCCACGGGTTCTGATTGCTGCCGGGCAAAGTCGTCCACCGCCAGATCCCGGGCGATCAGCGCGTTGATCGCCACCGGGCTCATTTCTTTTAGCGTTTCATTCGGGTATATCCCCACCGTTTCTCCAAAAGTCCGGCCTTTTCTGATGCCTTTCCCCCACCGCGGCAGCGCCAGGTGGGCGCCGCTGATGCGGTAGGTGACCAGCGTGGCCCCCACCGCCCGGGCCAGGCTGCCCGTGGCCTCCGGAAAAGGGCCGGTGCGCCCGTCAAAGCAGGTGTTGCCCTCCGGAAACAGACACACGTTCTGCCCGCCCCGCAGCCGCCTGAGGATGCCCATGGCCGTGGTGGCATCCGCAACGCCCTTGTGCTTGCCGATGGCGCCAAAAAGCGCCACCAAAAGCCAGCCCACCACCGGCGCCCGCAGCAGGGTGTCGCCTATAACAAACACCAGCGGGGCCTTAAACGCTGCGCCCAACAGGGCGAAGTCCAGCTCCGTGACGTGGTTTGCCATCACCAGAAAAGGCCCCTTGATATCGGGATGCTGGGGCTTATAGTTGAACCGCTTCACAAAATAAGGAGCCGCCAGCGCCCGGCAGAACCGATAGGCCAGCGCGTGACGCCGCCATCCCTTTACCTTCTGAACCAAGGCCCATCCTTTCAGGGGCGGCAAAAATGCCGCCCGCCAAAATCATGAACATATCATACCCCTTCTGTCCAATTTTCACAAGATGGACAGGAGGGGGAAAATGCCAGCGTTCAGCGCCCCCGGGAGGCTGTCATCTCCTCAATCATCCCCAGCACGGCCCCCCGGCCATCAGCAGGGGGCGCTGCCGCCAGGGCGGCCCTCAGCTGATCCGCCTGGGCCCCTAAGCCCACCAGCGCCTGGGCCAGGCTGTCCGGCGTCAGCTCCTCCTGGGCCAGCACATGGGCCAGGCCCCGCCCGGCCAGGGAATGGGCGTTTTCTATCTGGTCGCCCCGGCTGGCCCCCTTGGGATAGGGCACCAGCAGCATGGGCTTTCCAAGCGCCTGGAACTCAAAGATGGCGGTGGCCCCCGCCCGGGAGAGAACCAGGTCGCAGGCCGCCAGGGCGTCCGGCAGCTCCTCCCCCAAAAACTCCGCCTGAAAATAGCCCGGCATCCCCTGAAGGTCTTCCTGAAGGTGCCCCTTGCCGCAGAGGTGCAGGATGTCCATTTGGTTTAGCAGCTGGGGCAGGGCCGCGCGCAGCGCCTCGTTGATGGCCTTGGCCCCCTGGCTGCCGCCCATCACCAACAGCACGGGCTTCTCCCCCTTGAACCCCGCCAGGGTCAGGCCGCGCTGCCGGTCTCCCGCAAGGAGGCTCTCCCGGATGGGCAGCCCCGTGTGGATGCCCTTTTCCCCCAGAAGGGGGGCGCACTCCGGAAAGGCGGTGGCCACCCGGCCTGCAAAGCGCAGGCTGATGCGGTTGGCAAGGCCCGGGCTCAGATCGCTCTCATGGGCCAGGACAGGGATGCCCCGCAGGGCGGCGGCGGCCACCACAGGCACCGCCACAAAGCCCCCCTTTGAAAACACGATGTCCGGCCTGATCTTGCCCAGCAGCCCATAGGCCTGAAAGGCCCCCGCCAGAACGCGGAAGGGGTCCGTCAGGTTTTGCCAGCTGAAATAGCGCCGCAGCTTTCCGGTTGGCACGCTGTGATAGCTAACCCCGGCGCGCCCTTCCATCATGCCCCGCTCCATGCCCTTGGCGGTGCCGATGTAGTGCACCTGATACCCCGCCGCCAATAAATGAGGCAGGAGGGCCAGATGGGGCGTCACATGCCCGGCGGTGCCCCCGCCGGTGAGCACAATGGTTTTCATTCCGCCTCCTGGGCGGCCTTAAGCCGCCTGCGCTCCGCCCTGGCCTGGAGCAATTGCCCCAGCGCCACCAGGAAAAATACCGCCACCAGCATCACGGTGCACAGCGCGTTCACATGGGGCGGCACCCCCACCTTCACCGAGGAATACACCTTCAGCGGAATGGTGGTGGTGGTCGGCCCGTTGACAAAAAAGCTGATCACAAAATCGTCCATGCTCATGGCGAAGGCCAGCAGGCAGCCGGAGAGCACCGCCGGCAGCGCCAGGGGCAGGGTGACGGTGGTCAGGGCCTTAAAGGGGCTTGCCCCCAGGTCCCGGGCGGCCTCCTCCAGCCCCGGGTCCAGGGTGGCCAGACGCCCTTTGACGGTAATAAAGATATAGGGCACGCAAAAGGTGATGTGGGAGAGCACCAGCGTCACCATGCCAAAGGGCAGCTTTAAAGCGGTGAACAGCGCCAGAAAGGCGATGCCCAGGATGATCTCCGGAATCATGATGGGCAGCACCGCCAGCTGTTCTCCCATGCTTAAGGCCACCGCCCCCGCCCGGCCCAGCAGGCTTTTGCGCACCGGGCGCCGGGCCAGGCCGATGGCCCCCAGGGTGCCGATGACGGCGGACAGAAGCACGCTCCAAAAGGCGATGGTCAGCGAGTTGATCATCGCCTGGCCGTAGCCGGTCACCGGGTCAAAGAGGTTCTGATACCATTGCAGGGAAAAGCCCTCAAACTGGAAATTGGCGGTGCGCCCGGGGTTTGAGTTGAAAGAAAAAAGCACCACCACCAAAATAGGCAGGTAGAGCAGCACCAGCACCAGGGCCATATACACCCCGGCCCAGGGAGAATTCTTTTTCATTTAAAATACCATGGTTTCCGCGCTTCCGCCCTTTTTGCGATAGAGCAGAATCACCAGGCCCGTCAGCGCCAAAAGCACCACGGACAGCGCCGCCGCAAAGGGCAGGTCCCGGCTTTTGAGCAGCTCGTTATGCACCAGGTTGCCCCAGAGCATGGTGTTGGAGCCCCCCAGCAGGTCGCTTAGGAAAAAAAGCCCGATGGACGGGATAAAGGTCAGCACCAGCCCTGCCAGGATGCCAGGCATGGTCATGGGCACCACCACGGTGAAAAAGGCTTTGATGGGCGAAGCGCCCAAATCCCGGGCCGCCTCCACCACCGACCAGTCCAGCCGCTCCGCCGCGGAATACACCGGCAGCACCATAAAAGGGATCATCGCATACACCATGCCCACCAGCACCGCAAAATCCGTGTACAAAAGCTTCAGCGGCCGCTGGGCCAGCCCCAGCGCCATCACCAGCTGGTTGATGGGGCCGGAGGCGGAAAAGAGAATCTTCCAGCCGTAGATGCGGATTAAGGCATTGGTCCAGAAGGGCACAATCACCAGCAGCAACAGCCAGGTGCGGGCCCTGGGTGGCGCCTTCACCATAAAATAGGCAAAGGGATAGCCGATCAACAGGCAAAACAGCGCCGTCAGCCCCGCCAGGCGCAGGCTGAGCCACAGGGAGCGCAGATAGATGGGGCTTAGGATGCGGGCATAGTTCTCCCCCGTGGCCGGAAGGCTGGCCCCAAAGCCCTCCCCCCGGGAGAGCAGGCTTAGGCCTATGATATACAGCAGGCTGAGCCCCACAAACAGCGCCGCATAGGCCGCCATGGGGAGGGCCAGGGCTTCCCGGCGGTGGACCCGGTTTTTCATAGGGCCTCCTGGGCCAGATCATCCCGCACCAGCACCGCGGAGGGCTGGTGCCACCAGAGATATACCTGATCCCCCACCGATAAAGGGGCCTCGCCCTCGGTGGGATGCCGGCTTTTTAGCACCTGCCCGTCGGGCAGATGCACCATGCACACCCGCTCGCCCCCCGCATAGCGGCTCTCCGCCAGGGTGCCGGAGAGCTGGCAGGGCTCCTTCACCGGCACGGGGGACATATACAGCCGCTCCGCCCTTAGGCTTACGCACATCGCATCCCCCGGGCTGATCCACAGCTGGCTGTCCACCGGCAGGCTGATGCCGCCCACCTCCATCAGCGCACCGTCATCCCGCACCGCGGCGGCCCGCCCTCTTAGGAGATTGGTCTCCCCGATGAAGCTGGCGGCAAAGGCGGTCTCCGGCTGCTCATACAGCGCCTGGGGGCTGCCGATCTGCACAAAGCGCCCCTCCCGCATCAGCGCGATGCGGTCGGACATGCCCAGGGCCTCCTCCTGGTCGTGGGTGATGTAGATGAAGGTGATGCCAAGGCTTTGCTGCATGCGCTTCAGCTCCTGCTGCATCTGCCGGCGCAGCTGCAGGTCCAGCGCCCCCAGCGGCTCATCCAGGAGCAAAATGCGCGGAGAAAGCACCAGGGAGCGGGCGATGGCCACCCGCTGGCGCTGCCCGCCGGACAATTGCCCCGGCTGGCGCTTGCCATAGCCCTCCAGCTGCACCAGCGCCAGCATCTTCTCCGTCGCCTCCCGCATCTCCTGGCGGGAAGCGCCCCGCATCCTAAGCCCATAGGCGATGTTCTTCTCCACATTCATGTGGGGAAAAAGGGCATAGTTCTGAAACACCGTGTTCACCTGGCGCTTTTCCGGGGGGAGGCGGGTGATGTCCTCCCCGTTTAGCAGCACCACCCCTTTGGTGGGCGCCTCAAGGCCCGCGATGACGCGCAGCGTGGTGGTTTTCCCGCAGCCGGAAGGGCCCAGCAGCGTTAAAAACTCCCCCTCATAGACATCCAGGCTGATGCCGCTGATAGCCTCCTGGGTGTCAAAAGCCTTGTGAAGATCCCGCAGGGACAGAAGCGCCTGGCCCTCAGCCACGGGCATGCCCCTCATAGCCCCGGGTGCGGGCCACCACATATAAAGGCCGCCCCTTCACCTCGTCATACACCCGGGCCAGATAGGCCCCCAGAACGCCCAGAGCGCTTAAAACGCTGCCCGTGGCCAGGCAGAGAAAGCCATAGTGGGCAAGGCCCCCGGCCTTCCCGCCGGCAATGGCCATCACCAGGGCGATCAAAAGCAGAAGACCGCCTGAAAACAGCCAGATCAGCCCCAGCCACAGGGCCCACAGCAGCGGCTTTTCTGAAAAACTCATGATGCCGTGCGCCGCCAGGCGCAGCATTTTCTTTAAGGGGTAATGGGTTTCCCCGGCAAAGCGGCGGTCCCGGTCATAAAGCACCGCTTCCTGCCTAAACCCGGCCCAGGCGAACATCCCCCGAAGGTAGCGCGCCTGCTCCGGCATCCCCCGGATGACGTCCGCCACCTGCCGGTCCACCAGGCGAAAATCCCCGGTGTCCTCGGGGAAGATATCCCCCGCGATTTTCCGCAGCACCCGGTAGTAGACCTTGGCGCTCCACTCCTTGAACCTGGTCTCGCCCTCCCGGCTTCTGCGCTTGCCGTAGGCCACCTGAGCCCCCGCCTTCCAGCGCGCCGCCATCTCGGGGATCACCTCCGGCGGGTCCTGCAGGTCCGCGTCAATGATGACCACAGCCTGGCCCAGGGCATAATCAAGCCCCGCGGACACGGCCACCTGATGCCCCCGGTTGGCGGCAAAATGCAGCACTCGGACGTTTTTATCCCCGTCCGCCAGGGCGTCAAGCAGCACCGGAGTCTCGTCCCGGCTGCCGTCGTTTACATAGATCAGCTCGTAGCTTTCCCCCATGCCCTCCATCACCTGGCTTAACCTGCGGTGGGTTTCCACGATGGATTCTTCCTCGTTATAGCAGGGGATGACCACCGAATAGACCGGGTCCATGGCCGTTCCTCCTTGGCTTACAGCATTTTGATCAGCATGTTCTTCTGCTGATCCATCTCCAGCGCCAGCACCTTTTCCTTCTCCAGGGCCTTGAGCAGGTCGCTGAAGCGCTTATAGCCCACGTTCTTCTCCTGAAAATCGGGGTAAAGGCCCTGGATGTCCGCCTTTAGGATGCTGGGGTTGATGCGCTCAAAGCCGTCTTCCTTGTAGTGCTTCAGCTGCTCCCGGAACACGCTCACCCAGTTCTCCGGGGTGATCTGGGCCTTGGCCTTGCCCTCATCCGCGGTCTCGGCGGCAAGGGACACCATCACGTTGTAGTTGTCCGAACGCACCTTGATAACGCCGTGCTTCTGGGCCAGTTTGGTGAGCAGCTTTCCAAAGGTGCTGCAGCCGTAGCGCTTTTCGTTGAAATCCGGACGCAGGCGCAGGAGGACGCCCTTTAGTTCGCTGGCGAAAATCTCCTCCTCCGTATGGTCGTCCAGAATGCTCTCAATCAGCTTCATCAGCTCCGCCTCGCCGCTGGAGCCGTTGTCGTCGCTGGTCTTCTTGGCCTTCACCGGCGCCCGCCGCACCGTGACGGACTCCAGGAAGAGAAACTCATTGCAGGCGTTGATAAAAATGGAGCTGGCCACCTCGGAGCGCGAGATGCCCAGCACAAACTTGCCCATGCTTTTGAGTTTGCCCACCAGGGGGGTATAGTCCGAGTCCCCGGAGACGATGCAGAAGGAATCGATCAGGGGGTTGGTGTAGGCCACCTCCATGGCGTCCAGCACCAAAAGGATGTCCGCGTTGTTCTTCTGCGCCACCCCGTAGCGCAGCGAGGGAACAACGGTAAAAGTATTGGAGAGCAAAAGCTCCTTCAGCGCGCCGAACTTGTCGGTATAGCCGTAAACCTTGCCCATGAGAATGTCGCCGCGGATTTTGACCTTTTCCAGAATGTTGTTCAAGGTTTCCACCTTGGCGCCGCAGTTTTCCAGGTCGACGAAAATCGCGAACCGTGATGTGCTCAAAACAAAAAACTCCTAACTTTGGCGGCAGAACCGCCGTGCTCCGCCTGTGCGGGTCAAACAAATTATAACATATCCCGCGCCCATTTGGAAGAAACACAGGCCCCGGCGCGTTGTATGTATCGAAGGGCCGCTTCCTGCGCCTTTCCGGGTTTGATTGACAGGTTAAAAATTCTGTAATAGAATTGTAACGAATACCACGCCCACAAGAGGAGGCCAGGTTTATGAATTCAATGCCATCCCATCGCCCCACCCGCCGCCTGGCGGCGCTTGTCACCGCTCTTATCCTGCTGCTGCCCGCCCTTTCTGTTTTTGGGCAGGCGCTCTCGCCGGTGACCTTCTCCCTGGCCTACACCGACAGCCAGGGGCAGCCCCTGCAGGTGGATGCCGTTGCGGTGCCCTATGAGGGCTATCCCACCAGCTACTGGCTCTATCTGGATCCCCAGGCCCAGGCGGACCCGGAGGCCAGCCTGATCATCCTGGATATCTACGACCAGTATCCGGGCGGTTTTTCCACCCCCAACGGCACGCTGATTGATCACTTGTATTTCAGTGACGCGGGGCTGGACTTAACAACAGAGCCCCTTGAGGTGCAGGCCCTGGGACTAAATGGGGAAACCCTGGCCACCTATTTCCTCTATATCAGCCTGGCCGGCCCCCAGCCGGATCCGCCGTCTGAGGAAATAAAGCCCGCCACCCTCTTTATCCACTATGTGGATCAGGATAACCAGGAGTTCGCCTCCGAGCAGCGCACCCTGGATCCGGGCACCCACCCGGTGGCGCCTGACCCCGGTAAGGTGCCGGAGGGCTACACCCTCACCGGGGACAGCCAGTTTTCCGTCACCGTGGATGCCGGCGGGGCCAATCCCTCTGACATCACCTTTCATTATCATTATCAGCCGGTGATTCAGCCCGCCAGCATCACCATCCGCTATGTGGACCAGAACGGGGCCGAGTTCGCCTCCGAGCAGCGGGTATTGCCCGCCGGGCAGCACATTGTGACCCCGGACGCTTCCAGGGTGCCCGGAGACTACAGCCTCACCGGGCCGGCGGATTACTTTGTCGAGGTGACCGAATCCGGCGCCAACCCCTCTGACATCACCTTCAACTATCAGAAGGCCATCCAGC
>DAISYX010000017.1:2240-5996 GCA_036825095.1 Clostridia bacterium | reverse complement strand
GAATCCGGCGCCAACCCCTCTGACATCACCTTCAACTATCAGAAGGCCATCCAGCCCGCCGCCATCACCATTCATTACGTGGATCAGAACGGGGCCGAGTTCGCCTCCGAACAGCGGGTATTGCCCGCCGGGCAGCACATTGTGACGCCGGACGCTTCCAGGGTGCCTGGAGACTACAGCCTCACCGGGCCGGCGGATTACTTTGTCGAGGTGACTGAATCCGGCGCCAACCCCTCTGACATCACCTTCAACTATCAGAAGGCCATCCAGCCCGCCACCATCACCATTCATTACGTTGACCAGAACAATCAGGAGTTCGCCTCCGAGCAGCGCACCCTGAATCCGGGCACTCACCCGGTAACGCCCGACCCCGTTAAGGTGCCGGAGGGCTACTCCCTCACCGGGGACAGCCAGTTTTCCGTCACCGTGGATGCAGATGGCGCCAATCCGTCTGACATCACCTTTACCTATCACTATCAGGCGGTCATCCAGCCCGCCGCCATCACCATTCATTACGTGGATCAGAACAATCAGGAGTTCGCCTCCGAGCAGCGAGAACTGCCCGCCGGACAGCACATTGTGACGCCGGACGCTTCCAGGGTGCCTGGGGACTACAGCCTTACCGGGCAGGGCGAGGCGATTGTTGAGGTCACCGAATCCGGCGTCAACCCCTCTGACATCACCTTCACCTATCACTACCAGGCGGAGGTTCAGCCCGCCACCCTCACCATTTATTTCCTGAATGACAAAGGCCAGACGGTGGCCAGCTCCCGGACCCAGACCCTGGCCCCGGGCGAACACATCATCGAGCCCTGGCCCACGGACCTGCAGCCGGATTATGTCCTGACGGGCGACGCCCATTTCACCGTCACCGTGGACGAGCGGGGGGCGGTGCCCTCTGAGATCACCTTCGTCTACGAGCTCAAGCCCGCGGTATCCCAGGAGGTGGAGATCACCATCTACTATGTGGATCAGAACGGGGTTCCGGTCGCCAGCGAGGACAGCCTCAGCCTGGGCGAGGGCGTCCATCAGATCAGCCCCAGCCCCCGGGACCTGAAGGAGGGTTACACCCTTTTGGACGAGGCCACCAAGCCCGTCTCCGTCAGCAACAACCAGGCCAGCCCCGCCAGCCTCACTTTCCTCTACAGCCTGGCCACGCCCACACCCACCGAAGAGCCCACCCCCACCCCGGCCCCCGCGCCCAAGGTGGCCCTGGTGCCGGTGAATTACGTAAACGAAGCGGGCGT
Organism: Clostridia bacterium; assembly: GCA_036825095.1. Lineage (GTDB taxonomy): Bacteria > Bacillota > Clostridia > Christensenellales > Aristaeellaceae > UBA6115. The sequence continues at coordinate 4,749 of DAISYX010000017.1, read as the reverse complement.
CCTGCTCTACACCGAGACTGTGCCCGCCAAGGAGGGCGAGCAAACCCTGATCGCCGCAAATCTCAGCCTGGTGGATTCCGCCGTGTATGAGCTGACCGGCGCTGCCCAGCAGACGGTCACCGTGGACGCCAACGGCGCAGCTTCACCCGCGGAGGTGGACTTTGTCTTCCGGGACATCAGCATCAAAACCGCCACCCTTCGTGTTCACTACCGGGATGAGGCGGGCAACCCCCTCTCCGCCAGCCAGGAAATGGCGCTGGAGCCCGGCGCCCATCCTGTCACCGCGCCGGAAACCATCAACGGCCTGGTGCTTCAGGGCGAGCGCACCGTGAACGTCACGGTGAGCGCAACAGGCGTGCTCTCTCAAGCCGAGGTGATCTTCACCTACTTAAAGCCCGCCACCGCCACCCCTGTGCCCACGGCCACGCCGGAGCCCACCACCATCCCCTTTGACATCACGACGGAGGACAAATACGCCTACCCCAACAACGACAACATCAACTTCCGCAACACCCCGGAGGTAAAGGACGGCAACGTTATTTCCACCGTCAGCCGCCAGGACCTGGCCCATCTCATCGGCAGCCTTAAAAACCGCGCCGGGGAGGACTGGTATCTGGCAGAGATCAAGGGCCAGCAGGGCTTCCTGAAGGCCAATGTGGTGCGGGTGCTCAGCTTTGAGGAGGCGGCTGCCCTGCTGGGCTTCACGCCCTCCCCCGCGCCCACCGCCACCCCCGGCCTTCCGGACATCCCGGACGGCGCGGTGATTGACCGCTGGGGCGAGGTCACCGCTGCGGGCGGGGTCAATCTCCGCTCCAGCACTTCCACCGCCGGTTCCAGCCGCATCGGCACCCTGGACCGGGGGGAGCGCTTCTGGGTGTATGAGCAGCAGACGGTGGACGGCGAGGTTTGGTACAACATCACCACTGCGGGCGGGAAGGACGGCTTCCTGGTGGCGCGCTACGCCCGGCTTTACAGCCAGGAGGAGTCCGACCGCTATCAGGCCACCCTAGCCAGCCCCATGCCTGAAAGAGATACCCCCACCCCCACAGCTGCCGCCTCCACGCCCACGCCCACGCCCACCCCAACGCCTTCCCCCAGCCCCACAACCCAGGTGACGGCCACGCCCGTGCCCTATCATGGCTATGCCCTCACCATCCACCAGGCGGCGCTGCGCTCAGGCGTGTCCCAGCAGGATGAGAGCATCCTGGCCACCCTGTCCCCCGGCACGCTGGTGTATATCTGGGGTCAGACTTATGTGGGAAGCGAAGGCTGGAACAGCGTGGACGCCCTGGCCCTCACCCAAAGCGGATACCTGCCGGACAGCGCCCTGCGGCGCATCAGCGAGCAGGAGGCCGCCCCCTACCTGGAGCAGCTAAAGCCCCAGGCCACGCCTTCCCCCACCCCCACCCAGCGGCCCCAGCAGGTGAGCGGCTACGCCATCACCCTGGGAGACCATGTGCCCATGCGCGCCTACGCGGACACCAACGCCCAGATTCTGGACGTGCTCCAAAACAGCGCTGTGGTGCATGTGCAGGGGCAGGAATATGTGGCCGGCGACACCTGGCATCTGATTCAGTTCGGCGCGGGGTATGGTTTTGTGCGCGCAGACCAGCTGCGCATGCTCAGCGCTGCGGAGACCCAGGCCTATCTGGAATCCCTGCGCACCCCCACGCCCACGCCTCCGGCAGCGACCCTGCCGCCGGTTACCCTGGACAGCCCGTCCAGCTACGGCTATGTCACCGCCAACAGCGTGCGCCTGCGCCGTGGGCCCTCCACCTCCACGGACAGCCTGAAAATGATGGATAAAAACGCCTTCGCCCTGGTCTACGGCAGCCAGCAGCAGTCTGACGGCCTGTGGTATCACATCAACCAGGGCGGCACTGAGGGCTACGTGATGAGCAGCTATTTCAAGGTGCTGCCCATGGGCCAGCTCTCAAGCTACCTGCAAAGCCCAGAGTACCTCAGCACCAACACCACCGTCACCAGCCCCAATGTGCAGCCGGGGCAGATCACCTCGGTGGAGGATTTCAACAGCTCGGTGTGGCAGAACCCCACCCTTCTGAACCCCTCCTACGAGCCCTTCAACCCCCTGGGCACCCCCACCCCCCCGGTGGAGGCCATCGCCACCCCCGGCACCTCCCCTTCAGAGGCGCCGGATTTAGAACCCCTGCCCACCTTCATGGTGCTGGAGACGGAAGCGCCTCAAAAAGCGGACTCCTCCTTCCCCATCGGCTGGGTGGCCGTGGGCCTGATCGCCCTTTTGGGCGGCGGCGGGTACTACGCCTATCACCTCTATAACCAAAACCAGAAGCGCGCGGCCCAGCGGGCAGCCCAGCGCCGCCAGCAGGCAGCCCAGCAATCCGGCTCGCCCCAGGCGCGCCCAGCCCAGCCCCAGCAGGCCCAGTCCCCCTACGCGCCCCCCCGGTCCGGCCAGCAGGCACAGCAGCCCGGCGCTACCGCCCCCTACCGCCCCGGCGCCACGCCGCCCACAGGCCAGACGGGCGCCCCG
>DAISYX010000017.1:0-2140 GCA_036825095.1 Clostridia bacterium | reverse complement strand
TACCGCCCCCTACCGCCCCGGCGCCACGCCGCCCACAGGCCAGACGGGCGCCCCGTCCCAGAACACGACGGCCTACCGCCCCGGCGCCACGCCGCCCACAGGCCAGACAGGCGTCCCGCCCCAGGGCACCACGGCCTATCGCCCCGGCGCCACGCCGCCCACAGGCCAGACGGGCGCCCCGTCCCAGAACACGACGGCCTATCGCCCCGGCACCACGCCGCCCACAGGCCAGACAGGCACCCCGTCCCAGAACACCACGGCCTATCGCCCGGGCAGCGCCCAGGCAGGACAGATGCCGCCCACAGCGCCGCCCCAAAGCACCACAGCCTACCGCCCCGGTGCCACGCCGCCTCAGGCAGGGCAGCAGCCAGGCACACAGGCGCCTCCCGCTCAGACCCAGGCAAGCCAGCGGCCAGCCGCGCCTTCCCCGGATCAGGACGCGGCCAAGGGCAGCGCGGGGGCGGATCCCAAGAACACCCCCCAAAGCAGCGGCAGCAAACAGGCGGAGGAAACCCGCCGGCGCCGCAGCGACCGGCACAGCAACAGCTAAATTAACTTTAAGGGAGGGGCCGCCTGTCGCGTCCCTCCCTTTTTTGCTATAATGATGAAGGTGTTTTTTCCTGATTCTCCCGTGCATGAAAAGAAGGCGGTCAAGCGTTGAATGAATGAAAGCGGTCATCCCGGCGGCATGGATCCCAGCCAGGTGGAAGCCCTCTATGAGCAGTATGCCACAGATGTGCTGCGGGTCAGCTACTTTTACCTGGGCAACCGGGCCAACGCGGAGGATGTCACCCAGGAGGTTTTCATCCGCCTGATGGAGAGCAACCCGGCCCTGATTCCCGGCAAGGAGAAAGCCTGGCTTTTGAAGGTGGCCCTTAACCGCTGCAGGGATCTCTGGCGTTCCAGCTGGCACAAGCGCGTCTTGCTTGGCAGCCGCAAGCTTGAGATTATCCCGGGCCGGGACGAGATCGAGAACCTCACCGAGAAGGAGGCCCTGATGCAGGCGGTGAACGCCCTGCCGGCGGGCGAACGGGAGATTTTCCTCCTCTACTACTACCAGAACTATTCCATCAGCCAAACCGCTGAAATTCTGGGCCTGCCGGAAGGCACCGTTTCCAGCCGCCTCTCCCGGGGCCGGAACAAACTAAGACAATTTTTGGACGGAGGCGATTCCCTTGATCCGACTTGAGCAACTGCCCCAAGTGGCGGAGGAAACCCTGGGCGGGCTGCATGCGGACCCTGGTCTGTTACACCGTGTTCCCAAGCGCCCCGCCGCCAGGATCACCCCCCAGGGCCGCGCCCTGGCCTTTGCCCTTTCCCTGGCGCTGGTGCTGGGCCTTGGCGCCCTCACCTTCAGCCAGATGCCCCAGGCCATCCCCCAGGTCAGCCATCAGCAGGCAGGCAGCGCCGAGGGCCTGCCCGAGGGCAGCCGCTCCCTGGCGGATATCCCCCGGGACAGCCTGGTCCTCTCCCAGGAGGACAGGCCTGATTACCAGGGCGTATGGGCCCGCAGCAGCGGCGGCAATTTCCCGCTGATCCGCCTGGATGGCCGCTACTACCGTCTGCTAAACAGCCCCGCCGATGCCAGGGGCCTCACTGGTCAGGCCCTGGGCACGGTGGCCCTCACCACAGACGAGCCCGCCCTTGACCGCTCCGGGGATGTCCTCAGCAGCGTGGTTGGAACCGGGGAGGATGTCTATGCGGTGAACGGCCTGGGCGGCGGCGCGGTCGCAGCGATGGTGGAGGGCCGCATGCGCGTCTTCCAGCGCGTGTCCTTTGCGGGCAGCGCCTTAATCGGCAGCGAATCCCTCAGGGATACCCTGCCTGCGGGCGCCAGCACCCTGCAGCTCTCAGGCGTGGGCAGCGTCACCGATCCCGCCCTGGTGGCCCGGCTGATGGACACCCTCCTCTCCCAGGCCGCCTTTCAGGGCAGCCAGCTAAACGAAACCGGACAGGCCCTTTTGATCCACTACCCTAACGGCCTGGTGCTCCAGATGGCTGTGTCCGGCACCTCCCTTAGCGCCTGCGGCACCTGGTCCTGCCCCCCCTTCTTTGAGGCCTTCCAGGCGGCGGTTCAATAAGCCCGCCTGGCGTTTCCTTTTTCTTGCCAGCCCGCCGGATCGTTGGTATATTATTGCCA
>DAISYX010000016.1:19682-22674 GCA_036825095.1 Clostridia bacterium | reverse complement strand
CGTTCGTCCATCGCCCTATCGCCTTTCGACATTTATTGAATTACCGGCATTATAGATGGGGCCATAGGGGCTGTCAACGAAGCGCCGCGCCTTGACGCTAAACTGAGGATGGTATACATTGGGCCTGACAAGATAAGAATTTTAAACGTTAAAGGGGCGCCAGGCAACATGAAGGCACGATTATTCCCGGCCTGTCTTTGGGGGCAGGAGAGCCGGCTTGAGGGTAAGGGATGACCGCAAAGACAAGCCTGCGCACCCGCATTCTGCTGATGATGCTGGCCTGCTGGCTGGTGCCCATCGCGGTGCTTGGCGCTTACATGGGAAGCGTATTTTTTGATTCCCTGCGGGACAGCACCCAGGCGTTTCTTTCCTCCCGCGCCCAACTGGCCCATGAGCGGGCACGGGAGGAAGTGGAGCGCATGATCCGGGCCAGCAAGGATGTCACTTATGACGGGGTTCTTGAGCACGCGCAAGCGGAATATCGGCGCGGCACCTTTAAGCATCAGGATTTTTATCGTGCCAGCCGTGCCTATTTAAACCAGCGCTTCTCCAGGGAGCGGGCTATCAAGGTGGCGGTGTTTTTTCTCTTCAGCGAGCCGGACCGCCTGATGTACACCCAGGGCGGTGAGGAAAGCGCGGAAAGATATGCCCAGGGCCTGCATGAGCGTGTGCTGGACTTAAGCGCCGGCCTGGACACCGCCAGCAGGTTTTTGGCGCACGAGGGTGAGATCTACCTGGCGCGCAACCTTTATGACCGGCGCCTGGAGCCCTTTGGCATGCTGGTGTTCTGCCTGAATCAGGATGTTTTCTTCTCGCCTGTTTTGACGGCGGCGCAGGGCCTGGGCAAGGCCGAGATCGGGCTGGACGAATACCACAGCCCTGGTTTTGTCACCCAGAATCAAACGCTGGGGTTTTCGGACAGCCAGGAATATCTGCTGTATACCCAGGCCGACAGCCAGCGGGACTACAGCCTGATGACCCGGTTTTCCATGGAAAAGAGCGTGGCGTTTGCGCAGATCGATGCCTATAAGCGCCTGATGGTGACCTTGCTGCTGGGGATGCTGCCCATCGGCGGGCTGATTTTTCTGTTTGCGCATCGGCGCATCACCCGGCCGCTGCGCAAATTGGCCGAGGGCTCCCGGCGCATTGAACAGGGCGAATGGGGGCTGAAATTGCCCATGAAGGGCCCGGATGAAATCGGCCAGGCGGGCCGGGCTTTTACCGCCATGAGCCTGAGGCTTGAAGAGCTGATTGACAACTCCTACCGAAAGGAAATCCTCCTTCGCGACGCCCGGATCGCGGCCCTGCAAAACCGGGTTAACCCGCATTTTCTTAATAATGCGCTGGAGCTGATCAACTGGCAGGCCAGGATGGATGGCAACGCCCAGATCGGCGCGATGATTGACGCGCTGAGCACCCTGCTAAACGCCAGCCTGGACCGTGGCGGCGGCCATTTCCGCACGCTTGGGGAGGAGCTGGAGGCCGCGCGGGCTTATTTTTACTTTCTCAGCCTGCGCTACGGGGAGCGGCTGGAGACCCGGATCACGGCGGATGAAGCGCTTTTGAATCATGAGCTGCCCGGGATGATGATCCAGACCTTGCTTGAGAACGCGCTGGAGCACGGCATCGCCCCGGCGGGCGGAGGGGAGATAAGGCTTGAGATCAGCCGGACGGAGCGCCATCTTGACATCAGGGTGATAAACACCGGTCGGCGCCTCACAAGCGCGGATGAAGCCCGGATTGCTAAGCTACTGGACCTGGCCCGGCCCGGTCTGGCCCGTCACCTGGGCCTGCGCAGCATCGCGGAGCGATTGCAGCTGCACTACCGGGGCCGGGCCGCCCTTTCTATTTTCTCAGGCCCGCAAGGGGACACCAGGGCGCTGATCTCCCTCCCTTTGGACATGAAAATGGACGAACTGGGCAAGAATTTGCAAGAAACAACATGAATGGAGAATGACGCGGCATGGGTTTTCCGGTATGCTAAACAGGAAAAATATCAATGAAGGAGGATTTCCATGCGCAAGATTCTGGCTTTTCTGATTAGCCTGGTGATGCTGCTCAGCCTGAGCTTCCTGTCCCTGGCGGAGGGTGTAACGCTTAAAACGGTCTCGACCTTCGCCGGCACCGACGCGGCGGCGGAAACCTATGTGGCCCTGCTGAAAGCCTGGGAAGAAAAAACAGGCAACAAGATTGAGGATGCCTCAAGCACGGGGGACGAGGTCTTCAAGGCGGGGGTGCTCAATGATTTCGCGGCCGGGAACGAAGCGGATCTGCTTTTCTTCTTCGCTAAGACCGCGGACTCCGCCCCCATCCTTGAAAAGGTGGTGCCCATTGAGGAGATTAACGCCGCCTATCCCGAACTGAACCTGCCCGTCAACACCGCCATCGCGGAACCGGACGGTGTGGTCTACAGCATCCCGGTGCGGCCTTTCTGGGAAGGCCTGTTCTGCAATATCGACCTGTTTGAGCAGGTTGGCGCCCAGCTGCCCACTACCTGGGAGAACCTGGTGGACGCCATTGCCAGGTTCAAGGAGGCCGGGATTGTACCCATCGCCGTCTCCTTCTCGGATATCCCCCACTACATTGCGGACGTCACCGTGCTGTCCGCCTCCTCTGAGGCCGACTACCTGGCGCGCCCCAAGGCGGGCGATCCCATTCCTCAGGCCTGGATTGACGGCAACGCCAAAATCCATGAGCTCTATGAGCTGGGGGCCTTCCCGGTGGACGTGAACGCTACCACCGAGGCGGTGACCTCCCAGATGTTCCGCGACAAAAAAGCCGCCATGCAGATGGATGGTTCCTGGTTTGCCAACGGCATCCCGGAAGAAAACTACGATACCACTGTGGTGGTTCCCTTCCCGGTGACCTCGGAAGAGGCGCAGCCCACCGCTTTTATGGGCGGTGTGTCCATGGGGTTCTATGTGTCCCGCAAAGCCTGGGACGACCCGGCCAAGCGTGATGCCGTTGTGGACCTGCTGGCCTATCTGACCAC
>DAISYX010000016.1:9887-19672 GCA_036825095.1 Clostridia bacterium | reverse complement strand
CTGTGGCGCTGGCGGCCTTCCAGTTCAAGGGAAAGCTGCTGGAAAGCTCTTTTGAAATGCTCAATGCCGGCCTGACCACCATGTATGGGCCGCTGCAGGACGCCATGGACCCTGAGGCGCGCTCCTACTGGTTCAGCCAGATTCCCGGCATCGCCGACGGCACGGCGGATCCCGCCGATGTCTGGAAGGGGGTCATGGAACTGGCGCCCTTTGGCAAGTAACTGACCGAAGCTTCCCTTTTAAGCCAAGCCCGCTGCCGCGCCCCTTGCGGGCAGCGGGCTTGGCATTCAACGCCGCGCTGTTCAAAGCCAGGAAGCGCTGCTAAAATAAAACAGGAAGGCTTCCGCCCTGCCCTGAAGAAGGATGTGACACATGCTTTACCGCGACAGGCGTCCGCTTTTGGTTTTTCTTTTGCCGCCGCTGGTTTTGATGGCTGTTTTCCTGTATTATCCCTTTATCGTGAACATCTATAACGCGCTGTTTGACATCAAGGGTTTAATCGGAAGCCCCGGCGAGTTTTTGGGGCTTGAAAACTTCAGAACCTTCTTCACCCGGGACCCGGTGGCCGTCCGCGCCCTGCGCAACTCCGTGGTGATGATGCCGCTGGCGCTGGTTTTTCAGGTGGGTCTGGGGCTGGTCCTGGCGCTGATGGTGGACAGCGTGCGGCGGGGGCAGCAATTCTTCCGGATTGTGTTTTTCTTTCCCATCGTCATTTCCGCCACCGCCATCGGCCTGATGTTCTCGCTGTTTTATAGCTATGAGGGCGGCATGCTCAATCAGCTGATGACGCTGATGGGCCGGGAAAAGGTGCTGTGGCTCAGCAAGGAGCGCGCCTATACCATGGTGGTGATTCCGGTTTTATGGCAGTATGTGGGTTTTTATTTTGTCATCCTCCTGACCGGCATCAACGCCATCCCGGAGGAAATTTTCGAGTCCGCCGCCATGGACGGCGCCTCCGGCCTGAGGCGCATCTGGTATATCACCCTGCCGCTGCTAAGGGATGTGCTCATCACCTGCGCCACCCTGGCGGTTACAGGCGCTATCAAGGTTTTTGACCTGCCCTCGGTGATTGCCAAAAACGGGGCGCCAAACGGCCTGACCCACTTCCTGGGCACCTACATGCACAGCCAGGCTTTTGTGGCGCAGAATGTGGACTATGGCTCGGCGATCTCCATCATCATCGTGGTTCTGGGGGTGCTGGCGGCAGGGCTGATGACAGCCCTGATGCGCCGGGGAGGTGAGGGCCTGTGAGGATGCGTTTTTTCCGGCGCGGCCTGCCCCATGTCTTCACACGGGCGTTGATTTACGCCCTGCTGGGTCTGTGGGCGCTGACCACGATTTTCCCCTTCGTTTGGGTGCTCAACAACTCCTTTAAGGACACCAGCCTGGTGGTGAACGACTCTTTTTCCCCGGCTCTTGAACGGGTCTTTAGGCGCGACCGGAACGGCGTTATTGTGCGCGAGGAAGTCTTAAAGGATGAGCATGGGCGCGAGCGGTATGACAGACTGCTTTTTGATGAGGAAGGCAACCCCGTTCTTGAAAAAGAGCAGGGCAGCGCGGAGCTTGACCCGGAAAGCCCCTTTGCCCAGCTGCTGGGGCAGAGCAGCTTTGAAAAAAGCCGGCCGGAGAGCGATTTGCAGGCCTATGACACCCTCCAGGGCTCCCGGGTGTATGATCTGGCCTCGCCTGCTGTGATGCTAAGCCCCATCTGGGACAACTACCAGGAGGCTTTCACCAACCCAAACGTCAACATTCTGCGCGGCTACAAGAACTCCCTGATCCTCTCCGGGGGTGTTACGCTTTCCGTGATGCTCCTGGCCGCCATGATGGCCTACGCTATGACGCGCTATGTTTTCAAGGGGAAGAAGGCGCTGCGCTCCCTGTTGGTCGCCGCCTTGATGTTTCCTGCCTTCTCCACCATTGTGCCGGTGTACCGGATGATCTCCTCTGCCGGGCTGTTTGACACCCTCAGCGGCGTAGGGCTGGTGCAGATTGCGGGAAACCTGGCGTTTGCCACCACGGTGATGACGGGCTTTATCGCTACCCTGCCCTATGAGCTGGAGGAGGCGGCCTTTATTGATGGGGCGGGCGTGTTCCGGATTTTTCTCCGGGTCATCCTTCCCCTGTCCAAATCCGCCTTGGCCACCGTGGGGATATTTACCTTTATCTGGAGCTATAACGATCTTTTTTTACAGATGGTGCTGCTGCGCTCAAGGGCCTTGATGCCCGTCAGCGCCATCCTGCGCGAGATTTCCAGCCAGTATGGCACGGATTTCGGCCTGATGGCCGCCGCCGTGGTGGTGGTGGTGGTGCCGATGCTGATTGTCTATATGGCGCTTCAGAAATACATCATCAAGGGGCTGACAGCAGGCGCTGTCAAAGGCTGAGGGCAAGATGGACAGCGCAACAAAGCAGCTGAAAGTCATTCTGGTGGATGACGAGCGCATTATTATCAATGGGCTTAAGCGCATGATCCCCTGGGAGGAGTTTGGCTGCGCCGTGGTGGCCGAGGCCTATGACGGCCAGGAAGGCCTGGCGGTCATCCGGCGGCTGAAGCCGGATATCCTCCTGACGGATATCCGCATGCCAAACCTGGACGGTCTTAGGATGATTGCGGCCCTTTTAAGCGAGCTGCCCGGCCTTCAGATCAGCGTGCTGACAGCCCATCGGGATTTTGAATATGCCCGCCAGGCCATCAGCCTGGGCGTGACCCGCTATCTGCTTAAACCCAGCAAAATGCCTGAGCTGATGGAAGCGGTGAGGGAAATGGCGAGGCGCTGCCGGGAGATGAACCCGCCGGCGGCACAGGGCAAGCCCGCGGAAACCCCGGACAGCGATGCCTCCAGCTTTGTTTTAAGCGCAGCCATGGCATACATCCGCAAGCATTATGCACAGGCCATTTCACTTGAAAGCGTCGCTGACAGCGTGTATGTAAGCCAGTGGCACCTTTCGCGTCTGATCAACCAGCACACCGGGCAGAGCTTCCTCCAGACCGTCAACAGCCTGCGCATCAGGAGGGCGGAGGAGCTTCTGGCGGACCCCTCCTTTCAAATCCAGCAGATAGCCCGGCAGGTGGGCTTTGGCTCCGCCGCCCACTTCACCCGGGTGTTTAAGCAAATAAAAGGCATCACCCCTGGCGAATATCGGCGGATCTGCTAAACTCCCATGTTTTGGCAGCCTTCAGGAGGATGGCGCGCTTGGATGCGCCGCATAGGGAGCTGCCTTACGTTTTGTGATAGTCAAACGACTCCTGCTGTGGTAGAATACGGTGTGATCCATAGAAAAGCAGGGGAGGAAGGAATGGCCAGAACCAAGCGTCTGATGAAGGCCTGCGGCCTGGGGGACAGGCAGGGCATTATCGTCCATCGCTCATCCAATGTGTTTTATCTTAGCGGCTATACCGGGGAAGGGCTGTTGCTTTTGTCCCGGGATTTGCGCGCCATTGTAACGGATTTCCGCTATGTGGAGCAGGCCCAGCAGCAGGCGCCGGGTTTTTCGGTCCATCAGATTTCGGGCATCTCCGGCCATGCCCAGGTGGCGGCCGGCCTGGCCCATGGGGCAGGGCTTACGGAGCTTCTCTATGAAGATGACTACGTCACCGTAAAGGAAGGCCGGGCCCTTCAGGAGGCCCTGGGAGAAGTGACGCTTGCCCCCCTTAACATGCAGCCGGAAAAACTGCGCGAAATCAAGGACGAGGCTGAGGTGGCGCTGATTGAAAAGGCCTGCGCCATCTCCTGCGAGGCCTTTGACTATATCCTCACCCAGATTAAGCCGGGGGTGACGGAAAAGCAGCTTCAGCGGATGCTGAACTACCGCCTGCTTGAGCTGGGGGCGGATGACACGGCTTTTGATACCATCGTGGCCTCCGGCCCCAATGGCTCCCTGCCCCATGCCATCCCGGGGGACCGCCAGGTGGAAACCGGGGACATGATCACCTTTGACTTTGGGGCAAAGCTGGGCGGCTATTGCGCGGACATGACCCGCACGGTGGCGCTGGGGCAGCCGGGCAGCCAGATGCGCGAGATTTATGAGATCGTGCTCAGGGCGCAGATCACCTGCCAGGAGGCGCTGGCCCCGGGAAAGATCTGCCGGGAGGTGGACGCCATCGCCCGCAAAATCATAGGCGAGGCTGGCTATGGCGAGCGCTTTGGCCATGGCCTGGGGCACGCGGTGGGCATTGATATCCACGAAAACCCGCGGCTCAGCCCCGCCTGCGGGGACAGCCTCAGGCCGGGGCATGTGGTGACGGTGGAGCCGGGCATCTATGTGCCGGGGCTGGGCGGGGTGCGGATTGAGAACTCCTGCCTGGTGACCGAAACCGGGGCCCGCTCCCTTGTGAGCGCCCCCAGAGAACTGATTATCCTGTAATATAAAAGCAATTTGTTGATTCGGAGGAGATAGCATGGTCACAGCGGGCGATTTCAAAAAAGGGATTACCATCGAATGGGACGGCGGCGTCTGGAGCATCGTGGACTTTCAGCATGTGAAGCCGGGCAAGGGCGCGGCCTTTGTGCGCACCAAAATCAAGAACGTGATGAACGGCACCGTGGTGGAGCGCACCTTCAACCCCTCGGATAAGATGCCCCGTGCCATCATCGAATCCAAGGACATGCAGTACCTGTACAACGATGGCACCCTGTATTATTTTATGGACCCGGACAGCTATGAGCAGATGCCCCTGAATTACGATCAGGTGGAGGAGGCCATCCAATTTGTCAAGGAAAACAGCAACGTGACCATCAAATTCTTTAAGGGCACCGCTTTTTCCGTGGAGGCGCCTAACTTTGTGGACCTGGAAGTCACCCAGACGGAGCCGGGCTTCAAGGGGGATACCGCCTCCAACACCTACAAGCCCGCCACCTTGGAGACTGGCTTTACCCTGATGGTGCCGCTGTTTATCAACATCGGTGACGTCATCAAACTGGATACCCGGACAGGGGAATACCTGTCCAGGGCCTGAACCCCGCAAACCATAGGAGAGGAGAACACCATGAGCGAGCTGTACAGAAAGGTTGAGTTCCTAAAGGGCCTGGCCGAGGGGATGAGCCTCAAGGAGGACAAGCCCGAGCACAAGCTGCTGCTGAAGATTGTGGAAACGCTGGAGGCCTTCGCGGAGGAAGTGGAAGAGCTGCAGCTGCGTCAGGACGAGCTGGACGAGTTCCTGGACGACCTGGACGAGGACCTGGCGGAGCTGGAAGACGCGGTATTTGAGGACGAGGATGAGGACTTCGACCTGGACGACGAGGAGGGCTGTGAGGGCTGCGGCCACCGCTCAAGCCAGGAAGGGGAAGCGGTGGTGGAGTACGAGTGCCCTAACTGCGGCTACCAGACCCGCTTTGACATCACGGACTTCGACTTTGAAGAGGACTACCTGTGCCCCCAGTGCCACCAGCCCTTCTTTCCCGAGCACGCCCTGGAGGACGGGGAGGATGAGGGCGAAGACGGACAGGGAGAGGGCTGAGCCCCTTCCCGCCGGCTTTCTTTGGGTTGTGAATGCGGATGGCCCGCATTGCAGCCCTTTCTTTGTTGAGGCAAGACAAAGATGAATACATCGGACAAAAGCATAAAGCCCCGTATCAGCGTGAACCCGGCCAAGACCCTGGCCCTGGGCTTTATGGTGATTATTCTAACGGGAACGGGGCTTTTGCTTTTGCCCACCGCCCATGAGCCGGGCGTCTCCGTTTCGTTTCTGGAGGCGCTTTTTACCGCCACCAGCGCCTCCTGTGTGACGGGGCTGATGGTGGTGGATGTGGCGGCCACCTACTCCCTGTTTGGGGAGATCGTCGTCCTCTGCCTGATACAGATAGGCGGGCTTGGCTTTATGCTGTTTGCTACCTCGGTGCTGGTGCTGATTGGGCGGCGGGTTTCCCTGCGCAGCCGGATTCTGCTGCATGACACCATGAGCCTGCCCGGGCTTTCCGGCGCTGTGCGCAACACGCTGCGCTTTGTGCTGATTGCTTTTGGGGTGGAGCTGCTGGGGGCGCTGATCCTCTCCATTCACTTTGTGCCCCGGCTGGGGATGGCCCAGGGCCTGTATTATGCGGTGTTCCACGCCATCAGCGCCTTTTGCAACGCCGGGATCGACCTATTTTCAACCGCGAGCAGCCTCACCACCTTTGTGGATGACCCGCTGGTGCTTCTGACCATCGCAGGGCTGATCATCCTGGGCGGCCTGGGCTTTGCCGTGCTGGCGGATGTGCTGGACAAGGGGCGCCAGCCGCGCCGCTTTGCCCTGCACACCAAAGTCGTGCTGGTGACCAGCGCTGTTCTTTTGATTTCGGGCACCTTCTTTTTTGCCCTGACGGAATGGAATAACCCCTTAACTCTGGGGGCGGACCCTGGGGCGGGGGACAAGCTGCTCAGCGCCTTTTTTCAGTCCGTCACCACCAGGACGGCGGGCTTTTACAGCGTGGAGCAAAGTGGCCTGCATGACGCCAGCAAGCTGTTTTCCACGCTTCTGATGTTTATCGGCGCCTCCCCCGCCTCCACCGGCGGCGGCATCAAAACCACCACCCTTTTTGTGCTGGTGGCTATCACCCGCAGCGTTCTTAAAGGGCGGGAGGATATCAACGCCTTCCACAAACGCCTGCCTTTGATGTTAACCCGTACGGTGCTGAGCATTTTCCTGCTCTATCTGGCGCTGTTGTTTGCGGGCGGGGTGTTGATGAGCCTTTGGGAGCAGCACCAGGGCTTCTCCATGCTCGACCTGGTGTTTGAGGAGGCCTCCGCGCTGGGCACGGTGGGGCTGACGGCGGTGGGCACCCGGCTGCTCACCCACCCAAGCCAGCTATGGCTGATTCTGCTGATGTATTTTGGCCGGGTAGGGCCCCTGACCATGATGCTGTCCATCACCCGCCGGCATGGAAGCCAGCGGCCTGGGGTACGCTACGCTGAGGAAGAGATCATCATCGGCTGACCGGAAAAGGAGAGAATAAAATGTCAGACAGGAAGCAATATATCATCTTTGGGGTGGGGCGCTTTGGATCCGCCCTGGCCCGCACCCTAAACGACCTGGGCCACGAGGTGCTGGCCATTGACTCGGAGGAAAGCCGGGTGGCGGCCATCGCGCCCCATGTGACCAGCGCCCTTCAGGTGAGCGCCATGGACGAGGAGGGGATGCGCAGCCTGGGCATCCGCAATTTTGACGCCGCGATTGTGGCCATTGGGGACAACCTGGAGCACTCCATCATGGCCTGCATACTGTGCAAGGAGCTGGGGGCCAAGTACATCGTGGGCAAGGCCACCGATGCGATGCACGCCAAGGTGCTGAGAAAACTGGGCGTGGACCGGGTGGTGTTCCCCGAGCGGGACATGGGGGAGCGGGTGGCCCACTCCCTGACAAGCCCCCATCTTTTGGATCTGATCAGCCTGGACGGGGATTATGTGCTGGTCAACCTCTCCTGCCCTAAGGATTGGGCGGGCAAGACCCTCCGGGAGGCGGATATCCGCAGGCGCCACCAGGTGACCCTGCTGGCCCTTTATCACGGCAATGACATGTCCATGGACATCACGCCGGATACCTTGCTTGCCCAAGAGGACCGGCTGCTGGTTTTAGGCCGCAGGAAGGCGGTAGAAGGGGTAGAGGCGCTGGACTAAGGCCTTTTCACCTGTCGCACCGGCACAACTATGAATGATTTGTTTCGAATACCTTGCTTTTTAGGGGCTGTTTGTTGTAAAATATGAACAAATCATTATTTGTTTCGGCAAGCGGGAAAGGATGACTCATCATGGCCAAGCGGATCCTTCTGGTAGACGATGAACCGATTCTCATCAAAGGGCTGAAGTATACCCTGGAGAAGGATGGCTATGAGACCCTGGTGGCCTATGACGGGGAAGAGGCCCTGACCCTTTTTCGTGAAAACGAGGTGGATCTGATACTCCTGGACGTGATGCTGCCCAAGATCGACGGCATCACCGTCTGCCAGCGCATCCGTGAGGTGAGCAATGTGCCCATCATCATGCTCACCGCCAAGGGGGAGGACATGGACAAAATCCTGGGCCTGGAATACGGCGCGGATGACTATATGACCAAGCCCTTCAATATTCTGGAAGTCAAGGCCCGGATCAAGACCATTTTGCGCCGGGCGGCCCAGAACACCGTGCCGGAGGACGGCAAGGTGATCAAGGTGCGGGATCTGGTGGTGAATACGGTGAACCGTTCCGTGCAGCTAAACGGCAAGGATGTCCGCCTCACCGCCAAGGAGTTTGACCTTTTAAACCTGTTTATCACCAATCGCGGCCGGGTGTTCAGCCGGGAGGAGATGCTGGACGCTGTCTGGAAGAGCGACTACGCGGGGGATGAGCGCACGGTGGACGTGCACATCCGGCGCCTGCGGGAGAAGGTGGAGCGCAACCCCACTCAGCCGGAGTTTATCTTCACCAAGTGGGGTGTGGGATATTATTTTACTGACCGGGATGAGTAATCCCTTTGCCAGCATCCGGTGGAAGGTGATGCTGGCGTTTTTTTTAATTATCGGGCTGTCCTTCCTGGTGATGGCAGGGACGCTGATCAATATGCTGGGGGAGTATCTGTTCTCCCAGCGCATCCAGGCGGACCGCGCCGGTCTTGAGAAATGGGCCGTGCAGGCGGCGGGCTTTCTGACGTTTTCAGACGCGGAAGGCCTGGACGACACGGTGCGAAGGGCCGGCGCGGAGCTGGGAGGGCGCGTGCTGCTAATGGATGAACAGGGCAAGGTGCAGGCGGACAGCTTTCAGACAGCGCTGGGCCGAAGGCTTGATTATCCGGAGGTGGCCAGCATCCTGGTGCGCGGCGAAACGGCGGATTATGGCGTGCACTCGCTGGAAACGGGCGAAGCGGCCCAGGCGGAGCGCATGCTGCGCTTTGCGGGGGCGGAGGAATGGGTGAGCTATTCCACCGCGGGCATTGTCAGCGCCTCTCATGTGATTGGGGTGATGATGCTGGTGTCCTCGGTGGGCGGCCTGATGCAGGGCCTTTCCGCTGTGCAGACGCAGATGACCATCCTCTTTGTGGCGGTGGCGCTGGCCGCGGTCACCTCCGGCATGTTCTTCTCCGGCGTCTTCACCCGGCCCATCAGCGAAATGACCAAGGTGATTCTGCGCATGTCCAAAGGCGACCTGGGGGCCCGGGTGGAGGAGAAGGGCAGCGGGGAGATCAAGCAGCTGGCCGTCGCCTTCAACTCCATGAGCGAACAGCTGGAGGCGCTTAACCAGACCCGCAACCAGTTTGTCTCAAACGCCAGCCATGAATTGAAAACGCCCCTGGCCACGATGAAAATTATGATAGAAAGCCTGATCTATCAGCCGGATATGGACGCGGAATTGCGCACGGAGTTCCTGGGCGATGTGAATGCGGAGATCAACCGGCTTTCCTCCATTGTCTCTGATCTTTTGGTGCTGGTGAAGGTGGATTCCCGATCCAGCGAGCTTAACAAGGAGAAGCTCTCCCTGGCTGAGGTGGTCAAGGACGCCCAGCACCGCCTGCAGCCCATGATGGCAAAGCGGGAGCAGGAGATGCAGCTTCAGCTTCAGGACAGCTGCGATATGCTGGCGGACAAGTCCATGATGCAGCAGATTGTTTACAATTTAATGGATAACGCGGTGAAGTACACGCCAAAGCAGGGGAAGATCACCGTGACGCTCCAGCGGGTGGGCAAGGAAGCGGTGCTGACTGTGGCCGACAACGGCCCGGGCATCCCCAAGGAGAGCCAGTCCCATATCTTTGAACGCTTTTACCGGGTGGACAAGGCCCGTGGCCGGGAGTCCGGCGGCACGGGCCTGGGGCTTTCCATTGTGCAGCAGTATGT
>DAISYX010000016.1:0-9787 GCA_036825095.1 Clostridia bacterium | reverse complement strand
TCGCTGTGCCGGGTGATTCCCAGCCAGTCCGCGTCCCTTAAGCCCTCCGGCAGAACAGGCAGGAGGGCGGGGTTGCTGTCCGTGTACTGGGGGCCTGTGAGCAGCTCATTTAGCACATAGCGGGGGCTTCGCGTCTGGTGATAGGGGATGGCCCGGCGGGTGCGGGCCAGGGCGCCTGTGCCGTCCGCAAAATAAAGGGTGCAGTAATCAAGCAGGAAATGCCGAAAATCCGTGCGCCGCATCACTTGGTCTTCAAAGAAGATCTCCTGCCCTGCGCCCTCAAGCGTTCCGGCAGGCACCACGGCGCTGATCATCTCCGTGCCGATGCGCACCTTAATACCCGCAAGGCCGGGCAAAAAGGTGGTGAGGGTGAGGCAGAGGGAGGCCATCATCACCGAGCGGGGGATGCCGGCAGCGATCAGCTGCTCGTTGGCGCTCTCATTAAAAGACAGGAGGATGATCCGGCCCTGGGCGCCCGGCAGCTCTTCCACCAAAGGGTTGCTGGTGAGCAGCGCGTTTAGGTCCGGCAGCTGCGGCACCCCGGGGAGGGTGGAAGCGCCCGCGGACAGCGCGCCCAGAAGGGAGGAGGCCATGGAGGAGAGGCCCGCGTCATGGAAGCTGACTGTGCGGCCTTCCGCCAGGATGCCCCGGCCTGCCGCCGCAGGGAAATAAAGGGTGGCACCCAAGGAAAAGCCGCCCTGCACATTGCCGGTGCGCTGGCTGCCCCTGGCCTCCCAGAGGCTGGCCGCCGCCCCCGGCGTGGTATCCGCCACCAGGCTGCCCAGGGGCACCGTGGCGGCCGGGTCCAGGCCCGGGTGCTGGTCATTGACCAGGATGTTCACATGGCGGATGTCTCCCCACTGGGAGAGGGTGTTGGCGATGGCCATACCGGCCCGGAAAAGCTCCTGAGCGGAGAGGCTTAAGGCGCTGGCGGCCAGATTGACCACCGCGGTGCCGCCTGAAAGCTCCACCCCCCGGCCGGACATGAGCTGCAGCGCGTCGTTTTCGCTGATTGCCAAAGCCTGATCATTGCTTTGGAAGGAGAACAGCCGGGTCAGCACCGTTTCCGCCGGATGGCGGGCCGCAGGCAGGGCCAGGCGGTCAGAGACCATGGTGAGCTGACCGGTGACAGGGCTTGGCAGCGACAGGGACACCCGCTGGATGATCTCCTCGCTCTGATCTCCCAAAGGGGCGGAATAGGGGGAGGACGGGGGCGGCAGCGTGACATCCGCTGTGTCCCGGACGGGGACGCTGCTGCATCCGCCAAGGATTATCAGGCAGGCCGTCAGGAGGGCGACCAGGCGTTTCTTTCTCATTGGCTGGCCTCAAGCAAGGCGACAAAAGCGTCCCAGGGGACCTCCCAGGCGCCGGGGGAGCGGATCAGGTACAGGGGCCAGTTTTCGATGCTTTTTTCCACGCCGCCTGTTACCTGATAAGAAAGGGACAGGCTGGCCACCGCATAGCTGCCGTCAGGGGCGGGGATGCCGGGGCTGACGGTGTATTGCAGGATGACAGGGGAGGCCTCAAGAGCCTGGGTGAAGGCGCTTTGCGCGGCGGCATCTGCCGGGCCCTGAACCAGGCGCTCCCTCAGCGCCGTCCAGTCCCGCCTTTTCCACAGGGCCATCACCTGCTCTGCGGCATAGCCCGGCAGCATGATCAGCTCCTCCTGCCGGGTGAGGGGATCGGGCAGGCTGTCGCTGTCCTTTAGGTAGTAGCGGCTGCTGAGGCGTAATGAGCCCGTGAGGGTGGTTTCCGCCCGCACCAGCACCTGCACCTGGGCGTATTCCCCGTTTTCCGTCAGGGTGTTCACCAAAGAAGCCATGGCCAGTTCCCGGCGCATAAGCCCCTCGCCGCTGCGGTAATCCGCCTGGTTGATGCTGGCGGCTTCATCCGGGTAACTGGCCATCAGCCGCTCATTGAAGGTGACAAACAACTGGCGCCCTTCAGAGATCACCGAGAGCACCTGGGTGCCCTGGGGGAAGAGGGGGGAAAGCCTGCTGCTTTGAAGCGGCCCGTCAATCAGCGCCTGCACCAGCGCTTTTTCGTAGCTTTCGCTGCGGGTAAAGGCGACGGGCCGCTGCTCCCGCTCAAGCCAGCGGCTGTTTGCGGCCCTGAAATACAGGGTGCCCAGGCGTTCCTGGGCCTCCTGGGGGCTTTGGTCGGTAAGCAGGCCCTCCAGATTCCCGGTGGGCAGGCAAAAAAACAGGGCCAGCCCCAGCAGCGCCGACAGCGTTTTCTTCATCCGTTCTTTTTTACTGCGCATCTTCATTCAGGGGCTCAGGGCCCAAACACCACCCTCCCAGCTTGCCGGCTGTGCGCTCCAGGGCGTCCCTGCTTTGACCCCAGGGGGCGTCCTGGTTGCGGTAGTCAAATTTGCGGGTGAACCAATCCAGCTCCGCCTCAAGCCTGGCTAAGTTGTCCATCAGCCCCTGGCGCAGGCAGGCGAGAAACTCACCCCGCGCCTCCCCTGAAAGCTGCGGGGCCAGGTCCAAAAGCCTGGCGGCGTCCGGCAGGCAGACCCACCTGGAGGCGATCAGCCTGGCCTTAAACGCCGGGTCCCGCTGCCAAAGGTAGAGGAGGGTCTGCGCCTGGCGGACTGAATGCGCCTCCAGATCCTGACAGATAAGGCAGGTATTGCTGAGGGCCATCAGGGCATCGCCTGGCTGGTCAGCCGCCTTCTGGCGTTTCAGGCGGGAGGGCCGCTTGCCTGCGTCCGCCTCCAGGCGGTCAAGCGCTTTTTCAAGCTGGGGTCTGATGGTCTGCAGCCGGGAAAGCGCCAGCAGCGCATGGCCCAACCGGTTGTTTTTGGCATAGAGCTGGCGGTGATGCTCCGCGCAAAAGCCTGCGGCGTTCACCCGCTGCCGGTCCTGGGGGCTCATCACAGCGCCGCCCAGGCAGCGTTCAATCAGCTGCCGCTCCGTCTTTCGCCTCAGCGCGCACAGGGGGCATTCGCTCCCTGCTTTCAGCGCTTCCCAGACGGCGTAGGTGTCCAGCCGCTGCTCCATCCTCACCGGGCGGGGGCGTTGCAGTCAGGGCAGGGGATCAGGTTTTTCAGCTTGGTGGAAGACACATCCCGGTAATAGAACATGGCGGTGAGGGGGCGGTACTGGGCGCCGATGGAGGAGCAGTTGGGGTCCAGATGATAATACTTGCCGCCGTCCGCGTTGTAGTAGAGGATGGTGTCCGGGCTGACGGCTGGCGTCAGGGGCAGTTGCGCCTGGGCCGTTACCTCCTCCTGCTGAACCTGGTTTGTGACCGCTTGCTGCTGCTGGGGCTGGGCGTTTGCCACCTGGGAGGAGGAGATGGAGTTGGGGTCCACATACCAGACGTTGTTCACCCGCATCATAAGAATCTGGAAGTTGTACTGCAAGGGGGCCTCGCCGTTGTTCTTGCTGACGGAAGCCTGAAGAGAGATGGTGCGGGCCTGATCCCCGTCGTTGCCGGAGACATCCAGCACCTCATAGTCCAGAATGCTGCGGTTGGCCCGCAGGTGGAACATGCTCTTCTCCGCGTCCGTGGCGTCCTCATGCTGGTTGACCCAGTTGGGCAGGGACAGGCTGACCATGCCGGCGTAATCCGTGTTCATCCAGGCGGACATAAACTGATCCAATTTCTGCTGGGCCTGGGAAGCGGAGGCAGGGCTTTCCGTGGGATCAGGCTGTGACTGGGCCTGGCTTTGCACCATGTCCACCATGCTGGCGCTGGAATTGTCATTGAAAATGGATTGGAGGCTTTGGGGCTGCTGCACCGTGTCCACAGGGGGCGGCGGCGTGGAAACCAGCAGCGCAAAAAGCGCCACCGCGATCATGGCCGCGTGTACCACGCCCAAGACCTTGCGGGCGCCCGGCACAAAGGCGCGCAGCAGCGCCATGGCCAGCAGGCACAGAAGGCTTAGCCCGACAAACGCCCAGTAGAGCCGGGTATCTTTTACCAGCAGGGAGACGATGAACATAATGGGCAGAACCATGATCAGCATCACCTGAAGCACAGGGAAGCTGCGGGCCCGGGGTGCGGTCTGGCCCAGCTGCTGCTGGGGGGGGCGCCGGTTGGTCTGAGGCTTGGGCGGCCGCTTGTTCATGTCCCTTAAAGGGGCAGAGGAATATCTGGCTCTGTTCTCACTCATGGTTTGGTCCTTTCTGCCGCGACGGCTTCGCGGGCAAATGGCGGGCAGCCTGTGTCCTGCGTACGTCTGATCAGCTGGGGTCGGACTTGACGATGATCTTGTCCCGGCCAAAAACCCGGGAGAGCAGCTGGAGGTTCTCCTGGGCCAGGGCCTCCTGATCCTCCTCCTGGGCCCTCTCCTGGCGGGCGGCCCGGAAGGAGACGGGTATGCCCATCTCCTGCTGCAATAGCTGGCTGATCACCCGGGAACGGCTTTCTTCGTTCAGCATGTCCGCAAAGATGCTCTCCTCCGGCGGCAGGGCCAGGGTGAAGACCCCGTCCTGATAGCCGCCATAGCGGCCCCGCTGCAACAGGGAGAAAATGCCCGCCTCCTCCCGGCCCAGACGCTCCAGCGTCCGGTTCCAGGCCTCCTTGGGCGAGGCGGCGGGGGCGGGCTTTAATGGCTCGGCCAGAGGCAGCGGCATTTCAGGGGCAGCCTTTTCCGCCGCCTGAGGCGCAGGCTCTGACGTCTCCTGTGGCAGGGGGGGCGGAGCCGGCACTGGCTGGGGGCTTCTGCCCCTTTCCAAAAGCGCGGACTCCAGATGGCTGAGCCTGGCCAGAATCCCTTCCAGGTCCTGCTCCTGCTCCACCTGGCAGAGGCGCAGGGCGAACACATCCAAAACCGCCCGGGGCGTGGCCGCCCAGCGGGCGTCGTTTTCCGCCTGCATGCATTTTTCCAGGATATTGACCAGGTTTATCTCGCTGGCCCCGTCCGCCTGAAGGCGCAGCTGCTCAAGCGCCTTGTCGCCCACGGGGTGGATGGGCTGTCCGGCTAATTTTACGCCCAGCACCTGGCGGACATGGGCGCTCAGGTCCTTAAGGAAGACCTGCACATCCCGCCCCTGGCGCATCAGGGTGTTGATGTGGCCCAGGGCTGCGGCGCTGTCACAGCGGATAAGCGAATCCAGAAAATCAAACAGCATCTCCTGGCTGACCGAGCCCAGCGCCTGTCTGACATTCTCCTGGGAGAGGGTGAGGCCGGAGGCCATCACCATGTCCAAAAGGCTCCAGGCGTCTCGCATGCTGCCCTCAGCGGCGGATGCGATCAGCTGCAGCGCTTCCTCGTCCGCCGTCTGCTCCGGGGGGATGGCCTGCTTAAGCCGGCCCACAATCTGGGCGTCCGCGATGCGGCCAAAGTCAAAACGCTGGCAGCGGGAGAGGATGGTGGCCGGAAGCTTTTGCGGCTCCGTGGTGGCCAGGATAAAGACCATGTAGTGGGGCGGCTCCTCCAGGGTTTTCAGCAGCGCGTTGAAGGCGGCGCCGGAGAGCATGTGCACCTCGTCGATGATGTAAACTTTGTATTTGACAAACTGGGGGGGATAGTCGGTTTTGGAAAGCATCACCCGCACATTGTCCACCGAGGAGTTGCTGGCGGCGTCCATTTCAAGCAGGTCCAGGGAGGTTTCCTGGCTTAAGTTTTTACAGCTGTCACAATTAAGGCAAGGGTCCCCTTCCTGGGGGTTTTCGCAGTTGATGGCCAGCGCCATGATCCGGGCGGCGCTGGTTTTGCCGGTGCCATGGCTGCCGCAGAAAAGATAGGCGTGGGCCACATGCCCGGTCTTCGCCTGGTTTTTAAGCATCAGCCGGGTGGCGTCCTGACCCACCATGTCGGAAAAACGATGGGGGCGCCAGGTGCGGTAAAGGGATTGGTAGCTGCTCATTGATCCTCCCCGGAAAGCTTTCGGAAACCCTCGCCCAGGGTTTCATGGGTGTCGGTGATGTAGACAAAGGCCAAGGGGTCCTCTTCGTCCACGATGCGCTTGACCTGCACGGTCTCAAGCCGGCCCACCACGCAGATGAGCATCTTGTTCTCATTGCCGGAATAGGCGCCGGTGGCCGGCAGCAAGGTGACGCCCCGTTCGATCTCCCGCATCAGGCGGCTGGCGATGGTCTCCCATTGCCCGGAAATGATATGAAAGGCCTTGTCCGTGCCCACTCCCGCCAGCACCTTGTCCAACACCCGGGCGGAGAGATAGACGCAGATGATGGCGTACATGGCGTGCTGGGCGCTGATAAAAATCCAGGCCAGCAAGATCACCGCCAAATCAAAGGCGAAAAGGAAGGCGCCGGTGGAGATCACCGGGAACTTTTTGTGCACGATGCGGGCCAAAAGGTCCGTTCCGCCGGTGGTGGCGCCCCCCCGCATGATCAGCGCGATGCCCGCGCCCAGAATCACCCCGCCAAAGATGCAGGCCATCAAGGGGTCCAGGCTTAAGGGCGCAAAAGCCATCAGATCAATCAGGCCTGAAAAAAGCACCGTGGCAAAAAGGGTGCGCAGCACAAAGCGCAGGCCGATGACCTTCCAGCCGGCAATCAGCAGCGGGATGTTCAGCGCCAGGCTGCTTAAGCCGACGGGCAGGCCGAAATGAAAGTTCAGGATGGTGGTCAGCCCTGTCACGCCCCCAGGGGCGATGTGGTTGGGGGTTAAAAACAGGGGATAGCTGGCGGCGCCCATGGCGCAGCCCACAATGATAAGCACCAGTTGCCGCGCCGCAGCGCGTTGTTCCGCCGTCAGGGCTTTCATCCCATCCTCCTGTAATCGTTTCGTCATAAACAAGTATATCATGCCGGAGGCCGGGGGCACAAGCGAGGAACGGGGATATAAAGCAGAAGGCCCGTTTTTAGCACTCAGACGGCTTGAGTGCTAAAAAATGGTTGCATTTGCCCCGCCGCAATGATAAGATAGGGGCGTTAATATTGTGGATTCGGAGGATTACCATGGCCAAAGAGAAAACAAGCGCCCAAAAGGGCAGCATATCCATTGACGCGCAGAACATCATGCCGGTGATCAAGCGCTGGCTTTATTCGGATAAGGATATCTTCATCCGGGAGATTGTCTCAAACGGGGTGGACGCCATCACCAAGCTTAGAATGCTGGGCCTGGGTTCAGGGGAAGAGCTTCAGGTGACCGTCACCGTGGACAAAAAGAAGCGGGAAATCCGGGTGTCGGACAACGGCATCGGCATGACTGCCCAGGAGGTGGACCGCTACATCAACCAGGTGGCCTTCTCCAGCGCGGAGGAATTCTTAAAGAACTACACCGGGGAGGATCCCGCCGGCATCATCGGGCACTTTGGGCTGGGCTTTTATTCCGCCTTCATGGCGGCGGACCGGGTCAGTATCGACACCCTCTCCCACCAGGAGGGGGCGGAGGCGGTGGCCTGGGAGAGCAAGGACGGCATCACCTTTGAGATGAAGCCGGGCGAAAGGGCCAGCAGGGGTACCACCATCACCATGCGCCTTATGGCTGAGGAAGAGGAGTTTTTGGAGCCTCATCGCGTCCGGGAGGTGCTGGAGAAATACTGCGGCTATATGAGCGTCCCGGTGATCCTGGAGGACCTGGAGGACCTGAAGGAGCGCAAGGCGCAGCACGAAAAGCAGCGCAAGGAGTGGGAGAAGGAAGCGAAGAAAAAGAAAAAGGACGCGGAAAAGGCCGCCCAGGAAGCTGGGGAGGACAGCACGGAAGCGCAGGCGGAGCCGGAGCCTTTCTCAGTGCCGGAACCCGCCCCGGTCCAGATCAACGACACCCAGCCCCTGTGGCTGAAATCCCCCAAGGACTGCACCGAGGAGGAATACAAGGAAACCTACCGGAAGCTGTTTCGCACCTGGGAGGAGCCCCTGTTCTGGATTCACCTGAATGTGGATTATCCCTTCAACCTTAAGGGCATCCTCTATTTCCCCCGGATCAGGAAGGATTTTTCCGGCCAGGACGGAGAGATCAAGCTCTTTAACCGCCAGGTTTTCGTGGCGGACAATATCAAAGAGGTCATCCCCGAGTTTTTGATGGTGCTCAAGGGCGTGATCGACTGCCCGGATCTGCCGCTGAACGTGTCCCGCTCCTTTTTGCAAAACGACGGCTATGTGCGCAAGCTGTCCACCCATATCGTTAAAAAGGTGGCGGACAAGCTTAACAGCCTCTTTAGCACCCAGCGGGAAACCTATCAGCGCTACTGGGATGACATCCATCCCTTCATCAAATACGGCTGCGTGAGCGACCGGAAGTTCTATGACGCGGTGAAGGGCTCCCTGCTTTTAAAAACCACCAAGGGGGACTATCTGACGCTGGACGAATACAAGGCCCGCAACGAAGGAAAGACCGAGAAAAAGGTTTACTACACCACGGACGCCGCCCGTCAGGCGGCAAGCGTGGCCCCCTTTGAGGCCCGGGAGATCGATGTGGCGGTGCTGGATACTCTGATTGACGTGAACTATATGTCCTTCCTGGAGCATTCCGGCGGCCAGGACATGCAGTTTTTGCGGGTGGACGCGGACATCAAGGGCCTTCAGGAGGAAAGCGAGGAGGGCCAGGGCATCAACGAGGAAGAGATGCAGACCCGGGTGCGGGAGGTGCTGGCGCAGCCGGAGATGGAGGTGAAGCTGGCCTCCCTTTCCGACAAAGAGCTTCCCGGCGTCCTCACAGAGGACGAGCAGCTGCGGCGCTATAAGGACATGAGCCGCATCTACGGCCAGCAGCAGGCCTTTCCCCAGCGCTATACCCTGGTGCTGAACCGGGGGAACAAATCCGTTCAGGCCATCGCCCAGATGGAGGCGGGGGAGAAGAAAAGCCTGCTCATCAGGCAGATTTTTGACCTGGCGCGCCTGTCCTCCCAGCCCCTGGAAGGGGAAGAACTCAAGGCCTTCATGGACCGCAGCAACAAGCTGATCAGCCTTTTGGCCCAGGAATAAAACAAAAAAGGGCTTGCGCCCCTTTAAAAAACCTTTGCATCGGTGGCGGTCAACAAGACCGCTCCAGATGCTTTTTCATACCATCCCGATAACCTGCATAAACAGCCCCTCGTTTGAAAACCAGCCGGCAAGCGTGCTGGCCTCCAGCAGCTCCACGAACTGCTCGCCCGGGATGATGATCTGCACCAGGGGGATGACCAGCACCAGCAAATAGCATAAGGCAGCGCCCCTGACCAGGCCGAAGGCGCCGCCGGCCAGCCAGTCCAGCTGTCTTAAGATGGGGAACTCAAAGACGTGGCGGACAAGGGAGAGCAGCAGGGTGAGCACCAGATAGGCCGCGGCGAAGCAGGCCAGGAAGCTCAGGATGCTGATGCCGGTGTTCACCAGGGTGTGGGAGACATAGTCGTTCACGGTGCTAAGCCCGCTTTGCTGGAAGGCCTGGGTGAGGATATTGCTGCGCAGCGCCTGCTCAACGCTGTCCGGCAGCGCCACGCTGTTTAGCACCGTGTCCAGGACGCTGCCGGATACCCCGCTGACCGGGGCGGAGGCCAGGTCAAAGTCCCCCACCCGGGCCACGGCGTCCGTCATGTTGGCTATCAGGCCGCTTACGGTTTGATCCCCCGCAAAAAGCCTTGCCAAGGCGGGGCCGAACATAAAGCCGGAGAGGATGGACAGGCCCAGCGCCACCAGGCTGGCCACGGACTGGATAAAGCCATGGTAAAAGCCGTAAATCACGCTGATCGCCAGGATAAACAGCAGGATGCCATCGATGATGTTCACGTTTCCTCCTCTTGGGGCTTAGGGCAGGGTGACGGCATAGACCTCCTGGCCTGCGTTCACCAGGGCTACGCCGTTGGTCAGCCTGCCGATATAGCCGGTGACGGGATCCGGGATGGGCAGCTTTGCCGCGGAGAACCGCTGGGCGTTGAGCTCTGCCTTA
>DAISYX010000015.1:0-23343 GCA_036825095.1 Clostridia bacterium | reverse complement strand
CTGAATCAGCAATTGACAAGGGCGCTTTGGGGGTGTACACTGCTTTTAATCCTGAGTGATTTTGTCGGGATTGGGAGGAAGAGTGAAACTGACGGCCAAAAGCCATTATGCTATGCATGCCATGCTGCACTTAGCGCAGCATCAGGATAAAGGACCCCAGCCGCTTCGCAGGATTATCAGAGCGGGGCAGCCCAGGGAATACACGGAGCAACTCTTAGGCGCCCTGAGGCGCAGCGGACTGATTGTCTCGGTTCGCGGCAACAAGGGGGGCTATTTGCTGGCGAAAAACCCTGGGGAGATTACGGTGGCCCAGATTATTGAAAGCGTTGAGGGTCCCTTGACCTTGTCCCACTGCGTGCTGGACGCGGACACCTGTGAAAACAGCCGCGTCTGTGCGCTTAAAGGCACCTGGGAATACCTGACCCGGGGCATTGAAGAGGTCATGAACACCGTGACGCTTAAAGACATGCTGGCCAATCCCTCCCTCATTTCAAATGCAGAGAAGGTGACCCATTGAACAGGATATATTTGGATAACGCCGCCACCACCCCCATTTCTCCTGAAGTGCTGGAGGGCATGATGCCCTATCTTAAGGGGCATTTTGGCAACGCTTCCGGCATTTATGCCACCGGCCGCGATGCGCGCCAGGCTGTGGATGAGGCGCGCAAGCAGGTGGCCCAATTGATCGGTTGTAAGCCGGGCGAAGTTTATTTCACCAGCGGCGGCACAGAAAGCGATAACTGGGCCCTTAAGGGCATCGCCTTTGCCAACCGCAATAAGGGCAATCACATCATCACCAGCGCCATTGAGCACCCTGCAGTGCTGGAAACGGCCAAATGGCTGGAAACCCAGGGGTTTGAAGTGAGCTATCTAATGCCGGATGCCTCCGGGATCATCAATCCCGATGAGGTTGAAAAGGCGATCACAGACCGCACCATCCTCATTTCCATCATGGCTGCCAACAACGAGATCGGCGCCCTGCAGCCGGTGGCCGCCATTGGCGCCCTGGCCCGGGCGCGGAAAATCCCCTTCCATACGGATGCGGTGCAGGCAGTGGGCGCCATTCCGGTGGACGTGAAGGCCTGGCAGGCGGATCTCCTGTCCCTTTCCGGCCACAAGTTTGGCGCGCCCAAGGGGATAGGCGCCCTGTATGTGCGCACCGGCACCCGGATCACACCCCTGCTTCACGGGGGCGCCCAGGAGCGCAATCGCCGCGCCGGCACGGAAAATGTGCCGGGCATCGTGGGCCTGGGCCTGGCAGCTGCGCGCGCGGGCCAGGGGATAGAAGAAAAAACCGCGCGGATCACCGCGCTTCGCAACCGCCTGATAGACGGCATCATGGATGCCATTTCCCATGTGCGGCTCAACGGGGACCGAAACAGCCGCCTTCCCAACAACGCCAACCTGTCCTTCCGGTTTATCGAAGGAGAGGCGCTGCTTTTACATCTGGATCTTAACGGCATCGCGGCCTCCTCCGGGTCCGCCTGTGCCTCCGGCTCCCTTGAGCCTTCCCATGTGCTCTTAAGCATGGGCCTGGATGCGGAGGAGGCTCACAGCAGCCTGCGCTTTACCCTGTCTGAAGCAACCACCGAGGAAGAAATTAACACGGTGCTGGGCGTATTGCCCGGCATCGTTGACAAGCTGCGGGCCATGTCCCCGTTAGCCAGCTAAGGAGCGAAATATATGTACAGCGATAAAGTCATGGATCATTTCAGCAATCCCCGCAATGTTGGGGAGCTTTCCGACGCCAATGGCATCGGCACCGTGGGCAACGCCACCTGCGGGGATATTATGAAAGTCTACATCCGGGTGGAGGAGGATGTCATCCAGGATGTGCGGTTTAAGACCTTTGGCTGCGGGGCCGCCATTGCTACCAGCTCTATGGCCACAGAGATGGTGCGGGGAAAAAGTCTGGAAGAGGCGCTGAAGGTCAGCAACAAGGCGGTTTTGGAGGCTCTGGACGGCCTGCCGCCGCAAAAGGTGCACTGCTCGGTGCTGGCGGAGGAGGCCATCCACGCCGCCATTGAGGACTACCGAAAAAACCGGGCCTGAGGACTTAAAAAGAGGAGATTATGCCGGAACTGAGAGGAAACTTAACGGGAATCAGGGACAGCGTGCAAAAGGAACTGGCTTTGCTGTTTGATTTTCCCGTGGGGACGGATGAATTCCTCCCCTTTGAGCTGGCCCAGGCGCTGTGCCGGTTTTCAGCTCAAATCCGGCGCGAAATCGCTCTGTATCTCTCCCGCAGCGGGGAGGTGCTGGATATTGCCGTGGGGCACAGAGATTCTGTGCCCCTGGCGGATTTTTCCCTGCGCCGAAACGAGAACAGGCTTAGCCGGGTGCGCTGCATTCATACCCACCCGGACGGGCAAAGCCTGCTGTCGGATGTGGATATCTCCGCGCTGAAAGCCCTCAGGCTGGATGCCATTTGCGCCCTGGGGGCCCATGAGGACGGCAGCGTAGCAGGGGCCAGCGTCTGCTATCTGTTGCCGGATGAGGTATCAGGCTACAAGCCTGGCCCCGTGATGGCAACAGGCGCCCGGGCGCTCAGCCACCCCAAATGGATGGAGGCCATCTACCTAAACGACCAGGCGGCCCCGGTAATGGAGCAGCTGACCCAGGCGGAAGTCGAGCGGGCCTTCCTGATTGGCATTGACAATCAGGCTTCTCTTGATGAGCTTGCGGCCCTGGCGGAGAGCGCGGGGGCACAGGTGGTGGGGCGCGTCCTGCAGGCCAAGTCCGCCATGGATCCCAAGACCTACATCGGCCCCGGCAAGGCCATGGAGGTGTCCCTGGATGTGCAGGCGCTGGAGGCTGATCTGGTCATCGCGGATGATGAGCTGACCAGCGTTCAGCTAAGCCATCTGGAGGAGCTGACCGGCAGCCGGGTTATCGACCGCACCACGCTGATTCTTGATATCTTCGCCCAGCGCGCCACCACCAGCGAAGGCAAGCTGCAGGTAAGCCTGGCCCAGTTGAAGTACCGCTCCAGCCACCTGGTCGGTGCGCGTTCCGCCCTTTCCCGATTGGCTGGCGGCATCGGCACCCGGGGCCCGGGCGAAAGCAAGCTGGAGATGGACCGGCGCTATATCAGGCGGCGGATTCAAATCCTGACCAAGGATTTGGAGGAATTGGAGCGCCAGCGCGCCATCCGCCGGAAAAACCGGCAGCAAAACGATATCCCGGTGGTGGCCCTGGTGGGCTACACCAACACCGGCAAGTCCAGCCTGCTTAACCTTATTTCAGGCGCCCAGGTTAGCGCGGAGAACCAATTGTTTGTGACCCTGGACGCGGTGTCCCGCAAGGTGGAATTGCCGGACGGGGACAGCTTTCTTCTGGTGGACTCGGTGGGCTTTATCAGCAAGCTGCCCACGGATTTGGTGGAAGCCTTCAAGTCCACCCTGGAGGAGGCGGCGCTGGCGGATGTGCTGGTGATTGTCTCTGACGCCGCCAACCCCCAGGCCCGACAGCAGCGCCAGGTGGTGGAAGAAGTGCTCAAGGACCTGGGCGCCACCAGCCAGCCCCGGATTGAGGTTTTAAACAAGGCGGACATCGCGGACAAGGGAAGCAAAATCGCCCTGCCGGATGCCCTCATGGTGTCCGCCCGCACGGGGCAGGGAATCGATCAGCTGCTTGAGGCCATCGCAAAAATCCTTAGGGACAGCGAGCGGGAATACACCGTGTTTGTGCCCTTTGTCCAGTACGAGGCGCTAAATGAGCTGCGAAAACAAGGCCGGATCCTTAAAGAAGAGCATCAGGACACCGGCACCCGGGTTTCGGTGCGCTTAAAGCCCGTGGCCATGATGCGGCTGTCCGCCCAGTATCCAGGGCTGTTTGTGCCGGAGAAGACGGATGATCGTTAGGCTTTTTTCCTTGTTTGCCGCGGTTGTTGCCATTGCCCAGGGGGGCATCCGCCTCAGCGTGGACCAGACCTCTTTGGGCGGCAATCTCTATCTTGTCAACCGCACCTTTCAGCTGGCAAAGGACTATGTGCCGCCTGATTTGGTGAAGCCCGCCGTCCGCGTGACCAGCGGCAGCCTGACCTTGAGGCAGGAGGCGGCAGTGGCCCTGGAAACGCTGTTTTTGGCCGCTAAGGAGCAGGGGCACAATCTGGTGGCGGTGTCCGGATACCGCAGCTATGACAGCCAGAATACTATCTACCGCCGGAAGGTGTCCAACACCGGAAGCGCTGAGAAGGCGGGCCTTTTGGTGGCGCTTCCCGGATGCAGCGAGCATCAGCTGGGCCTGGCGGTGGATGTGGGCCGGGTGTCCAACCAACAGCTAAACGGCAGCTTTGGCCGCTCCAAAGAGGGGCAATGGGTGCACGAGAACGCGCACCGTTTTGGCTTTATTGTGCGCTATAAGGCGGAGTGGACGGAGATTACCGGCATCGCGGACGAGCCCTGGCATCTGCGCTATGTGGGGCAGCCCCATGCGGAGGAGCTTTACCGGCTGGATATCCCCCTTGAGCTGTATGTGTTCCAGCTGTCCCAGGCCTCCTTTGGCGCGTATTTCACGGAGGGATTTGGCGGATGAAAAAAAGGCTGTTTTTGCTTTTCCTGGCGCTTTGCCTGCCCCTGATCGGAGCGCGGGCCCTGCCTGAATGGCCCCATCCTCTGGCCGCTAACCTGCTGGAAAACCGCAATGGCAACCTGACGCTGGTGAACCGTCAGGCGCTCCTTGCGGCGGACTTTGTGCCCAACAACCTGGTATCCTTAAGCGGGCTGCGCAGCGTCAGCGGCCCTCATATGCTGCGCAAGGAAGCGGCCCTGGCGCTTATGGACATGTTCGCGGCGGCGGAAGAAGCGGGGCATACGCTGTATGTGAAAAGCTCCTACCGCAGCTATGGCACGCAGGACACCATGTACCATAACCGCCTGGAGAAGTACAATCGGGATGACGGCGTGGTGGCCTTCCCGGGTTCCTCTGATCATCAAACAGGCCTGGGCGTTGATGTGTTAAACTGGGAATGGGCCAATCAGGACGGCATGCGGCCTGAGTTTGGAAATACAGCGGAGGCCCGCTGGATGGAAGCGCATTGCGCGGAGTTTGGCTTTATCATCCGTTACCTGCCCGAAAAGCAGGAGATTACCGGCATTATTTATGAACCCTGGCACTTGCGCTACATGGGGCGGGAGGTGGCCCGGTATATCATGGACAACCGGCTGTCTCTGGAGGAGTTTGACCAGGAAGTCAGGCAGGCCATTATGGATTACGAGGCCGCCGGCGGGGATTTTGCCGCCCTGTGTGCCCAGCTTAACGCCCTTCCGCCCCCCAAGGAATTGGCGGAGACGGATGAGGCGGGGGACAGCGATGTCTCTATCTTCTATCAACCCTGAGAGGAAATCATGAAAAAGCTGATTGCAGTTCTGGTTCTTTGCGCACTGGCGCTGACGACAGCGTTTGCCGCTGAGCCTGAGGCGACCCCAGCCCCTGAGGCAGCGCTGCCAGCCATCATGGATCTGGGGGGAACGCTTTTTTTGGTGAACGCCCAGAACCGCATCAGCAAATCCTATGTCCCTGAAAATCTGGTCAAGCCGGATGTTCAAACCCGCAAACAAAGCCTTCAGGAAAATATCCTGATGTGTGAGGAAGCTGCCCGGGCGCTGGAGGAGATGTTCGAGGCCGCTTTTTTTGAGAAGGGCTACACCCTGTATGCCACCTCGGGCTACCGTTCCTATGGCATTCAGCAGCTTCTCTTTAACGCCAAGGTGGAAGAGGTGGGCAGCAAGGCGAAGGCCCAGCGCCGGGTGGCCCAGCCCGGGACCAGTGAACATCAGCTGGGCCTGGCCATGGATATCCAGACGCCCACCCAAACCAACCTGAACGCCAACTTCGGGGATACGGAGGAGGGCATCTGGGTGGCGGAGAACGCCCACCGTTTTGGCTATATCATCCGCTATCAGGAGGAGTGGAAGGAGATCACCGGCATTATTTTTGAGCCCTGGCACCTGCGCTATGTGGGGGTGGCCCACGCCACGGCGCTCTATGGCCTGAATGTGCCTTTGGAGATTTACTCGGACCAGGCGCGTAAGCTGCCGGAATATGTGCTGACAAAGGGAAACCACTACCTGCTGGAGGGCTTGATCGGCCAGATGATTGCAGGGGATACGCCTGAAGCGCTGGCAAGCCTTGGCCAGGCGGAGACAAAAGAGGAGGAGGCCGCCATGCGCGCCGCTTCCATTGCTTTTTTGCCTGAGGATACCAGCTATGACCAGGCGGTGTGGTACGCCTACCCCACGCCCCGGCCTACTTCGGCGCCCCGGGTGGACAGGGATGAGGAAACCTCCCTCTTCCAGGCAGAGGGGGGCTGATGGCCTCCATGCTGGACCGGCTGCGCGCCGCACAGCCCGTCAGCCACCAGGCAAGGCCCGCCTTAAAACAATCAGAGCTGCTGATCAAAGAGACGAAAGCTCCTCTGCCGCCCGGGCGCAGCTTCTTAAGCGCCCAGACCCTGGCCTATTTGGGGCTTGAAAACGGGGCGGATATCCCGCTGGAGGCTTTTCTTTTTTTAGATACGGAGACCACGGGCCTAAGGGGCGGGGCGGGCACCCTTGCTTTTTTGATCGGCGTCGGCTGGTTTGAGGGGGATGATTTTCGCGTCCGGCAATATTTGATCAGGGACTATCATCAGGAAGCCCAGATGCTGGATAAGGTGTTTGCGCAGTTTGAGGAAGCCCGCTGTCTGGTCACGTTTAACGGCGCCAGCTTTGACCTGCCCCTTCTTGAAAGCCGGGCCACGGTCAACCGCCTTAAAGAGCGCTATCAGCCCCCCTTGCACCTTGATGTAATTCATGCCGCCAGGCGTGTGTATAAGCTGCGCCTCAGGCAGTGCGCCTTAAGCCGGCTTGAGGAGCAGGTGTTTGGGCAGCCACGGGAGGACGATCTGCCTGGCGCTGATATCCCGGCGCGCTTTTTTGAGTATCTGAAAACCCGGGATGAGGGCCTGATGACCGAGGTGCTGCGCCACAATTATCTGGACATCCTTTCCCTGGCGCGGCTGAAGTTATTGATGAGCCACCTGCACGAAAATCCCATGGACGCCCGGCACCACCGGGATATTTTCAGCCTGGGCAAAGTCTATGAGAAGCACGGTCAGGTGGAGAAGGCCGCCAGCTGCTTTAGGGCCTGCACGGACCAGGACGTCAAGGCCAGGGCCTGGGTGCGCCTGGGGGACATGTACAAGCGCTGTAAAAGCAATCTGAAGGCGGCGGACGCCTATGAGGCGGTGCTGGAGGAGAGCAGCATGAGTTTTCATGTGTGCACCGCCCTGGCCAAAATCTATGAACACCGGCTGAAGGATCCCGGGCGCGCCCTTGCCATTGTCAGGCAGGGCATGATATATTGTGCTGAACGCCGCCAGCTATCTGCCAAGGCGGCAGCGGAATATGCAGCGCTGGAGCATCGCTGTCTGCGGCTGATGAGAAAGGTTGAACACTGTAAGCATGGGATTTATGAGCAAACTGAAAATGCGCCAGGCGCTGCTAAAGCACCAGCGCGGACAGACAAAAGAAGCGCGGGCCCTCTATGAGGAGCTGTACCAGCAGGGCGAGGTATCGGCCAGCTATATGTTGCCTTACGCGGTTTTGCTGCTGCGCTCAGGGGAAGAGGGCGCTTTTGAAAAGGTAAAACAGATCATGGTGAAGGCGCAAAAGGCGCCGGACATGAACCCGGAGCGCAAACAGCAGCTGCTGATGAACTATGCCGTTGCCAGCTGGAAGACCGGGGACCTGGACAAGGGCGTCCGGCTGCTGGAGGCCTCCCACCGGGAGACACCCTGCGGGCTTACCTACCAATCCCTGGGTTTTTTGTATATAGAGCAGGGGGACGCTGAAAAGGCCCTTGCCTATAACCTGGAGGCCCTGGAATACGATGATGAGGACCCGGTGATTCTGGACAACCTGGGGCAAACCCATTACCGGCTGCTTAAGGACAAGGAAAAGGCCCGGGGCTATTTTGAAAAGGCGCATCGGATCAAGCCCGGCCAGATTGACACCCTGTATTTCCTCTCCCGCTATGATCTGGAAGCAGGGAAGAAAAGGGAGGCGCTGGAACGGCTGGAGGAAGCGCTGGAAGGCCGATTTTCGCCTTTGAATTATGTGACCCGGGAGATGGCTGAGGCTGATGCCGCGCGCATCAGAGAGGCCCTGAAGGAAGGGGAAAGCTGAGTTGCTGGACTGGCTGCAATCGGACCCCTGGGGTTTTCTGCAGTTCATGCTTTACCGCGCGCCCGCGGTGTTGTTGGCTATTTCTTTTCATGAGCTGGCCCACGGCTACGCGGCGCTGAAAAGCGGGGACACCACCGCCCGGGATTTAGGAAGGCTGTCCTTAAACCCCCTGCGCCATCTGGATCCCCTGGGCACCATCAGCCTGTTTCTCCTGGGAATCGGCTGGGCCAAGCCTGTGCCGGTCAACCCCAACCGCTTCCGCAACCGCCGCTGGAACGACCTTTTTGTGTCCCTGGCCGGGGTATGCACCAACTTTGTGCTGTTTTTGCTGGCTATGCTCTTATCCGTGCTGATAGGCCGTTTTTTGTATGCGCCGGAGGCATTGGATTACCTGGGCGCCTCCTTTTTTCTGAGCTTTCAGGAGGACGGCTTTATCCTGCAGCTTTATCCCCAGCTGGCAGACAGCCTGGGCGCTTTGATCAAGTCACCCGTGCTTTTGCACCTTCAGCGCTTTTTGTTTCAGCTGGCGATGATCAACCTGGGCATGGGGCTGTTTAACCTTTTGCCCATCCCGCCGCTTGACGGCTTTCATGTGGTGAACAATATTTTCTTTAAGGGAAAGCTGAATCTGGGGGGCAAGGTTTTTCGCATCGCGCATATCGCGCTGATTATTCTTTTGATCAGCACCAATTTCATCGGAAGCTGGATTTCTCAGGCCATATACGCCGTGCAGGGCGCCATCCTCCCGGTGTTTTTAGCTATTTTCCCTCTGTAGGCTGAGATGAGCAGCATTCACATTCGCTTAAGCCAGTTTGACGGGCCCCTTGATCTGCTGCTGCACCTGGTGGGCCGGGCCAAGATTGATATTCAGGATATTTTCGTCTCCCAGGTGACCGACCAGTACATCCGCATCGTGCAGGAGGCGGGGGAAATGGACATGGACGAGGCCAGCAGCTTTGTGACCATGGCGGCCACGCTGCTTGAGATCAAAAGCCGGGCGATGCTGCCGGTGCCGCCCAGCCTGCCGGAGGATGAGGAGACGCCGGAGGCGCTGCTCATCCAGCAGTTGGAGGAATACGCCCAGTTCAAGCAGATTTCCCTGGAGATGCAGGCCTTTGAAGAAGAGGCGGGCAAGGCCTTCAGCAAGCTGCCGGATGAGTTTCCCCTGCCCCAGCCGGAGTTTGAGATTTCAGGGCTGACGCTGGAAGGGCTGATCCGGGCTTTCATCAATGTCAGCCGCCGGGCCGCCCGGGAGCAGGAGCCCCTGGATGAAATGCCTGACCGCCACATTCAGGGGGAGCGCTATTCCGTGTCCGCCTGCATGGCGATGATTTTAAGACAGCCCAGAAAAGCCCCGCTGAAGTTTTCGGGGCTGCTAAGCCGCGGCGCCTCCCGGGAGGAGGTGGTGACGGTGTTTTTGGCGATGCTGGAATTGATGAAGCAGGGCAAAGCCTGGGCAGAGCAGGACAGCAACTATGAGGACATCACCCTGTTTGTAGGGCGCAGAAAAGAGGGCAGGGATGCGTGACGAAAACCTGGCTGGGATTGTTGAGGCCATTTTATTTGTGTCCGGCGAGGCGGTGAATCCGGCTGATATCGCGGCGGCGCTGGAGCTGCCTGAGAAGGCCGTCAACCAGGCGCTGGACAGCCTTGAAGGGGAATACGAAAAGGAAGCCAGGGGCCTTTCCATCAAGCGCTTTGGAGGAAAGGTGCAGCTGACCACCAAGGCGGAATGCGCGCCCTATATCGAGCGGGTGCTGCAGCCCATTCAGCGCAGGTCACTTAGCCAGTCCGCCCTGGAAACCCTGTCTATCATCGCCTATAAACAGCCTGTGACCCGCATGGAGATTGATGCCATCCGGGGGGTAGGGAGCGACTATGCCATTCAGTCCCTGATGAACAAGCGCATGGTCAGGGAGCTGGGGCGCAAGGACACCCTGGGCCGTCCAATTCTTTACGGCACCACGGAGCAGTTTCTCTCTCACTTTGGCCTGAAGGACTTGCAGGAGCTGCCGGAGATTCCCATGGGAGACGAGCAGACCAGCTTCCTGGAGGCGGATCAGCTATCAGAGGCCTATATCCAAGGGGAATAAACAAACAACAAAAAACAGGAGCCGGTATGTTTACTCATGCCGGCTCCTGTTTTTTGTTGTAGATTAAAGGGCTTTAAGGGTGTCCCTGATGTGGCTGTAGACCCCGGTATAGTCGGAGTTGAAATTGGCAGGGCAAACAAAGTGCAGCATCAGCACCCGGTTATTGGCCAGCAGCGCCATGTGCACCCGCCCCCGCACCACGGTGTCATCGTGCATGACGCCGCGATAATTGACATAGTAGCCGCGCTGGCCCATCAGGGTGCGCTCCGCGGTGTCATACAGCCGCCATTCCTTGTAGTTTACCTGTCCCAGATCGGTGGCGTAGGTGCGCACATCCTGGGAGAGGTTGTTAAGGCTGTAGGTGCCGCTTACAGTGGAAAGCTGAAAGACAAACTGAACGGAGACATCGTCCTTCATCTGCTCGGGCGGCTCGCTTAAGATATAGGTGTCCGGCTGACTGTCATCCACCGTGTAGCCCGCCGCGCTTTCAAAGGTTATACCCAGACTGGTGGCGGTGTAAGTGGCGTAGGTGAAGGTAAGAGCCTGGCGGGGGGTGGGCGTGGGCATGTCGATGGGATCAAGGGGGATGGGCGTGGCGCCGGCATAAAGGGGGACGCCCAGCTCATCCAGCTGGGTTTCCGCAGTCAACGTGACCGGGCCCTCCTCGCTGGCCGGATCATAGCCCTCCGGCAGGCCCTCAATCACCGGGGGATCGGTGGGCAGCTCCATGGGATTGGGCTGGGCTGCCAGCGTGGGGGTTGGCGTAGGAACCTCCGCCGGCGGGGTATCGCTGGCGGGCTGGCAGGCGGTCAAAGTCAGCGCTGCCAGAATGATAACGATGGCCAACAACCGTTTATTCATGTGACAAATCCTCCATCCCTTGGGATCAGTGTGGTTACTTAAGAATATTGTAACAATTATAAACGCCTTCGTCAAGCAGCGCAAGCCCGCTAAGGCAATTTGTTACAACAGCCCCTGATAAGCGCTGTCCGGGTCAAAGCCCTCCCCCTGGGGATTTGGGGCGCCGGGGTCTAAAAAGGCGTCCGCCTCGCTAAAATACCGGGGGTGATAGACCCGGCGGTCAAGGGCGAAAATCCGGTCGCTGAATTCACCCGGACGGGTGCGTTTCAAGGCGGATTGCATCTCGTTGAGCTTGGCGTCCAGGTCATCCAGCTGACTTAGCACCTCCGCCTCCGGGAACTGGGGTTTGCGGGGACTGCCGTATTCCGGCAGGCCATGGTGGCTGATGATCATGTGTTCAAGCAGCAGGGCATACTCCTCATCCGCGGGATAGCCCAGGCTTTTGGCCACATCCCGCACCTCGGAAACCCCTGTCACCAGATGCCCCAAAAGCAACCCTTCTTTGGAATATTCGCTCACATTGCCCAGGGTGTCTGAGACCATTTCGGTCAACTTTCCCAGGTCATGAAGGATGATGCCTGCCAGCAGCAGGTCTCCATCCAGATAAGGGTAGCAGGGCAAAATGGCCTGGGCCACCTTGATCATGTCCGTTAAATGATGCAAAAGCCCGCTGCGCTCCGCATGGTGCATGCTTTGGGCGGCAGGGTAATAGTGCAGTTTTTCCCCGGCGCGGCGCACCATCTCCCCGGTGATGGCCTTGACCACGGGGTTTTCCATCTGCTCGATGACGGCCTGAATTTCTCCAAACATCTCGTCTGCGGGCCGGGGGGCTGCCGCCACCAGGGCGGAGAGGTCCACGTTGTCCTGGGCATCGGCGGGACGATAGCGCTCAATTTTAAACTGCAGGCGCTTATTGTATTCGGTCACGCTGCCCCGCACCTTAAGGACGGATCCGGGCGCGGGGGGCTCGTCATCACAGTTCCAGACCTTGGCGTTGATGTCGCCCGTGTTGTCCGCCAGGGTGATGTCCAGATAGGGCTCATTGTTTTTGTTCAGGCGCTTTTCAGAGTTTCTGACCAGCAGAAAACCCTCGAAGCGCTCATCCTTGCTAAAGAGGTTTACAGCGGTTTGGTTCATTCTCGATCTCCTGACGGTTGGTCGTAGCGGTTTTCAAAGAGGGTGAAGTCCTCGTTCCAGTGAAGCCTGATGGTGTCCAGAGGGCCGTTTCGCTGTTTGGCCACGATGACCTCCGCCTCGCTGGGGTCTATGTCCTCCTCTTTGTTGTAGTAGTAGGGGCGGTGCAGGAACATGACCACGTCCGCGTCCTGCTCAATGGAGCCGGAGTCCCTCAGGTCGCTTAATACCGGACGCAGGCTGCCGGTGCGCTTGACATTGGCCCGGGAGAGCTGGGCGCAGGCCAACAGCGGCACCTTCAGCTCCAGGGCGATCCCCTTAAGTTTGCGGGAGATTTCGCTCACTTCCAGCTGACGGTTTTCCACGCGGCCATCAGCGGTCATCAGCTGCATATAGTCCAGCACAATCAGGTCAAGCCCCCGTTCCATCATCAGACGCCGGCAGCGGCTGCGCAGCTGAGCCGGCGTGAGGGAGGCGCTGTCATCCAGGTACATCTTGGTTTCAGACAAGGGCGAGAGGGCAGCGGCCAGGCGCTCCCAGTCCTTGTCTAAGAGGGTGCCGGAACGGATGCGCTGCATGTTGACCCGGGCATCGCCGCAGAGCATGCGCATGGCCAGCTGTTCTTTGGGCATCTCCAGGCTGAACACGGCCACGGATTTGCCGTGGTGCGCGGCATAGCTGGCGATGTTCATGGCAAAGCTGGTTTTGCCCATGCTGGGGCGGGCGCCCACCAGCACCAGCTCACCCCCGTGCAGGCCGGTCAGCAGGCGGTCCAACAGCACAAAGCCTGTGGGCACGCCGGATATCTTGCCCTTGTTGCGCACCAGCTCCTCAATCTGTGCCAGGGTCACCTTGATGACCTCCCGGATAGGGGTCAGCTGCTGGGAGCCGGTGCGCTTCATGACGATATCAAAGATCTCTTTTTCAGCAAAGAGCAGGGTTTCTTCAAGGGTGAGCTTTTCCTCAAAGCAGACCTGGGTGATCTGGGTGGAGGCTGTGATCAGCTTCCTGAGCGTTGCTTTTTCCAGCACGATGTCCAGATAATGCTTCAGGTGGGCGGTGGTGGGCACGGAGCGGATCAGCTGGATGAGGTATTCCGTGCCGCCAATCCCTGCCAGGGAGCCTATGCGCTTCAGCTCCGCATCCATGGTTACCAGGTCCACCGCCCGCGCCTGGCTGAAGAGGGCCTGCATGGCACGGAAAAGCACCGCATGCTGCGGATAATAAAAATCATCCGCGGCCAGCGATTCCATCACCAAAGTCAGCGCCGCCACATCCTGAAGCGCAGCGCCCAGGACGGACTGCTCCGCCTCCAGACTCTGGGGCGGGATGCGCAGATGTTCTTCACCCAGGCCCGCAATGGCGCCTGTCTGTTCCATGCTCATGTGTTGGGCTTATTCCAGCGGAAGCACGCTGATGGTCATGGCGGCCTTGACGCCCGCATACAGCGAGATGCTGGCCTGAACCTTGCCCAGGCTGCGGATGGGCTCCGCCAGGTCAATCTTGCGCTTGTCCACCGTTACCTGGTGCTGGGCGCTTAAAGCGTCCGCCACCTCCTGGGCGGTGACGCTGCCATAAAGCCGGCCCTTCTCGCCGCTTTTCGCCTTGATCTGAATGGTTTTCCCGTTGATCTGGCGGGCCAGCTCCTCCGCCTCCTGAACGCGGGCGGCTTCCTCCGCGCGCTCCTTTTCATTGCGGCGTTCCACTTCCTTTACCGCGCTGGCGGTCGCCTGGGTGGCCCATTTGCGGGGGAAGAGATAGTTGCGGGCGTAGCCGTCGGATACGTTGACAATCTCACCCTTTTTGCCGCTGCCCGGCACGTCTTGAAGCAAAATCACTTTCATGACAGAAACCTCCTTTTATCGTTTCACCATGTCCTGTTTATCTCCGTGCAAACCCCTGGAGTCCCGCGCCTGATCCAATATGCCGATGAAAACAAGCAGGGGCTGCAGAATCACAAAGATCAAAAGCAGCAACACCCTTCTTAGCCCGCGCTTCAGGCGCCCCTGGCTTAGGCGATGATCAAGCACCGCGAGGCCCTGAAGGGCGTATACCGCATAAAACACGTTAAACATCAAAGAGCCCGCCAGCTGCACCACCATATTGAAGTCCAGCAGCATCAAAAGATAGCCGGCTGCCAGCACCCATAATTTTTTGCCGATGGGCCGGGGAATGTACCACTTGGCAAAATCCGGCAGCCCCAGATTGGGACAGCCATCCGGCTGGGCGGACTGGCCCAGGCGCAGCGCCGCATAGCCCCCGATGGCCGTCATATAGATGCCCAGGCTGGTGAGCATTCCCTGGAAAATGGACTGGAGCAGGGTCTCCAGGCGAAAGGCGATTTGCTTGTAGAACTCCTCCAGCACCACCGGCGTGAAGGTCCAGCCAACCCCGTTTTCAATGAACACCTGGGTGCCGCTGGGCTGGCCGTGGGAGATCAGCCCGCTTTTCCACAGGTTATAAAGCAGGCCGTCCCGCTGGGCCAGGCTGTCCAGGGCCGCAATCGCCTCCTGGGCGGCATAGGGGATGGCGTTGCCCCCGGAGGCCTGCTGTAAAAGCAGATAAAGGGCCAGCACCCCCAGCACATAAGCCCCCAGCACCAAAACCCCCGCCTTTAAATAAGGCAGCTTCATTTCAATGCTGACAAGAAGCGCAAGAGCGGGCGGCAGCATGTACACCAAAACCATCAGGCCCGGCATGTCAAAAAGCCTGATGGCGCCCAGGGCAACCAGGGCACTGCCTGCAAAAAGCGCCAGCCAACCGCCCACCGCTGAGAGCATCATCCCGGCCAGGGGAAAAAGAATCAGGCCCAGATAGATAAAGTACAGGGCGGAAAGGGGCATGGAGGACAGGACAAACACCAGCGCCGCCAGAATTGCCAGCAGCAAGAATGTACGTCTGTAATTCGTCAATAGCCTGATGCCGGTCATCTCCACGCCTTTCCTGTTGTGCTTGGTCAGATCATTCTACTTGCCGCTCCAAAGGGTGTCAAGGAAGCAGGCTTATAGAATAAGGTCGCTGACCACATCATCCATCACGGCCATGATATAAGGCTTTCCCCGCTCCGTGAGGGTCTGGCGCGCGATTTCTTCGCTGTTGACCGCTACCAGCTGCCCCAGGGTGGTTTCCACGGTGAAACTGCGGGGCGTGCGCAGGAGGGCCGCTGCGGCCAGATAGGAGCCATTGCTGCCGTTTTTATAGAAATAGAAGCTGTGAACGCCCTTGCCTGCCCGGCGCTGTCTGTCCACCATGCTGCCGGGAACCCGTTTCATAAACCCGCGTTCGCTGGCTAAGATCAGCTCGCTCTCGTCCCCAATGCCCCCGGCCCAGCCCAGATAATCCCGGGGATTTAGCTTGATGCCCCTGACGCCGCCGGTGACCCGGCCCATGACGGGAACATCCTCCTGAGAAAAGCGGATGATCATGCCCTCATGGGTGAGGCAGAAAAGGTCGTCCTGGGGCAGGGCCTGGCACACATGCGCCAGGGCGTCCCCCTTGCCCAGCTTGAGGGCGGCAAACTTGCCCCGGCGCACCTGATAGTCCTCTGCCAAAGAGCGCTTGACCATGCCATGTTTGGTGAAGAAAAACAAGTCCGGCGTGTCCTGAGGCGTGTTTTCACCCACATCAATCAGGGACACGCATTCTTCGCCTTCCTCAAGGCCGCTCAGCACCCCGGCCAGCAGGGTGCCCCGGTCCTTAGGACGGGTCTGCTCATCCAGCTGGTGCACGGGCAGCTGATAGCAGTTGCCCAATTGGGTGAAGAACAGCAGCGTGTGATCGCTCATGGTTTCAAAGACATAGCGGGGCATGTCAGCGCTTGATTCCGGCAGTTCCGATCTTTCATAAGCCTTGGGGGAGAGGCGGCGCAGCTGCCCGCCCCGGGTGAGGATAACCACGGTTTCCTCCGGCACCGGAATATCAAGGGGCAGAGCGGCTTCCTGGGCCTTTTCGTCCACCTTTATTATCTCCGTGCGTCGATCATCCCCGTATTTATCGGCGATTTCCTGAAGCTCTTCTTTGATAAGCTGAAGCAGCAGCTTTTCATTCCCTAAAATGGCCCGCAGCTTTTTCACCAGTTTCTCAACCGCCT
Source organism: Clostridia bacterium (assembly GCA_036825095.1). Lineage (GTDB taxonomy): Bacteria > Bacillota > Clostridia > Christensenellales > Aristaeellaceae > UBA6115. Next base: position 6,997 of record DAISYX010000015.1, on the reverse strand, counting down.
CATGCTCCTTGCGCAGGGTGAGGATCTCAAGGCCGGTCAGCCTTTGCAGGCGAAGGTCCAAAATGGCCTGGGCCTGCAGGTCGCTTAAGCCAAACCGGGTCATCAGGCCTTCCTTGGCCTGCTTTACGTTTTGGGACTGGCGGATGAGTTTAATCACCTCGTCCAGGTTGTCCACCGCGATGATGAGCCCTTCTAAGATATGGGCTTTTTGCTCCGCCTGGTTTAAGTCATAGCGGGTGCGGCGGGTGACCACCTCCCGCTGGTGGGCGATATAGTGCTCCAGGGCTTGGATCAGCCCCAGCTGCACCGGCTTGCCCCCCGCGATGGCCACCATGTTGACCCCCACCGTGGACTGAAGATCGCTGTAGCGGAACAGGTAGGCCAAAACCGCTTCCGGGTCCGCGTCTTTTTTAAGCTCCACCACCGCTCGCATACCGCTGCGGTCCGATTCGTCCCGGATGTCATAAATGCAGCCCAGGGCGGCTTTCTTGGTTTCTGACAGCGCCAGAATGCGCTCCAGCAGGAGCGCCTTATTCACCTGATAGGGTACCTCGGTGATGCACAGCAGATGCCTGCCCGCCTTGCCCGATTCAATGTGAACCCTGGCGCGCAGCTGAAGCTTGCCCCGGCCGGTGAGAAAGGCCTCTTTAATCTCCGGCGTATCCAGCAAAACGCCACCGGTGGGGAAGTCCGGCGCAGGGATAAGCGCCATCAAGTCATCAAGGCTGGAGTCCGGCTTGTCAATCAGCCGGATCGTGGCCTTGATCACTTCACTCAGATTATGGGGCGGGATGTTGGTGGCAAGGCCCACCGCAATGCCCGTGGCCCCGTTGACCAGCATGTTGGGGAAGCGGGCGGGGAGAAGCTCCGGCTCCTTCATGGTGTCGTCAAAGTTCAGGTGGAAGGCAACGGTGTCCTTTTGAATATCCCTGAGCATCTCAATGGCCAGGGGAGCCATGCGGGCCTCCGTATAGCGCATGGCGGCCGCGCTGTCCCCGTCGATGGAGCCAAAGTTGCCGTGGCCGTCCACCAGCATGCCCCGCATGGAGAAAGGCTGGGCCATGCGCACCAAGGCGTCATACACAGAGCTTTCCCCATGGGGGTGATATTTGCCCAGGCAGTCTCCCACGATGCGGGCGCATTTGCGGTGGGGTTTATCCGGGCTTAGGCCCAGCTCGTGCATGGAAAAAAGAATGCGCCGCTGAACCGGCTTAAGCCCGTCCTCCACCCGGGGCAGAGCCCGCTCCAGGATGACGTGCTCCGCGTAGGGCATCATGCTTTTTTCCATCACCTCCTCAAGGGGGGTCTGGATGATTTCGTCCAGGCGCGCTTCGAAGCTTTTTTTGTCGCTTTTTTTCATTTTCCGCCTCCCTTAAGCCTGAATCTCTTCAAACAGGTCGGCCTTGTTGAAGTTGGCGTGGCTGATAATGTATTCCCGGCGGGGGTCCACCTTGTCGCCCATGAGGATGGTGATCAGGCGGTCCGCCTCGGCGCCATCCTCAATGGTCACCTGCATCAGCTTGCGCTGGGCGGGGTCCATGGTGGTCTGCCAGAGCTGTTCCGGGTTCATCTCGCCCAGGCCTTTATAGCGCTGAAGGGTGTAGTTCTTCCCCTTGGGCAGGATTTTTTGCAGCTCTTTATCGTTATAGGCATAGATTTCTTTGCCGCCGGTCTTTAGCAGATATAAGGGAGGCATGCCGATATAGACATGGCCGCTGGCCACCAGCTCCCGCATATAGCGAAAGAAGAAGGTGAGCAGGATCGCCCGGATGTGGGCGCCGTCCTGGTCGGCGTCTGAGAGGATGATGACCTTGTCGTATTTCAGCAGGGACAGGTCAAAGTCCTGATCGATTCCGGTGCCCAGGGCGGTGATGATGGAGCGGAACTCCAGGTTGGAAAGCACTTGGTCGATGCGCTTTTTTTCCACGTTCAAGGGCTTGCCGCGGATGGGCAGGATGGCCTGGAACCGGCGGTCCCGGCCCTGCTTGGCGCTGCCGCCCGCGCTGTCCCCTTCCACGATGAACAGCTCGTTTTCCTTGGGGTTGCGCCCGGTGCAGCTGGAGAGCTTGCCCACCAGGGGCGCTGCTTCCAGCTCGCTTTTGGCCCGGGCCACATCCCTGGCCTTGCGCGCGGCCTCCCGCACTTTGGCGGATTTGATGGATTTTTCAATGATGATCTGGGCTGCGGCGGCGTTGCGCAGATCTTCCAAATATTCCGTGAGCTTCTGGAGAACCAGGGATTCCACCATGGCCCGGGCCTCGGTATTGCCCAGTCGGCCCTTGGTCTGCCCTTCAAACTGGGGGTTGGGCATCTTCACGCTGAGCACCGCCGTCATCCCCTCGCGGTAATCCTCGCCCGACAGGTTGTTGTCCTTCTCCTTCAGCGCCCCAACGCGCCGGGCATAGTCGTTAAAGGCCTTGGTAAGGGCGGTGCGAAAGCCCACCTCGTGGCTGCCGCCCTCCCCGGTGGGGATGTTGTTGACATAGGAAAAAAGGGATTCGTTGTAGGCGTCGGAGAACTGAATGGCGCAGCTTACCATCATCTGGCCCCGGGCGCCTTCCAGGAAGATCACGTTGTCGTGCAGGGCGGTTTTATCGGTGTTGAGGAAGTGAACATAATCCACAATGCCGCCGGAATACTGAAAAACCCGGGGCTCGCTGCCGGCGCTTTTGCTGCGCTCATCCGAAAAAGTGATTTTCAGCCCCTGGTTTAGGTAGGCCAGCTCTCTTAGCCGTCTGGCCACCAGCTCGCCGTTGAATGCGATGTCGTCAAAAATCGCCTCATCCGGCAAAAAACGCACCAAGGAGCCGCGCTTTCTGGTGTTGCCCACCCGCTCAAGGGGCGCTGTGGGGCGGCCGGGCAGCGTTTTGCCGGTCTTTTGATCCTTGATGGTTTCAAAGCGCATGCGGTGATGGCTCCAGTCCCGGAAGCTGTCCACAGTCATCCAGGCGCTCAGCGCGTTCACCACAGAGGCGCCCACGCCGTGCAGGCCGCCGGAATAGTTGTAATTTTTATGGTCAAACTTGCCGCCGGCGTGCAGCCGGGTGAAGATCACCTCAAGGCCGGGGATTTTAAGGCTGGGATGAGGGTCTGTGGGCAGGCCCCGGCCATTGTCCCACACGCTGGCGGAACCGTCAGCATGCAGGGTGACGCTGATCTCATCCGCAAAGCCGTTTGCCGCCTCGTCAATGGCGTTGTCCACAATCTCCCAAAGCAGATGATGCAGCCCCCTGGGGCCGGTGGAACCGATGTACATGCCGGGACGGATCCGGACTGCGTCCAGCTCCTCCAGCACCTGAATATTTTCTGATGTATACTGTTGCGCCATGTTCACTCCTTGCAGGATTGCAGCCGGCTTCATAGGGCCGGCTGCGGGGAATCCTCATAAATTATAGCATAGGCAAGGGAGCGGGCACAAGAAAGGGCTTCAACCTTATGGGGCTTATAAAGCGTCCAGGGACCGAACCAGCTGATCCGCGCTGAGTTTGCCCTCGGAAAAATCAATGAGCAGCTGAAAGGCTTTGTGGCCTTCCGGGGAAACCAGGTTATACGCGTCGGGCGCTGGAAAAAAGAGCTGATTGGCAAAAGCCTTATAATCCGCCAACTGCCCGGGCGAAATGAGGTAGCCCTGCCCTTCCTTCTTTAGCGGCTGGCTGTCCCTGAAGGCATAGGTGCGGGCGTTTTCCTGCATGTGGGTGACCACCTGCTCCAGATACGAAAGGGCCAGCTCAGGCTGGGCGCAGCCCTGGCCAACGCACAGCAGATCCAGGCTTGCCTTGAAAACAGCCGGTTGATCGGCGGTGATTCTCAGCGGAATGCCCTGGCCGTAGCCCCCGCTGAAGTCCCACATATTATAGCCAAGCGCGGTGCTGTTAATCAGCTGCAGGCGGGCTTTGGCGCGGGGCTTCTCAGCGGCATACAGCGCCCTGCCGGTTTTCTCCGTCCGGTCAAGCAGGGCGCGAAATTCCGGGGTGTCAAACCGCGGGCTTGTTCCCATCACCCTATGAGGCATGGTGTAACAATCCATCAGAATGGGGAGCAGCCAGCGCACATAGGAGTACTGGTTGTAAAGCGTTTCATCAAAGGCGTTATTGACGCGGATATCCGGCTCTGGCTTGATCTTGATTCTCTCGGCCCATCCGTCCAGAAAATCCAGCAGCTCTGTATAGGAAGCAGGGGGCGGTGTGCCTTCAAGGCCTGCGGCCTGCCAGGCTTCTTTGCTCCAACTAAGCCAGCTGTGCATGATGGCGTAGGGGACGGCGTACAGCTTTCCCTGATGTGTTACCGCGTCCTGAATAGGCTGCCACATGCGGCCCACCGCCTCAGTGAGAATGGTGCTGCCAGACAGATCGGCGCACAGGCCCTCGGCCATGACGCGCTTTCCATCATAAAAAGTGGTGCTTAATCTGAACAGGTCATAGGCGGGGGAGGCTGTTTTCAGGGCATGCAGGCGTTCCTCCGTGGTGTTATGCCAGGCATTGTCACTGACAAGCACCACTTGAGGATGGGCCTGGGTGTAGGGAGCGTAATGCGCATCCCCCGGAAACAGGGCGACCTGCAGGGTATTCAGGGTTTCTGCTGAGACGGAAAAAGCGCTTGCATGAAAAACCGCTGCTGCTGCGACGAGGAGCCATATTTTTTTCAAGCGGGACATGGTGTTTCCTCCAAAAGACAAGCGCCCCATGCGGAGCAGAGCCGCATGGGGCAGGGGAAGGGTTTACTTCAGCGCGATGGCGTCCTCGGCGGAAGCGTCCGTCAGGCGCATCGCGCCTGGCAGGGCATCCGCGCCTATCATCATATGCAGGGTCACGGCGGGCCAGCCCTCTTCATTCAGGCTGCCGGACATGTTGATGCCGGCCGGAAAGGCATTGCCCTTTTCATCCAGGAAGGACCAGTCATACAGGCTGTAGACATCCTCCCGGGGGGTATCAGCGGCGGCTTCAAGGGAAGCGCTCAGATAAATACCGGCGTCGGTCTGTTCCGCTTTTACGGACTTGAGGGTGTAGCCGCCAAGGAGAGCCGTGCCTTCGGGCAAATAGATCCTTTCCGCTGTGACGCCGCCCACAGGGATGCTGATTTCTTCTTCGACACGCCAGTCCCTGTCCGGGACGAACGCAGCGCTCGCGGGGTCAATCTCGCGCACATGAAGGGTCAGGGTGCCGGTCAGCGTTTCGGCGACTTTTTGAGGATCGGTTTGCAGCATATCCACCAGCAGCACAGAGCCGTCCGTGCCGAAGACTTCAGCCCGCATTTCCTCGCCCTCCCATAGCGCGGGGTCAATCTCAAAGTAGGCATCAGCCACATACAGCGGCATCTTGGCCTGGCTGGCGGCCTCCAGGAAACTGGTTTCCCCGGGCAGGTTCAGCCGCGCGGCTTCGGTTTTTGGGATATAGGCGGAGAGATCCCCGCTGGCCGGAGAGATCAGCGCGTTTGCCCCGCCGGCAGAAGAGGCCTGGGCGGTGACATAGACCAGACGCCCGTCCGCCAGGGTCTCCCGCAGGGTGATGGTAAGCGGGCCCACGGCATAGTCCTTTTGTTCGGTGCTCTTCAGCACGGTTTGCGCGGCCTCGGGGAGGCCATAGTCATTGCCAAACAGGTTGATCAGCCCTAATTGCTCTGCCGCCAGGGCAATGGCCATGGTGGCGATGATGATGGCGGCGGCTATCACAAGGGCACGGAAAGAAATTTTTCTCACAGAGGGTTCCTCCTTGACGGAACGGGCTGCGTTCATCAGCGCGCCGTAGCATGCCTCCGGGGTTGGGGAAAAAGCTTTTCTCAGGTCAAGCTCAGGTTCAGGGCGCTTGTTCATGCCTCCAGTTCCTTTCTTAATTGTTTTTTGGCCCGGTAGATGCGCCCGCGCACCGTGGCCAGGGGCAAGCGCAGGACTTTGGCGATTTGCGCGTAGTTCATGCCTTCGGAGTATTTCAGGACCAGCGGCAGCCGGAGATTCTCAGGGATTTTTTCCAGGGCCATGGCAAGGGCGGGGTCAGGCGGCGGAACGGACGGTTCAGGGATGTCTTCCAGGGAGACGGAGCCGCGGCTTTTCCGCTGGATGTTGCGGCATTCATTAATCAGAATGCGGGTCATCCAGGTGGAAAAAAGGTTTTTGTCCCTCAGGCTTCCCCTTTTTTCCCAGGCCTTCAGGGCCGTTTCCTGCAAGGCGTCCTTGCAGTCCTCATCATGGCGCAGGATGGCATAGGAGACCCGGTAAAGCATGCCGCTGATCCGCTCGATTTCCTGCACGAAATAGTCTTTGTCCATTCAGTCACCTCAAGTAGCGCTACATCCATTAGACGCCCCAGAACCATACTTCGTCACGCGCGGGGAATATTTTGTTTGGTTCTTCAGAGATATGATATCATAATAGGGGCGCAGGAATCGGGGGTCTTCAAGGCGAAATTTAAGGACCGGGTGACAAAACTTAAGGCGGGGAATATTTGCAGTGTCTGGCCGTTTGTGGTATGATTCCCCGGTGGTATAACCGTGCCCTCGGGTCGGCGACACTCCAACGTGATGCTGGGGATGCGGGGATTAACAGGGGAAGGCCACGCCCCAAAAGGAGAGACACCATGGATAAGGAAATCAAGAGCAACATCATGTCCCAGTACGCCCGCCACGAGGGCGATACAGGCTCCCCGGAGGTGCAGGTGGCGCTGCTTACCCACCGCATCAACCACCTGAACGAACACCTGAAGCTCAACAAAAAGGATCATCACAGCCGCCGGGGCCTGCTTTTGATGGTTGGCCAGAGAAGAGGCCTGCTGGACTACCTGAAGAAAACCGACATCGAGCGCTACCGCCAGCTGATTGCCGCGCTTGAACTAAGGAAGTAAGGGATTAAACCAGTCGGAACCTGCCCTATGCGGGTTTCGGCTTTTTATGTAGGGCGCGAGCAACAATCCAAACCGTGCCCGTGGAAGGAAAAGGAGAAAGAATGGATCAAAAAACCTACACGATGGACTTTGCCGGCCGACCGCTGACGGTTGAGTTTGGCAAA
>DAISYX010000014.1:8490-23492 GCA_036825095.1 Clostridia bacterium | reverse complement strand
GCCTTTATCAGCTGGACAACGCCGGCTTTGCCATCAAAACCCGGGACAGCCTGTATCTGATAGACGCCCTGCATGAGGGCTCAAAAATCTATGGCGGCCTGAGCCTAAGGGCCACCGCCTTAATCCGGGAGCTGGCAGAGGGCTTAAGCGCCCCGGTGCGCCTGGTGGTCACCCACCTGCACCCGGACCACGCGGGGGCGGGGAGCATCCGCCGGTTCGCCGCGGAAACGCCCCTTGAGGTACTGGCCGCAGACCCAGAAATCCTGAGCTGGGACTTGGGCAAGGCCCAGGTGAGGCTCCTGGCATTAAGCGAGGATTATTATCTGGGGATGGACCGGGTGCGGCCCATCCCCCTGCCCCATGTGAGCCCTGAGCGCTTTAACATCCTGCACACCGCGCTGCGGCTGGACGCGGGCGGGGTTTCGGTGTTTGTTTCAGGGGACGGGCTGATGGACGCGGCCATCTTTGAGCGCAACGCCCGCCACATCAAAAACACGGACGCGGCCGTCTGCCTCTACTCCTACGCTTTCACCCGGCGGAACCTGGCCTTCACCAGGGCCCACATCGCCCCCAAAACCCTGGTGGTCAACCACTTCCCCCTGCCGGAGCGGGATGAGTTTGATTCCCTGAACCGCTTTAAGGCCTTCACGGCCCGGGAAAGCGAAGGGCTGCGCATCCTGCCCTTTGTTCAGGCGGGGGATCGGCTGGATGTCTGAAGCGCGTCCCTTCCGCCTGGCGCGGGCGCCTGAGGGCGACCCTTATTTCAACCAGGCCTACGAAGAAAGGCTGATGGGCACCGACGCGGCGCTGCCGCTTCTGATGCTGTGGCACAATCCCCCGGCTGTGGTCTGCGGCAAGCACCAGAACCTCTTTGGCGAGGTGAATGTCTGGCGTGCCTGGCAGGCGGGGCTGCCCCTTGTCCGCCGGGAATCCGGCGGGGGCACGGTGACCCACGGGCCGGGCAACCTGAACTACACCATGCTCCTCCCCTTAACGGGCAGCTGGAAGGCTTCGGATTTGGTGCACCCCGTGATCACGGCCCTGAATACACTAGGGGTGGAGGCCAGGCTGTTTGACAGCGCGGGCATCGCCATTGATGGGCTTAAGGTTTCCGGCAGCGCCCAGCGGGTTACCGGCGGGCGCATCCTGCACCATGGCACGCTGCTGTTTGATGCCCGGCTGCATCAGGTGGACGGCCCGCTTGAGCGCAGCGGGCACATCAGCAATTGCCGCGCCACCCGGTCAAAGCCCGCCCCCATCGGCAACATCCGCCCCTTTTTAAAAGAGGATATGGACCTGGCGGCCTTTGAGGCCCATTTGATCCGGCGCCTCTGCGGGGATGAAGCGCCTTTTGAGCTGAAGACCCGCGCGGAAACAGAAAAGCTCGCCCGCGAAAAATATAAAACCTGGGACTGGACTTTTGCCCGAAGCCCCCGGTTTGATTATCAGAAAGCCTTTGACTATCAGGGCCGCCCCTGGCAGCTGAGCTACCATTGCGAAAAAGGGACCCTAAGCCAGGTTTCCCTTGTGATTGACGGGCAGGAAAAGCTGGAACTGGCCGCCCTTTTCATTGGCCAGCGCCTGGACCCTGAAAGCCTTATCAAGCACGCCTGCCAGTTCTTCTCCCGGGAGCAGGCCCTGGCCCTTCTGCCCCATTTCTTTGGCTGAAAGGCCTACCCAAGTCCCCTGATCACATCAATCACCCGGCCGTCCCGATATTCCACCTCGCCCACCACCCGGCCCTGGGGGCGGATGGGGGCGGGGATGCCGGTGTAGCTTTCCGCCATTTCCTTCAGCTGGTGAATGGAAAAGACGGGCAGGCCCGCGCGGGTGAGCCGGTCCTTCAGCTCCTCCCGCTTTGGGTTCACCGCGATGCCCCGCTGGGTGACCAGCGCGTCAACCGTGTCCCCGGGGGTGGTGACGCAGAGCACCCTGTCCACCACGATGGGCAGGCGCGCCCGGAAAAGCGGGGCCACCACCATGGCCAGCCTGGCCCCGGCGGCGGTGTCCGCATGGCCGCCGGAGCCCCCGGCGATCAGCCCGTTTGAGTCCACATGGACGTTCACATTAAACTGAGTGTCGATCTCAAGCGCCCCCAGCACCACCGCGTCCAGGGCATCCACCGCGGCGGACTTGGCCAGGGGGCTGGCATAGCGCTGGGCTGAAATCTCCTGGTGGCGGGGGTTTTGGCGGATGGATTCCACCGCCCGCAGGTCAAAGCACTGCACGTCCAGCAGGCTTTCGAAGTAGCCCTCCTCCAGCATCTCCACCAGATACCCGGTGATGCCCCCCAGGCCAAAGCTGCCCTGCACCTTGCTGCGGCGCATGATGGGCTTCAGGTACTGGGTGACCGCCAGGGAGGCGCCCCCCGCCCCGGTCTGGAAAGAAAAGCCGTCCTTTAAAAGCCCGCTGTGCTCAATCACCCGGGCGGCGTTTTGGGCGATGGCCAGGGCCACCGGGTCCCGGGTGAGGCGGGTGGTGCCGGACACGATGCCCCGGGGGTCTCCGATGACAGGCAACTGAACCACATAGTCCACCTGATCCTCCTGGATGGAGGCGGGAAAAAGCGGATAGGGCTGTAAATAATCGGTCAGCAGCACCACCTTGTCCGCATAGCGGGCATCCGTCATGGCATAGCCCAGGGAGCCGCAGGCCGCGGGCCCGATCAGGCCGGTGCTGTTGCCCATGGGGTCTGCCGCAGGGGCGGCGATAAAGGCGACGTCCACCCGGGCGGTGCCCCGCGCCATGGCGGCGGGGCGGCCGCCGTGGGTTCTGAACCGCACCGGCTCAGGCAGCAGTCCCTCAGACACCGCCCGGGCCAGGGGGCCCGCCATATAGCCGGTGGCAATGCCCGTGACCACGCCGTTTTTGATGTGCTCAATCAGCGGCGCATGGGCCGCGAACAGGGAGCTGGCCTCAAGCCTTAATCCCCTGATGCCCAGGCCCGCGATCTCATCCATCACCTGGTTTAGGGTCTGGTCCCCATTTCTCAGGTGGTGGTGGAAGGAGACGCTCATCCCGTCACGAAGCCCGCAGGCGATCAGGGCCTCCCTGAGGGAGCCGGTCAGCTTACTCATCTTCCCCCTCCAAACCCAGCTTCCTTGCCGCCTCCAGCACCTTTTTTGCCCGCTCCACCACGGGCTTGTCCACCATCTTGCCATGCAGGGACACCACGCCCAGGCCTGCCGCCTCCGCCTTTTGGATGGCGGCCATCACCTCTTTGGCCTGGGCAATCTCTGAAAGCGTTGGGCTGAAGGCCTGGTTGATAGCCGGGATGTGCCGGGGGGAGATGGCGGCCTTGCCGTCAAAGCCCAGGCCGCGGGCAAAAGCGGCGTCCGCCTCAAGGCCCGCTTCATCATCCACATCCGTAAAGGGCGTGTCATACACCGACAGGCCGCAGGCCCTGGCGGCCATCACCATCCGGCCCCGGGCATAGAAAATCTCGTTCCCCGCTTTGCTGCGTGCGGCCCCCAGGTCATGGGCCAGGTCCTCAGCGCCCAGCAGCATCCCCTTCACCCGGGGATCGCTGGCGGCGATCTGGAAAACCTGCTCCACCCCCAGGGCGCTTTCAATCAGAGGAATCAGGCCCACCCCGCCGGAGGGGAGGTCCTGCTGTTCCTCAATCTCCGCCACCCGGGCGCTGATCCGGGCGATGTCCCCGGGCCCCGACACCTTGGTGGGCATGAGATAAGCAGGCCCCAGGGGCACCATGGCCAGAAGGTCCTCTTCCCAAAAGGGGCTGTCCAGAGGATTTAAGCGGATGATCAGGGGCAGGCCGCTGAACTGAAGCGTTTTGATGGCGTGTTTCACCAGGGCCCGGGCGCTGTCCTTCTCCTTGAGGGCCACCGCATCCTCCAGGTCCAAAATCAGGGCGTCCGCCCCGTGGATGTCCGCGTTTTGGAGCATGGCGGGGCTGTTGCCCGGCACAAACAGCATTGAGCGGATCATTGGGCCGCCTCCGTTCCCCTCTTCAGGGCGGTTTCCACCCGGGCCCTGAGGGTGCAGTCCAGCGCCCCCCGGTCGTTAACCTGCACCAGGCCCGCGGCAACGCCCATCTCACCTGCCACCGCCTCCACCGCCGCCCTGATGGCCCCGCCAAACTGCGGCAGCACCACGGACTCAATTTCAATGACCAGCGCCCCATCCCCAGGGCTCACCATGACCAGGGCATCGCTTGATTCCAGGGTGCCCGCGGACGCCATGCGCAGGATCTTCATAGGCCCTCCCAAAGCTTTTTCTTTGATATCTGACGCGTTCAGTATACACAGAATAAAGAGGCCGGGCAAGCGGAGCGGGACGCATCAAAAAAGGCGGAAGCCGCCTGCCTCCGCCCCTGCCTCTCTTATTCTTCCGGGAAGAGCATCTCCTCCATATAGGCCTCGTTAAACCAGGAGTTGCCCCCCAAGGGGATATGGCGGGCCAACTGGGCCAGGCGCGCGATGTCCTGAAGCTTTTCCTTGTCCAGCAGCAGTTCCACCGCTCCGGCAAGGGCGGCGTTGCCGATCACCCGGGCTTTGCCCGCCAGCTCCCGGGGGATCAGGCCGATGCGGGCGGCGGAATGGATGTCCAGGCGGCTGCCAAAGCCCCCGGCCAGATACAGGGCGCCGATCTCCCCAGGCGTCACCCGGGCCTTGCGCATCAGCGTCCGGATGCCGGCGGCGATGGCGGCCTTGGCCAGCTGCAGGCTGCGGATGTCCTCCGGGTAAAGATACACTTCCCCCGCCAGGCGGACACGGGGCAGCGTCATCCGCCCGGTCTCCTCCACCAGACCCAGCTTAAGAAGCCCGGCCAGGGCATCCAGCAGCCCGGAGCCGCACACCCCCGTGGGGGGCAGGTTCCCGATGGTGTGGGCCTTTAGCTCCCCGTCCTCCAGCCACAGGCTGTCAATGGCCCCCGGCACGCTGCTTAAGCCCATCCGGATGCCCGCGCCCTCAAAGGCGGGGCCGGCGGCGGTGGAGGCCACGTAAAGCACACCCTCTTTCCACAGGGCGATCTCCCCGTTGGTGCCCACGTCGATCAGCAGCGCCGTCTCCTCCTGTTCAGAAAGCCCGCTTGAAAGCACCGCGCAGCTGATATCCGCCCCCACAAAGGCGTTCATGCAGGGGGGGAGGTAAACCCTTTTGCCCAGCAGCTCCGCCCAGTGACCAAAGAGCTCATCCGCCTCAAAGGGCGCCCGGGAGAGCGTAAGAGGGCTTAGGCCCCCAAGCAGATAGAGCATGGTGGTGTTGCCGCTGATCACCAGGCTTTCCACCTCTTCCGGGGTGAAATCCGCCTCATCGCAGGCCTCCTGAAGCAGGCCTTCCAGCGCCCCAAGGGCCATCTGCTCAAGCCGGGGCAGCTCCCCTTTTAAGGCGGCGTCGATGCGGCCCATCACATCCGCCGCCACCGTGACCTGGGGGTTCATACAGGCGGCGCTGGCCAGCATTCGGCCACTATCCAGCTCATAAAGCTTTAAGGCCAGGGTGGTGGTGCCCAGGTCCGCCGCCGCGCCATAGCGCCCCGGCAGAGGGGAAAGGGCCCCTGTCCGCCCGCGGCCCTCCAGCTGAATCTGCATCCCCTTGGGGCTAAAGGGCAGGGTGACCTCGCACTCCCCCTTAAGCACCGCCTGGCAGGCCAGCCGGCCGCCTGCGGATATCTCCAGGGCATTGGGCTTTGAAACATCCCCTGTGATCTCCACCCCGCATTTGCCGCAGCGCCCCCGGCCGCCGCAGGGTTGGGGGATGGACAGCCCCATCTCTGAAAGCACCCGGGAAAGCACAGGCGCGCCTTCAAAGCGCGCTTGATGGGATATGCCGTTTTGCCAGACTGTGATCCGGGGCAAATCAGACCTCCTCCGGATAAAAAAACACCATGCCAAAGTAGGTCACGGTGTTTGGTCCGTTGATATATTGAAGCGGGGTGTTCCTGATGGTGCTGTAGACGTCAATGCCATAGCTCTCCACCGAGGCCAGGGCCTGGTCCGGATAGCGGCAGGGCAGGTTGTCAGCCTTTAAACAGCGCTCACACAGGCGGCAGCCGCCGCAGGTGAGGTGCAAAAAGGCCCGGGGAAACAGGCCCTCCAGCTCCCTCTGAAGCCGCTGGCTCAGCTGCACATGCCGAGCACCCGCGGCCTCCATGCCCTCAAAGTCAAAGCTGTCCTCCAGCGCGGAAACGGACTGATAAACCAGGGCGCGGGGATAGGCCCCCACGGCTGCCATCAGCCCCTCTATTTCCCCCACATCCGGCGGGCACATGTAACACCTGCCGTATTTCCCGCAGGCGTTGGCCTCGCACAGGTCCCGGAACTCGCGGGACAGCACGATGCCTTCTCCCGGGATCACCGCGGCCTTTAAGGCCCCCGCGTTTAAGGCCGCCTGGGTGAGCCGTTCATCCAGCATGCCTACACCCCGGCGTAGTATTCATGGGTGGCGGAAAAGAAGGCGTCGATGTTCTCCCAGGGGCTCATGGGCGGGATATCACAGCCGGAGGAGATGATAAAATGGGGGTTGTCCGGGCAGCAGGCTCGCATCAGCGCCAGGGTGCTCTCCCGGATGCTCTCCGGCGTGCCGGAGAGAAACTGGACGGAGGGGCTGATGTTGCCCATCACCAAAAGGTCCTTGGGCACCCGGCCCACCATCTCCGGAAGCGCCACCGCGTCCCCGAAGTGATAGCCGTCACAGCCCGTTTCCAGGATGGAGTCCAGCATCAGGGGGGTGTTGTTGCCGCAGTTATGGTAGATCACCAGAAAATCATCCGACCGGGCGGCCTGGGCTATCCGGCGCACATAGGGCGCTGAAAACTCCGCCGCCAGGCCGGGGGACAAAAGGCCCGCCAGGGGCTCCGCGATGACCACGCCGTTGGCCCCCGCGGACTTATAGGCCAGCACATAGGCGCAGAGGAAGGCCGTCACTTTTTCAAGCACCGTGTGCACCGCCTCCGGCTCGTCATAGCAGTTGATCATGATGTCGCTGACGCCCATCAGCCGGCCCGCCAGGGAATAGGGCCCGATCACCCCGGCCAGCACCGGCCGGTCCGTGATCAGCCCGCAGGCCTGGCGGATGGCCTCCACATATTTGCCCGTGCGCCCGGCGCCCACCTGGGGCACCTTCAGGGCCTCCGCCTCCTGGGGCGTGGTGACAATGGCCTCCTTCACCGTGGGCACCTCCCCGGGCATAAAGTGGGCCTTGGCGCCAAAAGCCTCCGCCTCCACGGACAAATCCATCATGCTCACCGAGGCGCAGGCGGCGGTCCGGTCCGCCACCAGCTTCATCCCCTGGGCCTGAAGGGCAGGGTCCTGGGTCAGCGCCTCCACGGTGATGCCCATCAGCTGCACGCAGGGAAAGGACAGAATGGGCATAGCCCGCTTGGCCTGCACCTTAATCAGATCTTCTTTCCATGCTTTCATGTCTCTTTTCACACAGATACTCCTGTTAAAAGCTCCACTGCCTTTTCTGCTGCGCTGGCAGCGTCCGGCGTGTAGGCGTCCGCGCCTATCTGCTGGCAGAAGGCGTCGGTGACGGGCGCTCCGCCCACCATGATCTTCACCTCATCCCGGATGCCGGCTTCCTGGGTGGCCGCCACCACTTCCTTCATCATGCCCATGGTGGTGGTGAGCAGGGCGCTTAAGCAGATGATCTGGCAGCCCTGCTCCCTGGCCGTCTCCACAAAGGCGGCGGGCTCAACGTCCGTCCCCAGGTCGATCACCTCGATGCCCTTGCCCTCCATCATCATCTTCACCAGGTTTTTGCCGATGTCATGCAGGTCGCCCTTCACGGTGCCGATGCAAACCCGGCCGATGGATTTGACCTTGCCGTCCACCATGTGGGGCTTTAAGACCTCCACCCCGTGGTTCATGGCCCGGGCCGCCACCAGCACCTCCGGCACAAAGACCTCGTTGTTTTTAAACTTCCGTCCGATGATGTTCATGCCGGAAAGCAGCCCCTCATCTAAAATCTCCTGCACGGGCACCCCCGCGTCCAGGGCCTGCTGCACCAGTTCCTTCACCACCTTGGCTTTGCCTGCCTGCAGGTTGGTGGAAATAGCCTCTAAAACAGGATGCATGCGTATCCTCCTCTGTTTTTCATTTCTTCTTTAATTATAACAGATACCTGTCAGATAACTTTTACTATTGCGTTTAATTGCGTTTACTATTCCGCGTCTGCTGCAGATTTTTCCCAAAGGCTTTGGCGCAGCGCGCCAGGGGAAACCCCATATTCCCGCTGGATCACCCGGTTGAAAAAGCTGAGGTTCCTGAAGCCTGAAAGCTCCGCCACCTGAAGCAGATTCAGCTCCCGGGCCCGCATCAGCCGCTGCGCCTTGTTCAGCCGCTCCTTTAAGATAAACTGCTGCAGGGTGATCCCCACCTCCTGTTTGAAAACGCGGCTGAAATAGGCGGGGGACATATAGGCCTCCCCCGCGATCTGCTCCAGGGTGATCTTCTCCGCCAGGTTGGCCCGGATAAAGCTGATGGCCCGCCTGAGAACAGCGGCGCAGCGGGTGTCCCCAAAGTCAAAGGCCAGGGTCATCAGGTGGTTCACCACTTCGCTGAGCCAAAAGCACAGCTCCTCAAAGCCCTGGATGCGCCCGATTTCCTGATAGTACTGGTGGGTGGTCTCCTGAATCAGGGCGGGTTCGGCGCCGTTTTCCACCGCCTGCCTTGACATGAGCACCAAGAGCTCGTTGATGTGGGTTTTCATCCGGGAAAAGGACATGCCGGAGATGATCAGGATGACGCCCAGCAGCTCGTTTAACAGGCGCTTGGCGTCCTTCCGCCGGTTCTGGGCCATGGCCAGAAGCAGCGCCTGCTCCTTGTCATAAGGGTAGGGGGCCAGACGCTTTTCCTGCTTGTTTTGCAGGATATAGGCGGAGATCTGCCCCTGCAAAAGCCCCTGGGCCTCCTGAAGGCGCAGGTGGGTCACCTCCTGGGCGCTTGAGACAAAGCTGGCCGCTAAAAAGAGCATGTTGGACACCGCCGTCACCCGGGCGGGGGGCACATGGGGCAATTCCATCAGCATGGCCCGCAGGGCTTCCTTGTTCTCCGGGGCTTTGGTCAGGTAACCGGACAGCTCCACAGACAGGTAGTCCTCCGTATCCGCCATCAAAAAGGGGCCTGCCTGCAGCTTGGCCTCGCAGCCGCCCCGCCCCATGATGGGGGACACGGCAAAGCCCAGCCCGTGGGGACAATAGTACACGTATTTGCCGCCAAAGCGCTCGGATTCGTCCAGGGCGTGCCGGTGCCTGCGGGCGCAGGCCGCCTGGTCGCTGCCCGTCTCCCCGCAGAGGCTGCAGCGCTCGCACACATAGCCCGCCTGGGCGATCACCTGGCCCTCGGGGCTGGCCAGAAGGCAGCCCAAGCCCGCTGCCTGGGAGAAGGAGCGGGCGTTGGCTGCGGCTAAATCCAAATCAATGCTGCATTCCATGGCGTCCCTTTGCACTAATCAGTCTATTTGCATATACTTTAGCATGGCTACAGCCTGGGGGCAAGGGCAAAGGCCTCAGCTTCTCCCCCGGCGCAGGGTTTTCAGATGGGTTTTTAATTCTGCGGGAATCCGGTAGCTTTCCACCGCTTTTTGAATGGCCTTGTTGTGGGTCCAGCGGGGCAGCGCCTGCCGGGCGATCAGGGGCAAAGCGGCCCCGGGCTGCTTGGCCAGGGCGGTGGCAAAGTACCAGGCCACCATCATCCTCACATAGTATTCCTCTGTTCGGATGGCGGCCACCCGCTCCAGCATCTCCGGCTCAAACCGGGCATCCAGGTACAGGCCCATCATCTGGCCTATGGCAAAACGCACCCCAAAAGGATGGGGCGAGGCCAGCCAGGCCTCAATCTGCCCCGGGTAAAGATCGGGGGGATGGCTTTTAAACGCCCGGGGGGAGAGCAGATCACAGGTGGCCCAGTTGTCCACATGGGGCAGGAAGCGGTCAAGGGCCGCTGCCGCCGCCTTATAGTCCTTTAAATTATTAATAAAAAGCCCGTGGAGGTGGTTTTCCTCCAGATAATGGTGAGGCAGCGCCAAAAGAAAGCCCTGGGCCTCCGGGCGGTCCCTCAGCTCCCGGGCCAGCCGGCGCAGGGCCGGCATGCGCACCCCGATGATCCGGGCGCGGTCCACCGTGGGCAAAAGCCCGCTGGCAAAGGCCTGATAGTCCGGGTCATTAAGCGCCAGCAGGCGCTCTCTTATATCCGGCGCCCCGGGGCTCACCCTTTCTTCTCCGAAGACAGCTTTCGGGCCAGCCAGGCCTTCAGCACCACCGCCTGGTTAAATTCTTCATTCTTGGCGGCATAGACCAGGGTGACCGCGCCCTGATCCAGCGCCCGGGCCACCTGCCGGACAAAATCGGGGGCCTGGGGGTTTTCCGAAAGCTCCGCCAGATAGGCGCTGCGGAAGGCCTCAAAGCGCTCCGGCACATGGTCAAAGGCCTTGCGCACCTCGTTTGAGGGGGCCAGCTCCTTGGCCCACAGATCCAGCTTCAGCGCCTCCCGGCTGATCCCCCGGGGCCACAGCCGGTCCACCAGCACGCGGAAGCCGTCCCCCGCCTCCGCCGGATCATAGGCGCGTTTAAGCAAAAGCGGATGCGCCATGGTATCCCTCCTTTCGTGTCAGGGCAGCTCGCCCGCCGCCGCCTTAAGCGCTGCAAGGTCCAGCTTTTTCATCCCCATGAAGGCGCGGATGGTGGCCTCGTTTTTCATCAGCAGGCTGTCCGCGTCCCGGGGCACAATCTGCCAGGAGACCCCAAAGCGGTCCTTGCACCAGCCGCACTGCTCGCTTTCCGGCACGTGGGAAAGCCGCTCCCAGTAGTAGTCGATCTCCCGCTGGTCCTTGCATTCAACCGTCAGGGAAAAGGCCTCGCTCAAACGGAAATAAGGCCCGCCGTCAAAGGCCATGATTCTAAGGCCGTCCAGCTCAAACACCAGGCTGATCAGCTTGCCCGTCATGCCGGTAAAGTGCTCGTCAATGCTGGCGTCCGGGTACAGCTCCCGGCTGATGATCCGGGAATTGGGAAACACGCTGAGATAGTAATCCACCGCCTCCTGGCTGTTGTTATCAGCAAACCACAGGCAGGGCGTGATGCGCGTCATGAAAACCCCTCCTTCACGGCTTTGGATGATAGGATTATACCAAGTCAGGCCGGGGTGAGACGGTAGATGAAGAGAAACCTGGCTTCCCTCTAAACAGCGCGGTGGATAACACCTTAACGCGCCAAATGAATCACCTCAGGGCGGTCAATGATCGCTCGTATAAGCCTTATGAAACGCTCCTCCTTTCAAAAGCATCAATACGCCGCATCAAAATTGGCTGTGCCGCGGCCTTGTCCATCGCAGTGTCCTTTGATATGATTTATACATATTTAAAAATGGAGGAACCCCCTCATGCGCAACACCTGCCCCCGCTGCGGTGGAACCATGAACTTCCAGGCCACCACCTACGCCAAAAACCGTTCCCGGCATGGCCCTGTCTACTGGCTGCTGATCGGCTGGTGGCTGCATCCGGTTCTCTGGATTGTGTTCACGCTGCCGATGCTGATCTGGCGGATTATCGCGCCAAACCGGAAGCAAAAGGTGAGGACAAAGACCGTGGCGGTTTGCCAGAATTGCGGATATACGCGATAAATTAAGGATATAGCGCCGCCACCTGTTCAAGCCTTCCCGTAAAAACCTCAGCTGTTTGAGCTCATAGGCCCACTTCAGGCCCCGGATGTCCTGCTGATGGCGGTCGCGGCGCCTCCTTCGTCGTGGTATTTCATGCTTGTCTTGTTCTTTCAGAACACTGCGCCAGCCTCCCCGGATTTCATGGCAGCAAAATAAAAAAATAACAAATGAACGATTTCCCGCTTCTGCTGCGTCTAACAGACAGAAGCAAGGAGGTTTTCATGCCCAAAAAGCTGTTGGCGGCGCGACCGGCGGCCTTTCTGATTGTGCTGGCCCTGGCTTTGCCCGCCCGGGCGGGGGAAGCGCCCTTTTTGGTGGCGGAGGATCCGCCGGATAACACCACCATCACCCTTACCTTTTTGGGGGACTGCATCCTGGGCGGCGAGGAAAAAGACCGGCGCAAGCCGGAATCCTTTGATTCGGTGGCGGCCGAAAAGGGCTTTGACTGGCCTTTCTCCGGGCTGTATAACCTGTTAAGCTGCGACGACTACACCCTGATAAACCTTGAGGGCGTGCTGAAGGACGATGAGGGCGGCAAGGCCGCCGGGCGGCTGCACAACTTCCGCGGGCCCAGCACCTTTGCGCGCATGCTGCCCTTGGGCAGCGTGGAAGGGGTGAACCTGGCCAACAACCACTATGGGGATTATCAGCGCGCCGGGCGGGAATCCACCCTGTCGGCCCTTGAGGAAAACGGCATCCGCTACAGCGGCTGGGGCCACCTGGACATCTTTGAAAAAGACGGGGTGCGCATCGGTTTTGGCGGCATCCGGGAGGCGGTCTGGCTTCAGGACAGGGCTCAAATGGCCGTAGACATCCAGGCGCTAAAAGACCGGGGCTGCCACTTTATCGTCTACTCCTGCCATTTCGGCCAGGAATACGCGGCGCGCCACAACGCGCTGCAAACGGAAATGGCCCGCGCTGCCGTTGACGCGGGGGCCGATCTCATCATCGGCCACCACCCCCATGTGGTGCAGGGGGTGGAAAGCTACGGGGGCGGGGTGATCCTCTATTCCCTGGGCAACGCCACCTTTGGCGGCAATCTGAGGCTCAGCGAGTTTGAGGCCCTCACAGCCCGGATCACCCTGCATTTTCGTTACCAGCGGCTAAGCGGCGGCACCCTGAGGTTTATTCCCATTCTGACCACAGGAACGCGGCCGGACAACGATTTCAGGCCCATTCCCGCCCAGGGGGAGGATGCCGCCCGCATCTTAAGCCGTATCCAGGCGGACAGCGCTATCCCCCTTGATTTTGTGATGGCGCTGCCCTTGCCTCTGTCGGAGGAGGAACCGGATGATTGACCCTGCCGATTTTTTTGAAATTAGAGGCGTGATTTTGAAAACCCCTTGATAAATCAAGGAAATTTCACAAAAATATTTTGTTAAGCAAATGCTTGACAACTGGAAAGAACGCGGATACAATGAAATTAAGCAATTGCTTCACGCTTGATCAAGCAACAGGAGGTCCCGATGGAAAACAACAAGAAACTCTCCTTCAGCGATGTGGAATGGCACATCATGAACGCCCTGTGGAAACTGGGCGAACCCACCTTGAGCCAGGTGGTGGAGGCCGTCAAGGAATTTGGCTGGACAAAGCACGCGGTGTTCTCCTTTCTCAAACGCCTGGAGGGCAAGGGCATGGTGGAAAACGACAGCACCTTAAGGCCCAGCCGCTACCGGGCGCTGGTCGCCAAGGAATTTGCCGTTCGTCAGGAAACCCATTCAATACTCCACCGGGTGTTTGACGGCGATCTCATGCTGATGATGACCTCCGCCGTCGGCACCGCGTCCCTCACCGAGGAGGAAGCCCAGGAGTTGATTCGGCTCATTGAAAAGGCGGGTGAATAATATGCCGTTAATTCTGGAAATAGCGCTGCAAAGCGGGCTGTTTATCGTTCTGCTCTGCCTTGCGCGGCCTTTCCTGAAAAAAAGGCTCCCTGCCCTTAGCCGCTATGCCTTGTGGCTGATACCGGCACTTCGTCTTTTGATCCCCGTCTCCTTTAAATCCGTACTGGGACTTTGGCATCACGTGCCCGTTCCCGGGCTTTCCCTGACAGGCAGCGCCGGCGCCATAGCCCCCGTCCCTTCTGTTTCTCCGGCGCTCTCAGCCGCGCCCCTTCCGGGGGCTGTAGCAGGCAGCGTCACTATCCCCCCCGCCCAGGCGAACTTCCCGCCGGCGGAAACCCTTCTGATCCTTCTATGGCTTGCCGGCATCCTGGTGATGACAGCCCTTTTTATCCGCGTGAACCTGAGATTTTACCGCAACAACAAAGGGGCTGTAAGCGTGGGCGGCATCGATGCGCCCATCCCGGTGATGCTGGTTGACAAAAACACCTCTCCCTGCCTGGCAGGTTTGATCAAACCCCGCATCCTCCTGCCGGCCCATGTGCTGGCATCCCCGGAGCTGACCCAGATGGTTCTCCTCCATGAAGTAACCCATTACAAACACAAAGACTACCTCTTCACGGCGCTTAGAAGCCTCCTGCTCATCCTCTGGTGGTGGAACCCGCTGGTATGGGTGCTTGCCCGGCTGAGCCGGGAGGACTGTGAGTCCGCCTGTGACGAAGGGGTGATCCGCCGCATGACGCTTGCCCAGCGCAAGGATTACGGCAAATGCCTGGTGGCGCTGCTTCGCGCCCAGCATGGCAGCCCCGCGATTCTTGCTGCGCACACCGCCATGGGCGGCAGCAAAAAAATTATCAAGGAGCGTATCACCATGATCGCCAACTGGAAACAAAAGGGCCGCCTGGTCACCCTGAGCGCCGCCCTTATCATCGCCCTGACGCTTCCCTTCCTGTTCAGCTCTGCCCAGAGCGCCCCTGAGGCTGTCCCCCTCTCCCCCATTGACACCAGCGCCGAAGCTGTCTACGCCCGCGTCTATGCGGATTATTCCGATGATGAACGCATCCGGATCCAATACGCGCTGGCCCCTGTGCTGGGCCTGGAAAACCCCGCTTTGCAAGCGCCCTGGACGGAAGCCGCGCATCAGGCAGCCGAGGTCATAAAGGAGCGCGCGGAAACCCTGCTAAAGTCCGATCCCTCCCCCCTCAACTGGGAAAACGAGGACAAGGCCGCCCTGCTGGACGCCCTGGCGGCCTCGGGCATCGCCGCCATCCCTGAAACGCTGTCCGTCCAGGACAAGGCCCGGCGCTTTGACGACCTGATGCTCTACTTAAGCACCGCTCAAGACAGCCAGTATCCTGAGGATGAGGAGGAAGAAACCTGGGCGGATCAATGGTATGCCACCTTCACCTCCGCCGCCTTCCGCAGCGTTTCAGGCAAGGTGGACTTCAAAAAAGAATGGACCCCCAAGGTGGAAGAGCTGCTCAAAGCAGGCGCCCCCCTTCCTGAAAACGGCGACCTGCGCCATATGCTGAGCCTGG
>DAISYX010000014.1:0-8390 GCA_036825095.1 Clostridia bacterium | reverse complement strand
CTATACGCCTTTGTTGAAAGCTACGATCTCTCCACCCCCTATAACCGCATCATCTGATCCCAAAAAGGGAGGGGGTCACGGGGCCCCCTCCCCGATTAAAAAAAGAGGAAATCCGCATGAAACGCTTCTCAACTCTGCTGATTATCTGGCTGGCGCTGATCGCCGCCCTCCCCGCCGGGGCCCAGGGGCATCCGGCGGACGCCTATTTTGATGGCGCGGTGTTTGTGGGGGATTCCATTATGCAGCAGATTGGCCGCTACAAGATGGAGCAGGGGGAAAAAGGCCGCCCCATTCTGGGAAACGCCAGGTTCATGACCGTGTCCAGCTATACCCTTTATCAGGGCAGCCGCGTCACGCCCTTGGAGCACAAAGCGGCCCTGCGCTATGCCGGGCGGAAGGTGAGCCTGGCGGATGCCCTGAAGAAAATGGAGGCCAGGAAGGCCTTTATCCTCCTGGGCTTAAACGACCAGGCCGGCAGCCGGCTGGACCAGGAGATGCTGATGTATACCCGGCTGATAGAACGCGCCCGGGACAAAAACCCGGGAGTTGAGCTGATCATCCTGTCCCTTACCCCCATCACCAGGGGCGCTCAGACCAAAGCGCTCAACCAGAAAAACTTCGACGCCTTTAACCAGCGGCTTGAATCGCTCTGCGAAACGCTTGGCGTCCTCTTTTTGGATGTGGCGACACCGCTTAAGGATGAGGATGGCTTTCTCAGCAAGGCCTATGCACAAGACGGCCGGGTGCACCTCAGCCAGGAAGGGATGGCTGTGTTTGTAAAGGCGCTGTATGCCTTTGCCGAAGGCCGGCATTAGGCAAAGATCCTGCTAAAAACAAAGGAGGACTCTTGATGAAGCGATTGCTTTTCCCGGCCCTGATCCTGGCCCTGGCGCTGCTTTTGTCCGGCTGCGCCGGCCCCCAAAATTCCCGCAGCCTTAAGGACACATACGCCGCCATCCGCCAAGCGGAGGTGCTGCCGGAGATGGTGGCGGTGCCGGAGGACATGGTGCGGGATTTTTACGGCATCGACCCCGCCTGGTATGAGGAAGCGGTGTTCCAGGTGGCCTCAGACAGCCTGCTGGCGGACGAGGTGGTGCTGATCCGGGCCCGGGAGGAGGCGGACGCCGACCGGATTCTTATGATGCTAAAAGAGCGCCTCAGCGCCAAGGCCGAGGAGGCCAAAACCTATTCGCCCCAGCAGTACGCGATCATCAACCGGGGGCAGATTCTGGCGGAAGGCCGGGAGCTGGCCCTGCTGGTGACGCCCCGGGTGGATGTCCTGCTGGATATTTGCAAGGGAAAATAACGAAAGGCATCAACAAGAGCGCATGCTGTTTTCTTCCGTCAGTTTCCTCTTCCTCTACCTGCCCGTTGTGCTGATCGGGAACACGCTGCTGTCCCCTCGGCTGCGGCTGCCTTTTTTGTTTGTGATGAGCCTGCTGTTTTACGGCTGGGGGGAGCCGGGAACGGTGCTGCTGATGCTCCTGAGCATTCTGGTCACCTACGCCTGCGCCCGGGGGATGACCGCGTTTCCGCCGCGAAAAAAGCTGTATTTGGCGCTGTCCGTCCTGATCCAGCTGATTATTCTGGGGTATTTCAAGTATGGCGGCTTGTTTTTTCCGGGGCTTAAGGCGGCGCTGCCCGCGGGCATCTCCTTCTACACCTTTCAGGCCATCGGCTACGCCGTTGATGTCTACCGGCAGGACATCCCGGCCGACCGGAGCCTGCTGCGCTACGGCGCCTTCATCACTCTTTTTCCCCAGCTCATAGCGGGGCCCATCGAACGATACGGGGATATAAGGCCCCAGCTGGAAAACCCCATCATTTCCTTTGAGAATTTTGCCCGGGGCAGCCGCTTGTTCGTCATTGGGCTCTCAAAAAAGCTGCTGCTGGCAAATGCGGCCGGGCAGATGTGGGAAGCCCTTAGAATCCGGCCGATGGATAACGGCTTCGCGGGGAACTGGCTGGGGCTGGTCGCCTTTGCTTTTCAAATCTATTTTGATTTTTCCGGGTATTCCGATATGGCCCGGGGGCTTGGCGGCATGATCGGCGTGCGGTTCAGAAAGAATTTCCTCTACCCTTACGCCGCCGGCTCAGTCAGCGATTTCTGGCGGCGCTGGCATGTCAGCCTGTCCGGCTGGTTTCGGGATTATCTGTATATCCCTCTGGGGGGGAACCGGAAGGGGCGCTGGCGGCAGATGGCAAACATCCTGCTGGTCTGGGGGCTGACCGGATTGTGGCACGGCGCCAGCCTGAACTTCCTCGTCTGGGGGCTGTATTATGCGGCGCTTTTGATCATCGAAAAGCTTTTTTTGTTAAGCGCCTATGCCCGCTTGCCAAAGGGCCTGGCCTGGCTGCCCCGCTTCATCACCCTCTTTTTTGTATTGCTGGGGTGGTGCGTCTTCGCCTTTACTGATTTTAACAGCATGCGCGTTTACCTGTTAGGGCTGGTGTCCGGGCCGGCCTTTGACCCGCTAAGCCTTGGCTTTTCCAAGGCCTTTCTGCCGCTTTTATTGGTTTGCGGCCTCTCCTCTGTCCCCTGGAAAATCCGCTTGCCCGGCGTTCTTGAAGATCTGCTGCTCTGCGGCCTGCTTCTTTTTTGCGTGGCCGCTTTGGTGTCCCAGGGCTATAACCCCTTCCTCTACTTCCGGTTTTGAGGTCTGTGATGAAAAACGACCGCGGCCCCCGCCTGCTTCCCCTTTTCTTCGCCCTGCTGATTTTGGTGATGGGCCTGCTTCTGCTGTTTTTGCCCCGTCAAACCTTCAGCCCCCTGGAAAAGCGCCGCCTGGCCGATCCGCCCGCCTTCAGCCTGGAGGGCGGCCAGTTCAGCCGGGACATCGAGGCCTTCCTGGGGGATCACTTTCCCCTCAGGGCACGCTGGGTGGGCCTTAATGCCCGGCTGCGGCAATATACGGGCCTGATGGTGGCTGATGAGGTGTGGCGCCTGCCCGACGGCGCCCTGGTCCAGGCCCCGCTAATGCCGGACTGGGCCCGCCTGGAGCTTAACCTCGCCCTGCTGGCGGATTTTTCAGAAGCTGCCGGGCTTCCTCTTGTCCTGCTATGCCCGCCTGAGGCCGGCGCCGTATCCGGACAGCAGGGGTATTATCCCTATCCCGATCAAGATATCCTGGCGCGCCTTAAGGCCTCCCTGCCCGCTGGCCACAAGGCAGTCCCGCTGTTTGACGCCTTCAGCGCCTCCCAGACGCCCCTATATTACCGCACCGACCCCCACTGGAACGGCCAGGGCGCTTTTGCCGCCTATCGCCTGTGCGCGCCGTACCTGGGCCTTGAGCCGCTGCCCGCCTCCGCCTTCACCGTCCGCAAAAGCCCCGGCTTTTATGGCAGCGCCTATGCCCGCAGCGGGCTGTGGGCACTGCCTTCTGACACGCTTGAAATGTGGGATTCCCGCAGCGCCCTCAGCCTGCGCTTTGGGGACAGCGATAAAACTTATGACAGCCTGTTTTTCACCGATCACTTAAGCGCCCCGGACCAGTACCCCGTCTTCCTGGACGGCAACCACGGCTTAACTGATATCATAAACCTGGACAATCCGGGCGGCCCTAAGCTTATGATGCTTAAAGACTCCTTTGGCAACGCCCTGGCGCCGCTTTTGCTGCCTCATTTCAGCCGGATCACCGTGCTTGACCTGAGGGCCTGCCGGGAAAGCCCTCTGGCTTTGGCCCGGGAGATGGGCTATGACCAGCTGCTGGCGGTCTACTCCCTGCGCTTTTTGGCCACGGACACTAACTTCGCCTGGCTGGGGCAGCCATAACCTGGCGCCTTATTAAAAACCCTTCAGGACCACAGCAGGCGCTTCCATTCCTCCCCCGTGGGGGAGGCGGCCAGGCCGTCCTGGGCGGTTTCCTTAAAGGTGGCGGGCAGGGCGCAGCCGATCTGATACATGGCCTCGATCACCTCGTCCCAGGGCACCTTGGACTCAATGCCCGCCAGGGCCAGTTCCGCCGTGAGAAGGGCGTTGGAGGCGCCGGCGGCGTTTCTTTTGATGCAGGGCACCTCCACCAGGCCCGCCAGGGGATCGCACACCAGGCCCAGCATGTTTTTAAGCGCCAGGGCCATGGCGTGGGCGGCCTGATGGGGCGTGCCCCCCATAAGCTCCGTGACGGCGGCGGCGGCCATGGCGCTGGCGGAGCCGATCTCCGCCTGGCAGCCCCCGGCAGCGCCGGAGATGCTGGCCCGGTTGGCGATCACAAAGCCAACGGCCCCCGCGGTGAACAGGTGGCGCACGATGGCGGCGTCCGGCAGGCCGTATTTTTCCTGCAGGGCCAGCATCACACCGGGCAGCACGCCGGCGGAGCCCGCGGTGGGGGTGGCGCAGATGCGGCCCATGGCGGCGTTCACCTCGTTGGTGGCGATGGCGTAGCAGGCGGCCTTCAAAAGCGTCGGGTCCGTTATAAAGCTGCCCTTTTGCAGATAATCATACAGCCGCTTGGCGTCCCCGCCGCACATCCCCGAGTGGGTGGTCACCCCCTGGATGCCCGCCCTTGCCGCCTCCTTCATCACGCGGTAGTTGCCAGCCATTTCCTCGATGATGTCTTCCTCGCCCCGGCCGGAGACCTCCGCCTCCTGGCTGAGCATCACCTGCCAGAGGGGCAGGCCCCTTTTCTGGGCCAGGGCCACCAATTCCTGAATGCTGTTGAACATGCCGCCTCCTTAGCCTTGCAGCAGGGCCACCCGAAGCACATGCCGGGTGTCCATCAGGTCGCTCTCCACCTCGGGGGGGATGGGCTGATCCGTCTCAATCACCATCAGGGCCACCTTGCCCCGGCCCCGCCGGGACAGGCCCATGTGGCTGATGTTGATCTCGTTTTGGGCAAGCCGCGCCGTCACCGCCGCCACCACGCCCGGGGTATCCAGGTGCAGGATGAGGATGGCCGGGTTTTCCCCGGTGAGGTTAAGGGAAAAGCCCTCCAGCTCCGTCAGCCGCACAGCGCCCCCGCCCAGGGAGATGCCCGTCACCCGCAGGCTGTTATCCCCCTTTTTTAGCGACATGGTCAGGGTGTTGGGGTGCTGGGGCGGCTCCGCCTGGGGCCTTAGCGTCACCTCGATCCCCCGGTTTTTGGCGTGCTCCAGGGCCTCCCGGATGCGGGGGTCATCCGTCTGAAAGTCCAAAAGCCCGCCCACCACCGCCACATCCGTGGCGTGCCCCCGGTAGGTCTGGGCGAAGGAGCCGTAGAAATCCACCGTGATCTCCTGGGGCTCCTCCCCAAAGATGCGGCGGGCCAGCTGGCCCAGGCGCACCGCCCCCGCCGTATGGGAGCTGGAAGGGCCGATCATCACAGGGCCGATGATCTCAAATACGCTGCGGTAGGGCATGGGCTTCTCCTGTCCGGTTTCATTTTATCCTGATTATAGCACAAGAAGCCCTTCCCCGCTTTTCTTGACCGTATCTCAATTTTTCGTTATGCTCTCAGGGATTGACAGCGAATTTTGAACGGAGAATGTGATGAAGAAATTTTTGTTTCTGCTGGCTTTGCTGATCCTTCTGTCCCCGACGGCTAAGGCAGCGTCCACAGTGCTCCATACCCCCAGGGACAATGTGAACCAATACGACGCCGCGCTGACGACATCCTATCCCTTTGAGGGAGTGGATGATCTTCTGGTCATCGACATCATCGACATCGGCATCGGGGACGCCATCCTGGTGCGCGCGGGCGGGGAAACCATGCTGATAGACGGGGGCGTCGGATCAGGCGCGGACACCCTGGAGCGCTTTTTCCGCTCCCAAATGGTGGGGAAAATCGACTATTTTTTCAACACCCACCCCCATGGCGACCATATCCTGGCCCAGCGGCAGCTGCTGATCCGGGGTTATCTGCCCCGGGTATTTTTGTCCATGTATCCGCAGGACTATGCCTTTCAAGATCATCAGGACATCGTAAATGAGCTGCTAAATAAAGGCATTCCCTATCGTCAGATAACAAACGAGGAGGTGATTAAGCTGGGCCGGGCCACCCTCACCTTTTTTCATGACGATCGGGCGGACGCCGGCATCACCATGAACAGCCGTTCCATGATGCTCAGTATCTCCTTTGGGGAGCGCAGCATCCTTCTGGCCGCTGATGTCACCGGGGAAAGCCTGGCCATGTTGGGAGAGAAATACCCGGAGCTGATGAACGCGGACATCCTCAAATCCCCCCACCATGGCATTGACCGCCTGCGGGGAGAATCCTTTGACCACATCAAGCCGGAGGCGGTGGTCATCACCAACACCCGCGATGGCGGCGAAAACCTGGCCAGCCAGTTAAGGCGGCGGAAAATCCCCCACTATTTCATCTCCATGGGCACGGTGCGCCTGGAAACGGACGGCAGCTTCTGGTATCTGCACCAGATGCCGGATGTGAAATAAGCCGGGAAGCGGAAGGCGCCGCCGCCCCGTTTTCATGCTATACTGTTAACAGATCAGACCTTATCACACGCAGAAGTGGGTTATTCGCATGAGAAAACTGGCGGTATTGTTTGCTGTTTTGGCGGTCGCTGCGGCGGCTGTCATCCTGATGCTGCCCCGGGGCGCTGAAAGAAACGAGCCGGAGGCCCAACGGCCCATCATCCTGGGCTTCTCCCAGCTGGGCTCGGAGAGCGGCTGGCGCATGGGCAACACCCGCTCCATCATCACGGCGGCGGAGCGGGCGGGCGTTCAACTGATGTATAAAAACGCGGAACAAAAGCAGGAAAACCAGATAGACGCCATCCGCTCCTTCATCGCCTACCAGGTGGATGTGATCGCCTTTGCCCCCATTGTGGAGGACGGCTGGGAGAATGTCCTGCGGGAGGCCCGGGACGCGGGCATCCCGGTCATCTGCTCTGACCGCTCGGTGATTCTGGAGGACGACAGCCTGGTGACCGGCTTTGTGGGCTCCGACTTTTACCTGGAGGGGGTGCGGGCAGGGGAATACCTGCTGAAGAAAATGGCGGACAGCCCGGGCCCTGTGCGCGTCGCGGAGATCTCCGGCACCCTGGACTCCACCCCCATGCGCTACCGGGCCCTGGGCTTCAGGGACACCCTCCGGGAGGACCCCCGCTTTGAGATCGTCTACAGCCAGTCCGGGGATTTTCTGCGCTCCAAAGGCAAGGAGGTCATGGAGGACATCCTAAGCACGGGCACGCCTGTGGATGTGCTGTATTCCCACAACGATTCCATGACCTTGGGCGCCATTGAGGCCATCCAGGCCCAGGGCCTAAACCCGGGTGTGGACATCATCATCATCAGCGTGGACGGGGAGCAGGGCGCCATCGACCTCCTAAAGCAGGGCAAAATCAACTGCGTGGTGGAGTGCACCCCCATGCTGGGGGATATGATCATGGACCTGGCCAAGCGCCTGGCCCGGGGCGAGAGCATCCCGCGGATCACCTATTCAGAGGAAACGGTCTTTTCCGACTTTGACGAGGATCTGCTCTCCATCCCGCCCAGGTGGTACTAAGGTGAAGGCCGTGACGCAGTTCCCCGCCCTCCTGCCCACCCGGGGGCCCTTAAGCCGGCGGCTGACCGTCTCCTTCCGCACCATCATGATCATGATGCTGGTGCCCGCCGTTTTATCCATCGCCATGCTCACCAGCTTTTCCCAGCTTTACTATTCCTTTTTAACCCGTGCGGAGAAGATCAACTCCCTCAGCACCCTGGTGGTGGACACCCTGCCGGGGGAGATGTTTGGCATCGTGGCCGGCCGGGAGCGCTTTGAAGAAGGGCGCCAGGACGCCCTGATGGCGGAGATCACCCAGACCCTGGACCGCCTGATCGCGGAGAAGCCGGCCTCGGAGCTGGAGCTGACCGTGGCCCGGCGCACCGCGGAAACCATGGGCAAATACATCCAGCAGATGGGCCGGCAGATGCAAAGCGGCTCCAGCGTGGATGAGGACATGCTGGTGCTGGAGGAAATCCGCAACGTCTCCTCCCTTTTAGGGGACATGTTCTCTGACGCGGTCTCCGCGGAAATCCGGGCCGCCAACGCCACCAACCAGACGCTGCACACCGCGCTGTGGATCGCGCTGGCCCTGGAAACCGCCCTGGTGATCTTCGCCCTGGCCTTTATCCGCGCGGCGGGGGGCGCCCTGTCCCGGGCGGTGGCGGACCCGCTGGCGCAGCTGCAGGTCTTTGCTGAAAAGATCGCGGACGGGCAGCTGGAGGAGCGCACCCCGGAGCCGAACGTGGACGAGCTTCGGGCCTTAAGCGCCAGCCTCAACACCATGGCGGGCAAGCTGGACAGCCTGATCAGGGAAAACCAGCGGGAGCAGGAGAATTTAAAGAAAAGCGAGCTGCGGGTGCTTCAGGCCCAGGTGACGCCCCACTTCCTTTATAACACCCTGGACGCCATCGTCTGGCTGGCGGAGGCCCGGAAGAACAGCGAGGTCATCGCCATCACCCGGGCGCTGTC
>DAISYX010000013.1:0-23956 GCA_036825095.1 Clostridia bacterium | reverse complement strand
TTGGCGTAGGGGATGTTGTAGGAGATGCCGCCGCCCTCAAAGCTGGTGAAGCCGCCCGCCAGCGTAATCTCGCACAGCAGCCTGGCGTCAGGCGTCCCGTGCCGCACCTGAACCGGGGTTTTCAGCGCGGAGGTCACCATGCGGCAACCCTTGACGCCGTGGTTCACGGCCGGGAAGCCGTTGAGCATGGCCTTGCCGGTGGCCTTTGATTCCTCAATGCCCCGCTGGGCCTCCTCATAGCGGTTCAGCCGGGTGTAGGAGTCAATGGTGGTGGGCAGAAGGTCCGCCTCCCCCTCTGTCTCCAGGTGCTTGAGCAGGGCGATATGATCCGCCACCAGAGGCACCCCCGCCCGGGGCTGCACCAGGGTGACCTGTTTGGCCCTGGCCTCCTCAAGCCGGGTCACAAAGCGCTGAGCCTTTGGAATAGCGCGCTGGTAGGCCATGCCCTCCTCCAGATCCACCTCCTGCCCGGTGGGCCAGGCCGCCAGCACAGCCTGCCGCCGTGCCATGAATTCATCCAGGGTCCATTTTTTGTTAGCCAGCTGCATCTTTCTCTTCCTTTCCAAAAGCCTCTAACAGCAGTTCCAGCGCGCAGTCCTGATCAAAGCTGTTGAGCAGCCCCATCGCGGACAGGATATACCCGCGGTCGCAGCGCCAGGCCGCTTCCTTGGGGGTGAGCACCAGGGGGTCTTTCTGTTCCAGCGCCAGCCGGAGAATCTCCTCCAGCCGTTTGGCATAAATCAGGGCCCCGCCTGTAACGATCAGGCGTTTTACGCCGCTTAGGTCCTTCCCGGTCTGCTGATACATGGGCCCCACCGGGGTGTAGACCTCCTCCAGCGTCCCCGCGTGGCGCGTCAAAGCTGTGCGGATGGCCAGGGCCGCCAGGGCAAAATCCACCTTCTCTTCCGCTTCGTTCTGCGGGAGCGCCTCTGGGCTTAAGAGAAAGCCTTGAATGACTTTTTCCACCGTCTCCTCATCAAGGCCCGTCAGCTGCAAAAAGGCGGGCATCCCCGCTGCCTCCAGCACCCCGCGGGCGCCAAAGCGCATGCCAATATCCCCTTCCACCGTGCGTTTCACCCGGGGCTCCGTCAGGCCCCGAAGCACGGTGTTGGCGCCCGTGGGCAGGCCGTCGGCTACGGAATACACATCCGTGGTGGCGCCGCCCAGGTCCACCGCCATAAGTTCCCCAATGCCAGGTCTTTTTTTGCTGCCCTGGGCCAAAAGCGTCAGGCCCTCCTGCACCGCGGAGGGGGTAGGCATCAGGATGCCGTCCAAAAGGCCCTGGGCTTTGCTTAAGCCCTTGGCCAGGATAATCCGTTCCAAAAACACCTGCCGGATAACCCGCTGCACCGGCTCTGTCACCAGGCGGTTCATCTGGGGCATCACATTGTCCGCGCAGAAAACAGGGTGCGCGCTTTGGGAGAGAATCTGCGCGCATTCCTCCCGGGCCGCGCGGTTTCCTGCCACCACCACGGGAAAACTGCCGGGAATGCCCGCCACCTGCCGGGCGTTGTGCAGGATAACCTCCCGGTTGCCCCCATCGGTGCCGCCGGTCAGCAGCAGGATATCCGGGCCGATGCCCGCGATCTCCTCCGCGTCCTCCCGGGTGAGATGATAGGCATAGGCCCTGATCACCTTGGCCCCGGCGCCAAAGGCCGCCAGCTGGGCCGCTTTTGCCGTCAGGCCGGGCACCAGCCCTGAGGCCACCATGTTAAGCCCGCCCGCGGCGGAGGAGCAGGCCAGCCGCGCCTCAAAACAAAGGGGCCCCGCCTTTTGCTGAAGCGCTTCAAGGCCTGCGTTTAGGCCGATGGAAAGATCGCTGTCCGCGGTGGTCTTGGTCTGCACATGGGCAATCACCCGCGGCGTGTTCAAATCCACAGCAGTCAGCTTGGTATAGGTGGAGCCAAAGTCGATCAGAAGCACCGGGCGCATTAAGCCACTCCCAGATCTTCCTTCAGCGCTTGGATCCCCTCCTCAGGGGAGGTGCCGGGGCCAAAGACCCGGTTAAAGCCCATCTGCTTAAACCGCTCCTCTACCTGGGCAAAAGGCTGCTTGCCCACCACGATGTTGCCGCCCACATAAAGCAGGATGCCCTGAAGCCCCGCCTCATCGCACTTGTCTCTTAAGCCCTGGCAGTCCAGCTCGCCATGCCCGTATAGCGAAGAAACGACGATCGCGTCGGCCGCCGACTCAATCGCCGCTTCGATAAACTCCTCCTGGGACACCATAACCCCCAGGTTGACCACATGAAATCCGGCGTCCGTAAAAGCGTAATTAAGGATTTGATTGCCCACGGCGTGCACATCCGCCCCAATCACGCCCAGAACGATGGTTTTCTGATCCATATGTTAGACCTCCGTCAACTATCGGGCTTAAGCATACCCCCGCAAGACCCGCTTGTCAACCGGGCGGCTTGTCAGACCATGCCATTCTGCTATAATGAAGGCGCCCTGAGGGCTAAGGAGGATGCCATGCGCATTGCCCAGGTAACCGATACTTTCCTGCCGGTGGTGGACGGCGTGGGCCGCGTCGCGGTGGCCTACGCGGAGACGCTGGCTAAATTGGGCCACCAGGTCACCGTGATCGCCCCCCTTTATGACACCGGCCACCGGGGGGGGATGCCCTATGAGCTGGTGGATTACACCGGCTTTAAGGTGCCCACAGCGCCCCAGTACAAGACCGGCTCTCCCATTTTGGACGATCATTACCGCCGCCGCATGGCGATGCTGGACTTTGATATCGTCCACGCCCACAGCCCCTTCACGGCCGGGCGCGAGGCCCTAAGGCTCTCCCGGGAGCGGGGGATTCCCTTGGTGGCCACCTTTCATTCCAAGTTTTATGACGATTTTTTGAAGATCACCAAATCCGAAACCCTGGCCAAGATGGTGGTCTCAAATATCGTCAGTTTTTTTGAGCGTACAAGCGAGGTCTGGGCGGTGTCCGCGGCCAGCGGCGAGGTGCTGCGCGGCTATGGCTACCGGGGCCCCATGCAGGTGATGACCAACGGCACCACCCTAAGACCTGAAAACCCGGAGGCGGTGGCCAGGGTGCGCGGGCGCTACGGGCTTGAAGAGGCTCCGGTGCTGCTGTTTGTGGGGCAGATGAACTGGAAGAAAAACATCCTGCGCATCCTGGAGGCTGCCGCGCGCTTAAAAAGCGGGGGCACCCGCTTTCAATTGGTGCTGGCGGGCCAGGGAAGCGATGAAGCGGAAATTCAGGCGAAAATCAAGGCCCTGGGCCTTTTGGAGGAGACGGTTCTCACCGGGCATGTGGCCTCCACGGAGGACCTGGACGCCCTGTACAAGGCGGCCACGCTGTTTGTCTTCCCCTCGCTGTATGACACCTTCTCCCTGGTGGTGCGGGAGGCCGCCGCCATGGGCACCCCCTCGGTGGTGGTGGCGGGCAGCTGCGCTGCGGAGGACATCAGGGACCATCACAACGGCTTCCTCTGCCAGGACGACCCACAGGACCTGGCCCGGGTGATTCAGGCAGTCCTTAATGACCCGGAGGGCAGCCGCCTGGTGGGCGAAACAGCCCGGGAAACCCTGCCTGTCACCTGGGATGAGGTGATGCGGGATGTGCTCAGCCGCTATGGGGAGCTGATCGTCACCCACCGGCCCAAGCGCCGGGGCGCCACCCGGCGCCGGCGCGAGCGGGGGGCGCGCCTTAGATGAATAAACCCACAGCTTATGATCTGGTGATCATCGGCGCGGGCCATGCGGGCTGTGAGGCGGCGCTGGCCGCGGCGCGCCTGGGACAGGAGACGCTGCTGCTCACGCTGAATCTGGACGCCATCGCTCTGATGCCCTGCAATCCCTCCATCGGCGGCACCGGCAAAAGCCAACTGGTGCGCGAAGTGGACGCCCTGGGAGGTGAGATGGCGCTTGTGATTGACCAGGCCACCATCCAGACCAGAACGCTCAACACCGGCAAAGGCCCCGCGGTGCAGTCCCTGCGCGCGCAGGCGGACAAGCGCGCCTATCAGGCGCGGATGATGCGGGCCCTGTTTTCCCAGCCCCGCCTCACCATCCGCCAGGGCGAGGCGCTGGAGATCATCACAAAAAACCAAAAGGTCACCGGCGTCAAAACCCTCACCGGGGACTTGATCCCCTGCCGGGCCCTGGTGGTGGCGGCGGGAACCTATCTGAAAAGCCGCGTCATCATCGGGGAGAGCCACTGGGAAAGCGGCCCCCAGGGCTTTTTGTCCTCCCGGGGCTTTTCCCAGGCCCTTGAGGGCCTGGGCTTTAACCTGCGCCGCTTTAAAACCGGCACCCCGGCGCGGCTGGACGCGCGGAGCATCGCTTTTGACAAACTCACCCCCCAGCCGGGGGACGAGCCGCCCCAGGCCTTCTCCTTCATGACGGATGAAGCGCCCCGCAACCTGGCCGCTTGCTACCTCACCTGGACCAACCCCCAGACCCACGCCATCATCAGGGAAAACCTGCACCGTTCCCCCATGTTTTCCGGGGACATCAAGGGCACCGGCGCCCGGTACTGCCCCTCCATTGAGGATAAAATCCACCGCTTTGCGGACAAGGACCGCCACCAGGTTTTCCTGGAGCCGGAGGGCCTTGCAAGCCCCGAGTGGTACGCCCAAGGGCTCTCCTCCAGCCTGCCGGAGGATGTGCAGATCAGGCTTTACCGAAGCGTAAAGGGGCTGGAATCAGCCCAGCTCACCCGCCTGGCCTATGCCATTGAGTATGACTGTATCGACCCCACGGAGCTCTCCCCCGTCATGGCCTCAAACCGCATCCAGGGCCTCTTTTTCGCGGGGCAGATCAACGGCACCTCCGGCTATGAGGAGGCGGCGGCCCAGGGCCTGATCGCGGGCATCAACGCCAGCCGGTATTTAAAAAGCCA
Source organism: Clostridia bacterium (assembly GCA_036825095.1). Lineage (GTDB taxonomy): Bacteria > Bacillota > Clostridia > Christensenellales > Aristaeellaceae > UBA6115. Next base: position 19,096 of record DAISYX010000013.1, on the reverse strand, counting down.
GGATCCGGTGATCATCACCCGCAGCCAGGGCTATATCGGCGTGCTCACCGATGACTTAAGCAGCAAGGGCACGGACGAGCCCTACCGCATGATGACCGGCCGGGCGGAATTCCGCCTCTCCCTGCGCCAGGACAACGCGGACCTGCGCCTGACTGCCCTTGGCCATCAGATCGGTTTGGCGGATGACAATCGCCTGCGCCGCATGGAGAAAAAAACCAGGGACACCCGGGCGCTTTTAGAGGCGGCACAGGACAATCAGTTGGTGCCCGCCCTAAAGCGCGGGGAGATGCGCCTTGCGGACCTGCCGTTTGCCAAAGGCATGGCGCGGGATGCCCTCCGACAGGCGGAAATTCAGATGCTCTATGACGGCTACCTGCAAAAAGAAATGGCCCAGGTCAAACAGGCCCAGGCCATGGAAAACCATAAACTGCCCCATGACGCCCCCTATGAGGACATCCAGGCGCTGCGCATAGAGGCCCGGCAAAAGCTGGCCCGGCACCGGCCCGTCTCCCTGGGCCAGGCCGCCCGCATCCCGGGGGTGTCCCCGGCGGACGTGGCGGTCTTAAGCGTGTGGCTGAAGCGGCATGGCGCAGAAGGCTTAGCTGATCTGTGAGATAAAGACGCCGATGCGCCTGATGGCCTCACTCATCCGCTCCTCACTGATGGCGTAGGACAGCCGGCAGGTGCCCGGCGCATAAAAAGCGCCCCCCGGCACCACGGACACCCCCGCCTCTTCCAGAAGCATCTCTGCAAAAACGGTGTCATCGCTGATGACTTTTCCCTGATAATGTTTCCCGATCAGCGCGCTGATATCCACCAGCACGTAAAAGGCGCCCTGGGGCGGGAAGAAGGTGACCTGGGGCAGGGTATCAAGCGCCGTCAGCATCATATCCCGCCGGGCGGCAAAGGCCGCCACGATATCTTGGGCCAGGCCGCTTTCCTCAAGCGCCGCCAGGCCCGCGTACTGGGCCAGGGTGTTGGGGTTGCCTGCGGCATGGCTTTGATAGGCGTCCATGGCCGCGATCACCTCCTGGGGCCCCGCGGCATAGCCCAGCCGCCAGCCCGTCATGGCATAGGCCTTGCTGAAGCCGTTGATGGTGATGGTGCGCGCCCTGGCGTCCTCACTAATCGCGGCGATGGGCACATGGCGGGCCCCGCCATAGACAAAGGCGTCATAGATCTCATCGCTGATGATCGCAAGGTCGTAGGCCTGGGCCAACCTGGCGATTTCAGCCAGCCTGCGCTCATCATACACCCCGCCGGTGGGGTTACCGGGGGAATTGATCAGGATGGCACGGGTCTTATCGCTGATCTTCTCCGCGATGGCCTGGGCCTCAGGCACATAGCCCTGCTCCGCAGTGGTTTCCACCAAAACCGGCACGCCGTCCGCCATGCGGATCAGCTCCGGGTAGCTCAGCCAGCAGGGCGTGGGCAAAATCACCTCGTCCCCGGGGTTAATCACCGCGCTTAAGCAGGCCAGCAGGGATTGCTTGGCCCCGCTTGAGGCCATGATCTCCTTGGGCGAATAATCAAGCCCATAGCGGTCCTTAAGGCTCTTTGCGATAGCCTGGCGCAGGGGCAGGATGCCAGCGGTGGTGGTATATTTGGTTTTGCCCTCATTAAGCGCCTGGATGGCGGCCGCTTTAATCACAAAGGGGGTGTCCATGTCCGGCTCGCCTGCCGCCATGCTGATCACATCCCGCCCCTGGGCGCGCAGTTCCCCCACCAGGGCGTTAAGCTTGAGGGTGGTTGAGGGGCTGATGCCCCCGCACTTTTCTGAAATCCTGATGCCCATGTCGTTTCCCCCCGTCTTATCCGTCTGTTGATTCCGCCCTGGCCGCTGTCAGCATGATGGCGCACTCCATGCGCTTTTTAAACAGCTCACAGCCAAAGCCGTACACCCCGCTGATGCTGCCGGTGGCCTGATGCGCGTTGGCAGCGCAGCCGCCGGCGCAGTAAAGCTTGGCCCAGCAGTCCTCGCACTCCGGGTGGGCGTATAAGGTGTTTTTCATGAAGGTGGCCTGCAGCGCCTTTTCCGTCACGCCTTCCTGAAGGCTGCCCAGCCTAAAGGCCTTGTCCCCCACAAACTGGTGGCAGGGGTACAAATCCCCCGAAGGGGTGACGGCCAGATACTCCGTGCCGGAGCCGCAGCCCGCCAGGCGCTTGTGGATGCAGGGCCCGTGGGCCAAATCCAGCATATAGTGGTAAAACTGAAAGCCCTTGCCCTGACGCTCCCGCGCCAACATCTCCCGGGCCAGGCCCTCATACTGGGCGAAAAGCTGGGGCAGATCCTCCGCCCTCAAAGCCTCCGGGCTGTCAGGGGCGCTCACCACCGGCTCCATGCTCAGCCGGTCAAAACCCAGCGCCAGCATGTGGCGGATGTCCTCCAAAAAGTCCAGGTTGCGCCGGGTGTAGGTGCCGCGGATGTAGTATTCCCTGTCGCCGCGTCGGGCCACAAAGCGCTGGAACCTGGGCACCACGTTTTCATAGCTGCCCCGGCCCCCATGGTCCTTGCGGTAAAAATCATGCACCTGGGGCCTGCCGTCCAGGCTTAAGACCACGTTGTGCATCTCCCGGTTGCAAAAATCAATGACCTCATCATCCATCAGCACGCCGTTGGTGGTGAGGGTGAAGCGGATCACCTTGCCCGTCTTAAGTTCCAATTGACGGCCATAGGCCACCACGGCCTTCACCACTTCCCAGTTAAGGAGAGGCTCCCCGCCAAAGAAGTCCACCTCCAGCTGCCGCCTGCTGCCGGAGCGCGCCACCAAAAAATCCAGCGCCTGCTTTCCCACCCAGAGGGGCATCAGCGCTGTTTCCCCATGGTAGTTTCCCTGGCCGGCAAAGCAGTAGCTGCAGGTCAGGTTGCAGGCGTGGGCCACATGCAGACAAAGGGCCTTCACCAGGCCCGGATCCCGGCCTAAACGCAGAGAGGCGTTATGATAGCTGTCCTGGCTGTAAAGCTTGCCCTGGGCCTTAAGGGCGTCCAGGCTGTCCAAAAGCCCGGACACCGCGGCCTCCGTCACCTCCGCCTGATCCGGGTGCTCTGCCATCAGCTGCCTGGCCGTCTCCTCCCGCCTCCCGCTTTCGTACAGGCGGATGGCGTCCAGAGACACCGGGTCGCAGACATGCACCGAGCCGGAATAGACATCCACGGCGATATCAAAGCCGTTTAATGAAAAGGTATGGACCATGCTCTCTCCAAAAAAACCGCCTCATGGGCGGCTTGATTCCAACTCCAACAGGGGTTCAGCTTTGCACCTGGCTTTCGCAGGGCTGATTGGCCACGCCGCAGGAGGTTTTGCAGGCGGACTGGCAGGAGGTCTGGCATTCGCCGCAGCCGCCGTCCTTCAGGCTGGCCCTCAGATCCCGGGTGTTGAGCGTCTTGATTTTCATGGCAGTCTCCTCTTTCGCGTCTTTTCAGGGCTATTCTATCCTTCATCCCCCGCTCCTGTCAAGGTTTGCCCGGCGGCCTCAAATGGTGGTATAATCAAGCAACTCTCAAAAGGAGGTTTGAGAATGAACCCGTTTGTTTTTCATAGTCCCACCCGCTATGTTTTTGGCCCCCAGGCGGAAATGCAAACCGGCCTTCATGCCAGAGAACTGGGCATCGGAAGCGTTTTGCTGGTCTATGGCCAGGGCTCTGTGGTGCGCTCCGGGCTTTTGGAGCGGGTTAAGGCCTCGCTTAAAGACAGCGGCATTGCGCTTGGGGAGCTTTCCGGCATCGTGCCCAACCCCTTGTCCACCCCGGTATATGAGGGCATTGCCTTAGCCCGGCAGATCAAGGCGGACGCCATCCTGGGCCTGGGCGGCGCCAGCGCCGCTGACACCGCCAAGGCCATCGCCGTGGGTGTGCCCTATGAAGGGGATTTCTGGGATTTTTATTCCGCCAAAGCGGCGCCCACCCAGGGGCTTAAGCTGATCGTGATTCCCACCCTCTCCGCCTCAGGCACCGAGGGCAGCAATTCCAGCGTTATCACCAACGATAAGCTCACCCTGAAACGGGGCTTAAGAAGCGCCTTCATCCGCCCCCACCTGGCCATGATGAACCCGGCGCTTACCTTCACCGTGCCCCGGGAGCAGAAGGCTTACGGCGCTTCGGATATTCTCTCCCATGTGTTTGAGCGCTACTTCACCAACACCCCGGATGTGGCCTTGACCGACGCCCTGGGGGAGGCGCTGATGCGCCAGGTGATCCGCCAGGCGCCCCTGACGCTTGACCACCCGGAGGACTATGCCGCCCACGCGGACATCATGTGGGCGGGCACCCTGGCCCACAACGACACGGTGGGCACAGGCAGGGAGCAGGACTGGGGCTGCCATGGCCTGACCAACGCGCTGTCCGCCAAATTCGGCGCCCCCCACGGCGCGGCACTGGCGGTGCTCTTCCCCAGCTGGATGGAGGAGCAGCTGTCCCACGACCCCGCCCGCTTCGCCCAGTTCGCGGTGAATGTGATGGGCGTGCCCAATGATTTTAAAAACCCTCACGCCACCGGCCTTGAGGGCATCCGCCGCCTGCGCGCCCTGTACAACAGCTGGGGGCTGCCGGAGTCTCTCAAAGCCTTTGGCGTTACAGAAGAAGACCTCATCCCTTTAGCGGATGAGGCCCCTTATAACGCTTCCGGAAAGATCGGCTTCTTCCGTCCCCTCACCCATGACAGGGTGCTGTCCATCTACCGCCGCGTCTTCACCTAAGGCTGCGCTGACGGCTGAAAAAGGCGTTCAGCAGCGCCTCGGACTCCTCTGCCAACAGCCCCCCCTCGCAGGCCACCCGGTGGTGAAAGGCGGGGTCCATTGGCAGGGCATAACGGCTGCCACAGCAGCCGTACTGTCTGTCAAAGGCGGCAAACACCACCCGGCTTAAGCGGGCGAGGATCAGCGCGCCGGCGCACATGGGGCAGGGCTCAAGGGTCACATACATCGTGCAGCCCTCAAGCCGCCTGGTCCCAAGCTTCTCCTGGGCCCGCACAATCGCCAGCATCTCCGCGTGATTTGTCGCCCCGGCCACCTGCTCCCGCTGGTTGTGGGCGGCGGATAGAAGGGCCCCTTCGCTGATGATCACAGCGCCCACCGGCACCTCCAAAGGGTCCCGCGCGGCCCAGTCCAGCGCCAGGCGCATAAAATCCCTGTCTTTCATCCCAGCCTCCTGTGGGAATCATACCACAGAAGCGCTGGAAAATGCGGCCGCAGCCTGTATTTTTTCCCCGCTTGCAGGGTTTGCCGCTTCCCAGGCGTTTAAGCAATGGGCCCCGTGCTTCTGCCCAGGCCCCCAAAAATCATCACATCCGCTATTACCTGATCGGAGGAAACCATGAAACACTCGCCCGCCAGAAAAACCCTGCTTGCAGCGCTTCTTTTACTGATTGCCCTGGCGCTCCCCGCCGCCGCTGAAAACCCGGGTTCCGTCAGCGGCTTTGCTTTTGTGGACAGCAACCTGGACGGCCTGTATGACGGCAAGGAACGCCTGAGCGAAGGGGTGGAGCTGTCCCTGATCAAGGTGGACGGCGCCGGCGAATCCGTGGCTGCAAGCGCCATAACAGGCGCTGACGGCGCCTATCACCTTGGCCAGCTGGCGCCCGGGGACTACTACCTCAGGGCCACCCTGCCGCGCGGTTTGCAGTTTGCCCCCTACCAGGCCCAGGGCAGCGCCATGCTGCCCGCCTCAGGGCGCGAAAGCCGCTCGCCCCTTTTCCGGGTGGAGGGCGGCCAGGTGGAGAAGCTCATCGGCACCACCGGCCGAAGCGTTTATATCAGCGTGGTGGCCTTTGGGGATGACAACGCCAACGGCGGCCGCTTCAGCAGCGAGCCGCTGCTTCGGGACGTGCTGATTGAGGTGCTGTTTGAGGCGGAGGGCCAGACCTATGTGATCGCCTCCGGCATGACGGACAAGGAGGGCTTCCTGCGCATCTCCGACCTGACCCCGGGCAGCTACCGCATCGCCGCCACCATGCCGGAGCCCTATATCATCGGGCCCCGGGGGGAGAAGGTGAGCGCTTTTTACAACGTCATCAACCCCTCCGAATCCAACCGCGGGGAATCCGACCCTTTCACCGTGTCCGGCAGCATCGGCCTGGGCGTGGGCGGCGTCAAATCGGGCAGCCTTCAGGGCCTCACCTGGTTTGATGAGAACCTCAACGGCTTAAAGGACGCGGATGAAGCGGGCGCCAGCGGCCTGGTGCTCACCCTGGAATCCCTTGATTTTGGCGTGATCCGGACCCAGACCGCGGACAGCCAGAACGCCTTTGTTTTTGACCAGCTGCAGGCGGGCAGCTATCGGCTCAGCGCCACCCTTCCGGAGGGGCAGATGTTCGCCCTGCCGGGCGGGGATTCCCTCTTCACAGACGGCTACAAAAACCAGCAGGAAATCCAGCTGACGGTGCAGGAAGGCCTGATCACCCAGGTGGAGCCCATCGGCGTGATGCCCGCCACCAGCCTTGAAGTGATCGCCTTTCACGACAGCAACTACAACGGCATCCTGGACGAAGGGGAACTGCCCTTTGCGGGCGCTGGCCTTGCGGTCTTGGAAGGCGGGCAGGTAGCCGCCAGCGCCCAGACGGACGCCCAGGGCCTGGCTCTCATCCCCCGCCTCAGGGGGGAGAGCATCAGCCTCAGGGGCACGCTGCCGGAGGGGCAGGTGTTCTCGGTGCCGGGCGGCGAGGGCGGCAACGTCTTTGCCTCCGTGGCCGCGGAAAACGACATCACCATCTCCGCCTCCGCCCCCCACGGGCAGAAAACCACCCTTTACGCGGGCGTCACCCTGCCCGCGGTGATCGCGGGCACCCTCTTTGAGGATCAGAACACCTCGGGCATCCTGGATGCCCAGGAAGGCGGGCTGGCCGGTTTTACGGTGCAGGCCATCGATCAGGGGGGCCGCGTGGCCGCCGAAACCAAAACGGATGAAAGCGGCGCCTATGAGCTTCAGCCTCTGCTGCCCGGGGATTACCTGGTGCGGGTGTGGCTCCAGTCCCCCTATATCTTCTCAGACGCCTCCCTTACCGGGGCCGGGGTGGAGAACAAGATCGTCACCCAAACCCCGGAATACGGCCAGACCGAGGCCCTCCACGTGGCCCCCGGCCAGCGGGCTGAGGGCGCGGACGCGGGGGCCTTCCGCTCCGGCGTGATCAATGGCCAGGCGCTGTTGGGGGACGAACGGGAGGGTTTTGGCGGCGCTTTGGGCGGCCTTGAGGGCGTGCTGGTGGAGCTGCTGGATGAAAACAACGACCCGGTGAGCGACTTCACCCTGGCCCAGACGGATCAGTCCGGCGCCTTTTCCCTCAAGGGCGCGCTGCCCGGTATCTACAAGCTGCGCTACAGCCTGCCGGACCGCGCCAAGTTCAGTCAGCCCATGAGCGATGAAAGCCAGTGGATAAGCGCCGCCTTTGAGATTCAGGCGGGCGAGGTGCGCACGGCGGACCCGGTGTTTGCGGTAAAAACCGCGCTGCTCTCAGGCAGCGCCTTCCAGGACGCAAACTTAAGCGGCACCCTGGAAGCGGAGGACAGCGCGCTTCCCGGTGTGCGCCTGGTGCTCCTCTCGGATAAGGGCTGGGTGCATGAGGCCCTGTCCGATGAAAACGGCGTCTATGCCCTGGAAGGCATCCGCCCGGGCGTTTACACCCTTGAGGTTGCCCTGCCCGAGGGCCTGGCCATTGGCAGCGGCGAACACAGCCCCGTATCCCCCGCCATCACGGGATACGCCAGCCAGACCATGGATCTGGCCATGGGAGAGGTGCGGGATCAGCTGCTGATCCCCGCGGTCAGCCCCCTGGCGATTTCGGGCATCGCCTTTTATGACAACAACCTAAGCGGCGGCCATGAACCGGAGGCCGACAGCCCCTATGCCCTTGACGCCCTGCTTTTCCATTCGGCTACCGGCGCTGAATACCCCTTGGAGGCAGCGGCTGACGGCAGCTTTGCCCTTAGCGCCATTTTCCCGGGGGAATACCAGCTCTCCCTGCGGCTGCCTGAGGACCATCTCCTCATCCTGCCCGCCGGGGCCAGCCAGTCGGGCGAGGTCTGGCGCGCCACGCTCACCCTCACCCAGGATAACCCGAGCCTTGCGCTGGGCTTTGTGCAGTATGGCGCCCTTTCGGGCAGGGTATGGAACATGGACGGCAGCCAAAGCGGGGCCACAGGCCTTGAAATCACCCTGCTTGACGCCCAGGGGCAGGCAATCGCCACTGACATCACGGGGGCGGACGGCGGCTTCCTCTTTGAGGCGCTCTACCCCGGCCAGTACAGCTTAAGGGCCGTGCTGCCGGAGAACCACCGCTTTGCCCGCACCATGGACACCGCGGATCGGCCCAGCCTCATCACCTCGGATTCCGGGGCCGCCCCCATCAGCCTGGTGATGGGCGAAAAGAAGACAGATCAGGACATCGGCATGGGCGCTGTGGGCAAGCTGGGTGATATGGCCTGGCTGGACCTGAACGCCAACGGCATGCAGGACGCGGGCGAGCCGGGGATTCCGGAGATTGAGATCGCGCTGTATCAGTATGGCCAGCTCATCACCCAGACCACAACAGACGCCTATGGCCGCTACCTGCTGGACGAGCTCTTTCCCGGCCACTACAGGGTGGTGGTCACTTTTCCGGGAGAGCTTGCGCCCACCCTCATTCAAACGGAGTTCCCCCTGGTGGCAAGCGTGCTTGTGCCGGGTGAAACGCCCGGCACCGCCCAGGCGGAAAACATCCTGGTGCCAAGCGGCGGGCGCAACCTGAACTGTGACTTCGGCTTTGTCCTGGTCACCCCCGGCCGCTACCCCGCCTCCATGAGCCAGCTCCCCACCAAAGACTGGAGCCCGGTGGTGGACGTGGTGCCGATGCGCTAAATCAATCGGAATATATTAAAAAGAGGCTGGCGTCTTGAAAATGCCAGCCTCTTTGCATGCATAAGGGTTAATAAGGCCCTGTTAGTCCTCCAGCTCCTCCTCGGGCAGCTCCGCGTTGTGATAGACGTTCATCACATCGTCGTTGTCCTCCAGCATCTCCAGCAGCTTTTGCACCTTGGCCAGGGTTTCCTCATCCGGAAGGGCTACTGTGGTCTGGGGGATTTTGGTGCGCTCTGCGGACAGGAAGGTGTGCCCCGCCTGCTCCAGCCCCTCCCGGACGGCGGAAAAATCGTTTGGCGCGGTGTAGACCTCAAAGACCTCCTCCGTCACCTCCACGTCCTCCGCCCCGGCCTCCAGGGCCTGCATCAGCACCTCGTCCTCCTCCTGACCCGCCTGATGCTCCACCAGGATCAGCCCCTTGTGGTCAAACAGATAGCCCACCGAGCCGGTGGTGCCCAGGGAGCCGCCGTTTTTGTCAAAGATGTGCCGCACATCAGAGGCGGTGCGGTTGCGGTTGTCCGTCACCACCTCGGCCAGGATGGCCACCCCGCCGGGGCCATAGCCCTCGTAGATGATCTCCTCATAGGAGACGCTGCCGCCCTCCCCGGCGGCCTTCTTGATGCTGCGGTTGATGTTGTCATTGGGCATGTTGCTGGCCTTGGCCTTGGCAATCACATCCCGAAGCTTGCCGTTGCTGGCAGGGTCCGCCCCGCCCTCGCGCACGGCCACCGCGATTTCGCGGCCGATTTTGGTAAAAATCTTGCCCCGCTGCGCGTCCGCCTTGCCCTTTTTATGTTTGATATTCGCCCATTTGGAATGACCAGCCATTTCAATTCCTCGCTATTTCTGTGTTTTTATCAGTCTATCATGGGGGCCCATGGCCGTCAATCGCCCCGCACCGCCAGCGCCCGGTCCGGATAGTTGGTGATGAGCATGTCCGCCTGAAGTGCGAACACCTTTTTCATGTCCCGGTCATCGTTCACCGTCCAGGTGTTCACCCTAAGCCCCGCCTGGTGCGCCTCCCCGCATTCCGTGGGGTTAAGCAAAAGCTCGGAGTAGTGAGGGTGCAGGGCCTCTATCCCCAGGCGGCGGGCATACTCCCAGGGCTCAATCATGCAGCAGTCATACAAAAGCCCGCACACCGCCTGGGGGTTAATAGCCTTAAGCCTTTTTAAGGAATGATGGTTGAAGGAGGAATAGATCACACGCTCCTCCATCCCCTTGCGCCGCGCCAATTCCAGGCACTTCTCCTCCATCCCCTCATAGGGGATGCGGCTGTTTTTAAGCTCCACATTGATAACAAGGCTGGTGTCCTTCAGCAGGTCAAATACCTCCTCCAGGGTGGGGGCGCGGGCATCCTCATAGGCGGGGTGGGTGACGTTAAAAAGGTGGGATTTGATGTCCTTAAGCGAAAGCATGCTGATCAGCCCGCTGCCGCTTGACACCCGGTCGATGCGTTCGTCATGGATGACTACCAGCTCCTTGTCCCGGGTCATCTGGACATCCAGCTCCACCGCCTCCGCCTTTTGCTCAACGGCCAGCTGGAAGGCCTCCAGAGTGTTCTCCGGCGCGTAGCCGGAAGCCCCCCGATGGGCGCAAACAAGTGTTTTCATACAGACCTCCCGTGTTTAATGTGGGTTTCCTGTGGTATGTGATAGAATAATACCGCAATCCCTATCCCGGGCGCGGACCGCTTCACCTGAAGCGCAGAACAAAACAAGGCAGGACAATCATGGATGAACCCCGGTTAAGCGTGGACCAGTTCACCCGGCTGCTGGAAGAAGTGGCCGGTCAATTGCCCCAGGAGGTCTTCAGGGGCCTGAACCTGGGTATCGGCGTGATAGAGGGCTTTAAGCCAAACCCCCGCACCGCCTCCGGCCGGCCCGCCTATATCCTGGGGGAATACCGGGTCAGCCAGGCCATGGGCCGGGGCATCGTGCTGTTCTACGGCTCCTTCATCCGGGTGTATCCGGCGCTGGCCCATAACGAAGAGGGTATGGCCCTTATTATGGATGTCCTGAAGCACGAGCTCACCCACCACCTGGAATCCCAGGCCGGCAGCCGGGAACTGGAAATCCAGGACGCCCGGGACCTGAAGGAGATGTAGCTTAATACCAGGTCTGGGCGAACACGTTCACGTGCCAGTCCTGGGTGATGAGCTGGTACTGGAAAGTATCCCTGTCCGTCCATTCGCTCTCTGGCAGCGCCTTCATGTTGCGCTCCGGGTTTTGGGCCCGGCTGTCATAAAGGTAGCTGTAGCGCTTGATGCGCTTTGACACATTGCCCTCCACCGTCTCAATCAGATAAACCCCTTCGCCCTGATGCTCCGCCCTGACCACCATGCCCACATGAATGGTCTTATAGCCGCCGCGGCGGCCATAGATCACCAGGTAGCCGGGCCGGGGGATGTTGGATATCCGGTCCATGTTGGTATAGCCGCGCAGCAGCTTAAGCACATCCGCCTCCCGCACCGCGTGGGGATCGCCGTGCAGTTGCAGCTCGCTCTCCCGCCAATAGTCCATGGGCAGGCCCGCCTCGTCCAGAACGAAGCTTACAAAGCCGCCGCACCAGCCAAACTCACAGGGCCTGCCGCAGTACCACTTGGTGTACTTGTTGTTGCGGGTGAGGCTTTTGCCAAGAAGGCCTTCCCATTCCCCCAGGGCGATGTCAATGGCCCGGGTGATCTGCTCCGGCGTCTGAGCATTTTCCACCACCAAAAGGGAAGCGCGGAGGATGGGTTTGTTCTTCACCGTCTGGGTGATGAGGGCCTCCCCGGGGGTAAGTGCTGTGACCAGGCCCTTTTCGCTGACCTCAGCCACCTCCGGGGCGCTGCTGGCCCACTCGCCTTTGTCCTCCGTCAAGGGGCTATAGACCTCCCCCACCAGCATCCGCCTTTGAACCTGGGGCTCCGCCTCCGCCTGACCGGGCAAAAACGGCGCCAAAAGAATCATCAATAGCATCAATAACGCAAATCCACGTTTCATGGTTCTGTCTCCTCTTTAGTCATAGTGGCGGCAGGCAGCCCCTCCTCCGCCCCTTCCGGGGCCGGGTCAAGGCCTTTCTTGCGCTGCCGGGAGTGATAGGTCTGGTCGATGGCCACGGCCATAAAGCCGGCCAGGATGAACAGATAGTAGGAAATGAAGCGCCACACCAGCAGGGCGGCGAAAATGGTCACCTCCGGGAAAAAGGGCCGGAAGAACAGGTAAAAGCCCCCTTCCTGGGCGCCGGACGCCCCGGGCAGCGGCGTGAAGGAAGCGGTGATATACAACAGAAACTGAATGGTGAGCAGCTTGATATAGGGCGTTTGCGCCAGGCCAAAGCCCCGGTAGACAAAAAAGATCACGCTCATCAGCGCCGTCACCTGAAACAGGGAAAGCCCCAAAAGGGACAGAAACTGGCCGGGGCGCTTGGTGAGGATTTCCACGCTGGCGTGAAAATCGTTCAGCGCCGCATCCCACCTGGAGGAGGACTGGGCCACGTCTTTCACTATCCGCAGCTTATGCGCCAGATTCACAAAAAAGATGATCACCGCCCGCACCACGTTGCGGCTGATGGCAAGCAGAATCACCAGCCCCACCATCAGGGAGTTGAGGAAAAAGCCCACTGCCACCAGCCACTGGGCGCTGCCCAGCACCTGTGCTACAAAGGGGCGAAAGGCAATCCACAAAATGCCCCCCAGCATCAACAGGGCGCACTGCCAGCAGAAGAACTTGACCGCCAGCGCCGAGGAGGCCACTCCCGGGGGCACACCCCGCTTTTTAAGGGAAAACACCTGCATGGGCTGCCCGCCGGTGGCCGCCGGGGTGATGTTGGAATAAAACATGCCGATCAGCCCCACCAGCTGGCAGGAACCCAGGCCCACATTCAGCTTCTGATAGCGGAAGAAGAGGTAGACGATCAGCCCCTCCAAAAGCACATGGGCCATGAAGCAGCCAAGCGCACCCAGAAGCCACACCAGGCTGACGCTGCGGAAGGCCTCCGCCATCTGCCCCATGTCGCCCGCCTGGCTGATCAAGTAGAGCACAAGCAACAGCATGAAGATGATGAACGCGACGTTCAGTATCATCCTCCTCTGTGCTTTGCTCAGCCGCTTCATAATTCCCTTCAAAAAAAGGCGCACGCCTTCTGTTTTCGTTCCCCAAGTATATCATAGCCGTCCGGCTTTGTCATCCAGTCGGACAGGCGACAGGCGGGGCCCCGTTTATTGCGCATCTAACAGAACTGAGGGCCTTTCGCGCATGAAAAAGCCCCGCTCCGTCGTTTTATGGTTACACAGCCCCTTTAAGGAGGAATCGCCATGAAGAAAGGCATTGCATCCCTGATGTTTGCGCTCTTGCTCCTATCGCTTCTGCCCCTGAGCTCAGGTCAGGCCACCAGCGCGCTGCCGCCGGACCGGCTTGTCAGCCTCAGCCACAACGCCCCCAACACCGGCATCATGATGCCGGCCCGGTTTGACCCCTGGCAGAACACCTATCTTTTAACGGTGGCCCACTGGGTTTCCCGCATCACCTTTGAGCCGGTCACCTCCTCCCCCAGCTCCCTTGTCACAGTGAACGGCCAGCCGGTGGCCAGCGGGCAAAAATCCCAGATCATCAACATGACGGACAAGCCCCAGGAGGTGCAGATCGTGGTGTCCGCCTATGAGGGCGGCGTCCTCACGGCGCAAAACACCTATACCGTCTACCTCCAGCGCCGCCCCAGCGAATACCGCACCCGGGTGTCTGCGGGCTACATCACCCAGATGGACTTAAAGGGCGGCATCGCCACTATCAGCGCGGACCTGGTGACCGTCACTTTCCAGGGCCAGAGCAACCGCTCCACCTTTTACAACGACACCGTCTATCTTTATAAATACGACACCAGCCCCAACTGCCTGTTTTATTACGGCACCAAGCAAAACCCTGTGCGCGCCTATGACGCCCAGGATTTCTACAACAATTATCTGCTTGCCGGCTCCAACCTTTATTACCTGGTCTACATTGAAAACGAAATCGTAGCCGTTATGCCCTACGCCGCGGACTAAAAAGCGCGCTAAACTTGGGGCTGCCACTTTTTGCGGCAGCCCTTTTGTCTAACCTGTTATTTCTTAGCCCCAGATCAGGGAGATCATCGGCACCACCTGCTTTTTGCGGCTCATCACCCCGGGCAGGAAGAAGTGGCTGTCCTTGCCCACCGCGTTAAAGGCCTGCTCCACCAGAGCCTCGTTGCCCACGTAGACCAGCTCGGTGCCGCTGCGCAAAACGTCGGTCACCATCAGCAGCACCATCTCGTAGTCGTTTTCCTTTTTCATCTCCTGCATCAGCGCAAGGAAGTCCTCCAGCCGGGCTTCCAAGAGCTCCCCCGAGTTGATGCAGGTGATCTGGGAGATGCCCACCTTGTGCTCCGCGATGTGGAACTCCTTGTAGTCCGAATGGAACAGATCCCCCGTGCTCTTGTTTTGCAGGTTGGAGGCGCTGAACAGCAATTCCCCCAGCTCGGCGATGCTGACCCGCCCGATGCGGGCCATGCTCTCCGCCATCACCCGGTCCTTTTCCGTGCAGGTGGGGGATTTAAGCATCACGGTGTCTGACAAAATCGCCGCCGCCATCAGCCCCGCCAGCTTGCGGGAGGGGGTGATGCCCCGCTCCTGGAACATCCCGGCGATGATGCTGGTGGTGGAGCCGATGGGCTCGTTTCGCACCAAGATGGGCGAGGAGGTCTGCACGTCCGCCAGGCGGTGGTGGTCGATAATCTCAAGGATTTCCGCCTGGTCCAGCCCCGGCACCGACTGGGCCACCTCGTTGTGGTCCACCAGCACCACCCGCTTGCGCTTGGGCCGGATCAACTGATAGCGGGTGAGCACGCCCACCACCTTGTGGTTCTCATCCAGCACCGGATAGGCGTTGTGCCGGTTTTGCAGCATGGTTTCCTTTACGTCATCCAGATAGTCATCCAGATGGAAGCTGACCAGGTTGTCCCGGCGGCACAGCCTGCCCACCGGCACCGCGTGCATGATGCTGCGGGCGGCGCGGTAGGCGTCAAAGGGGGTGCTGATAATCAGGGTGTTGCCGGCCGGGGGCGGCATATCCTCCGGGAACTTGCCCTCGCTGATAATCAGGGCCTTCACCCCGTTTTCCAGGGCGTATTCGATGGTCTCCGGATGGTTGCCGCAGATGAGGATGCTGTCCTCATGCAGCAGGGTTTTGTGCAGGTGAATGTGGGGCACGGCAATGGTGATCTCGCCGGACACCACCTCGATGTTGGCGTCAGTGCCCGGAAGGATGGCCCCCTCCAGCACCCCGATCAGGTTAAACAGGGGGATATCGTCGACCACCGGGTGCTGGATGGTTTTGATGTCATAGTCAAAGATGTCCGTATGGGACAGGATGCCAAACAGGGTGCCTTCATCCGTGATAATGGGGAGGCTGCCGATTTCCCGGTTGTCCTGAAAGATGCTCCAGGCGTGGGCCAGGGCGGCAGCGCCGCCGATGGAGGGCGGGGTGTCAAAGCTCAGGTCTTTTACCTGGGTGCGGACATTGAAAATCTGCTCCGGGGCCTCAAAGCCAAAGCGCTCAAGCAAAAGCGCCGTCTCATCGCTCACCGGGCCCAGGCGCGCCGCCTGATATTCCCGGTCGCCCAGCTGATTGCGCAGATAGGCGTAGGCCAAGGCGGAGACGATGGAGTCCGAATCTGGATTGCGGTGACCGACCACATGGATTTTCTGCATGTCTGCCCCTTCTGCCAAAAGGCTTTGCGTATTGCGTTCCATTGGCATTATAATAATCACACAGACAGAATGCAAGACAGGAAGGCGAAGGGAGGCAGTATGGCAGTGGAATACCTGGTTGACGGCCTGAGCGTCCGCCTGAGGGCCCCCCATGACCTCAGCTGGCTTGGCCGCTTTGGCCAGGTGTTTTGCGTGTTTGACCAGCTGATCTCCGGCAACCTCTGCTTTGGGGTGCAGGAGGGTCATCAGCGCTATTTCATCAAATACGCCGGCGCGCCCACCCTGGGCCACCCGGGGGATCCGGCCCTGGCGGTCAAAAGGCTTCAGGCCGCGGATGAGCGCTATGAGCGCCTTTCGCACCCTGCCTTCACCCGGCGCCTGGAGTCCTTTGAAACCCGGGGCGGCTTTGGCCTGGTGTTCGCCTGGTTTGAGGGCTTCGCCTTAGCGCCCCTTGAAAGCCAAATGATCTCCCTCAGGGCCCTGCCCTATGCCCAGCGTTTTGCGCTGTTTGACAGCCTGGCGGATTTTATCACCCTGGCCTCCCGGCAGGATTATGTCACCGCAGGCATAGCGGACCGGAATATCCTGGTTGATTTTAAAGGGCCTGCGGCCATCTTCTGCTCAGCGGATCATTTTATCCCCATGCCCGCGGTGAACACCCGGGGCCGCCTGAGCGGCTCACCCTGGTTTTTGGCGCCTGAAACCTATGTGCGGGGGGCCAGATTGGAGGAGAGCGCCAACGTCTGGCAGATGGGCATGCTGGCCCACACCTTCTTTGGCAACCGCATAAGCCCTAACCAAACGCAGTGGGAGGCCACGCCGGAGCTTTACGCCGTGGCCCAAAAGGCCTTGCAGGAGGACCCGGCCCGGCGCTATCCCCTGGCGGAGCAGTTTCTCTCCGCCTGGCGCCAGGGGGTGATGGCGGTTCCGGGGCATTGGTTTATGCGCTGAAAACCTTGCCCTCCGCCACCTTCAGCACGCACTCCGGCTGCATGCCGGCCAGGATATGAAGGTCCGTGGTGGTCAAAAGGGTCTGCATGCCGCCCAGGCTGCCCATCAGGCGCGCCCGGCGTCCCTCATCCAATTCGCTTAACACATCATCCAGCAATAACAGCGGCGCGTCCTTATGCGCCTGGGTCAGAATATTGATCTCCGCCAGGCGCATGGCCAGCACCGCGGTGCGCATCTGCCCCTGGGAGGCAAAGCCGCGCATCTCCTGTCCGGATAGCACCAGGCGCAGATCGTCCCGGTGGGGGCCGGTGCCCGTGGTGAGACGGCGCAGGTCATCCTCCCGGCTGGCAGTCAGCTGGTCCATCAGCGCCTCCCCCGGATCCCCGGGGCCGGAAAGGCTGCTCTGATAGCGCAGCACAAACACCTCCGGCTGACGGCCGGAGATAAAGGTATAGTGCTCCTTGGCCAGGTCGCTAAGCGTTAATACCGCCTCCCTGCGCATGCGCACGATGGGGACGGCGGTTTTTGCCAGCTGCTCGTCCCACACCTCCAGCTGGTTTAGGTCTCCCCGCTGTTTTGCCAGCTGCTTGATCAGCGCATTGCGCTGCTTAAGCGCCGCGTGATAGCTCTGCAGCGCATAAAAATAGGCCGGCTGGCACTGGGAGAGCAGCATGTCCAGAAAGCCGCGCCGCACCTGGGGCGCCCCTTTGACGATGGACATGTCCTCAGGCGAGAACATCACGCAGGTCATGTGCCCCATGAGCTCGCCTATGCGGGGCACCGTCTTTCCGTTGACATAAATGGTTTTCCGCAGGCTTTGCTGGCTGAAAAGCCGCACCCCCACCTCATCCCGGGTCACCTGGCGCTTCACCCTGGCGTAGACCGCGCTGGTCCTGCAGCCCAGGCGGATCATGTCCCGGTCAAAGGGGGTGCGGTGGCTTCTGCCCAGGCAGCAGAGGTGGATGGCTTCCAGCAGGTTGGTCTTGCCCGCGCCGTTTTCGCCCACAAACACCGTGACCCCCCCGGGGGGCATCAGGGTCACCTGGGCGTAATTTCTAAAATCGTGCAGGCGCAGCTGTGTCAGGCGCACTATTTATGATACCTCTCATTTGCCATGATTTTATAGGCGCGGTACAGCTGCTCCATCAGCAGCACCCGGGCTACCTGGTGGGGAAAGGTGAGGCGGGAGAGAGAAAGCCGCTCATCCGCGCGCGCCAGCACCGCCTGGGACAGGCCCAGGGAGCCGCCGATGACAAACACCGCGTCCTCCGGCGCCTCATGCAGCCTCTTAACCCGGCGGCTGAAGGCCAGGCTGTCCTCCTGGCTGCCCTCAACGCACAGCGCCACCACCCGGTCCCTGGGGCGGATCTGCTTTAAAATCCGCTCCCCTTCCGCCTGGCGGGCCTTTTCCTCAAGGAGGGCGGAGGGCCGCTCCGGCTCCCGCTCATCCGAAAGCTCCGTCACCTTAAGCGCCGTAAAACGCCCCAGGCGCTTTTCATACTCCATTGCCGCCTGGCGAAAATGGGCCTCCTTCAGCTTTCCCACCGCGATGATATGAACCACCCCTGCCCTCCTTTGTTTCTCCTCAAAAGTATAGCAAATCCTCCGGTCTGCCACAAGCAAGGGCGGCCCTCGGGTTCTGTGGATCGCCCTTTGAAAGCCCGGTGAATATCCACATGGCTTTGCATGCATGCCCCTTTGCATGGCTGAATAATCTTGAGGAAAGTGACATCAATATGCGGCGGCGAAAGTCGGATTCCCCGCGCTTTCCATCCCCCCTCCCGGGATGTATATGCAGAAGGCCCGGATGTAAGGCAAACATGCATTCTATCCACACTATCCACAGGTTTATCCACAGAAAAAGGGCCGATTTCCTTGTCAGACCCGCCTTTGGCCGCCTGAATATGTGCAATGTGTAAATTCACCGGGGACTTATCCACAGGCAAAATCCCTGCTTTATCCCTGATTCCATCCACAGAACAGACATTCAGACCAAAGCCTGTTCCAAGGCCTCACGCCCCCGGAAAACCCCAAAGTGAAAACCAGGGCCGCCGGTTTACAGCAGCCCTGGCTTTCGCCTGTAAAAACGCTTTTAGCGGTTCAGCAGCGTCTCCTCGGTGTCCTTGTCGAAGAAGTGGAGGCGGCTGGTGTCCATAACCACCTGGATGTCATCCCCGATGTGGGTCTTGGTGCGGGGGTCCACCCGGGCGATGATGTTGTCCGCCTTGCCGGGCACGGACAGGTAGAGGTAGGTCTCAGAGCCCATCTGCTCCGTCACATCAACGTGCACCTTGAAGGCGGCCTCCGGATGCGCGGCCACATCCTCCGGGTCATCGCTGAGATTCTCAGGCCGGATGCCCATCACCACTTCCTTGCCGATGAAGCCCTCGTCCTTGAACTTCCTGAGCTTTTCCTCCGGCACCGTGATCTTGGCATCCCCAAAGACCGCCACCACCTGGTTGCCCTGCTTTTCCAGCTTCACGTCAAAGAAGTTCATCTGGGGGCTGCCGATAAAGCCAGCCACGAATTTGTTGTTGGGGTAGTCGTAGTTGTTCTGAGGGGTGTCCACCTGCTGGATGAAGCCGTCCTTCATGATGCAGATGCGGGAGCCC
>DAISYX010000012.1:22901-24030 GCA_036825095.1 Clostridia bacterium | reverse complement strand
GTGCTGGACACCGAGGTCTACTCCAACACCGGCGGCCAGGCCTCCAAGGCCACCCCCACCGGCTCCGTGGCCAAGTTCGCCTCCGCGGGCAAGCGCACCAAGAAGAAGGACCTGGGCATGATGGCCATGTCCTACGGCTATGTCTATGTGGCCCACGTGGCCATGGGCGCCAACTACAACCAGGTGCTCAAAGCCTTTAACGAGGCGGAGGCCTATGACGGCCCCTCCCTGATCATCGCCTACAGCCCCTGCATCAACCAGGGCATCAACATGTCCTTCTCCCAGGCGGAGATCCGCAAGGCAGTGGCCACCGGCTACTGGAACCTCTACCGCTACAACCCCATGCTGGCCGAAGAGGGCAAGAACCCCATGCAGCTGGACAGCAAGGATCCCACTGAGAGCTATCAGGACTTCCTAAAGGGCGAGGTGCGCTACACCTCCCTGCTGAAGGCCTTCCCGGACGCGGCGGAGGAGCTCTTCCAGCGCGCCGAGGTGGAGGCTGCCGAGCGGCTTAACAACTACAAGCGCCTGGCCGCGGGGGACGGCGCCCAGTAAGCGCCGCCAGGCAAACGCCGGAACAACAGGGCCAGGGGCTTTCCAGACAAAGCCCCTGGCCTTTTTTATTTCACCCTCAGGAGGTGTCCATGAACCCCTTGATCACACAAAGGCTGATCCTTCGCCCCTATCTGAAAAAGGACCTGGCGGATTTCCATGAGATTTTTTCAGATGAAGCGGTGATGCGCCACTGCGAGCCGCCCTACATCTGGTCGGACTGCCGGAAATGGCTGAATTACTTTATCACCCACCCCATCGCCCGGGCGGTGGTGGAAAAGAACAGCGGCAAGGTCATCGGCCACACCCTGTTTAAGCAGCTGCCCGGGGAGGAGGCGGGCATTTGGGAAATCGGCTGGATTTTCAACCAGGCCTTCTGGCAAAAGGGCTATGCCTTTGAAGCGGCCCAGGCGCTGATGGCTCATGGCTTTTCAAGCCTTCAGCTCCACAAAATCTGCGCCCAGACCATTGACCCCGTCAAGTCCGTCTCCCTGATGAAAAAGCTGGGCATGGAGCGGGAAGGCGTTTTACGCCAACACACCAAGGCCCCGGATGGCAGCTGGGCGGATGTGCACTG
>DAISYX010000012.1:4833-22801 GCA_036825095.1 Clostridia bacterium | reverse complement strand
TCCGCAATCGCCATGTTGTCCTGATCATACAGCCGGTACACCTCATGATCCCCCGGCAGGGTGATCTTCTCCGGGTTGTCTGACATTTTCATCTTGGGCACAAGCTTGCCGTCTTCCTCCAGGGCGCTCATCTTGTATACGCCCCCCAGGGCGAAGCGGCCGGCGCTGGTGATCAGCTTGGTGCCCACACCCCACAGGTCGATCCGGGCGCCCTGCTGTTTCAGGTCCCGGATGAGGAACTCATCCAGGTCGTTTGAGGCCACGATGATGGTGTCCGGGAAGCCCGCGGCGTCCAGCATCCTCCGGGCTTCCTTGCTGAGATAGGCCAGGTCCCCCGAGTCCAGGCGGATGCCAAGGGGCCTCATCCCCTGGGCCTTCAGCTCCTCAAACACCTTGATGGCGTTGGGCACGCCTGAGCGCAGGGTGTCATAGGTGTCCACCAGCAAAAGGCAGCTGTTGGGGAAATCCTGGGCATAGGCCCGGAAGGCCGCAAGCTCGCTTTCAAAGCTCATCACCCAGCTGTGGGCGTGGGTGCCGCTGACGGGGATGCCAAAATGCTGCCCCGCCATCACGTTGCTGGTGGAATAGCAGCCGCCGATCACCGCGGCCCGGGCGCCCAGCACCCCCGCGTCCGGCCCCTGGGCCCGGCGCAGGCCAAACTCCATCACCCGGTCCCCCTTGGCGGCCCGGGCCACCCGGTTGCCCTTGGTGGCGATCAGCGTCTGGTGGCCGATCAGGTTGAGCATGGCGCTCTCAATCAGCTGGGCCTGGGACAGGGGCGCCCGCACCCGCACCATGGGCTCCCCGGGGAAGACGATGGCGCCCTCCGGCATGATGTCTATATCCCCCTCAAAGCGGAAGTCCGCCAGGCTTTTTAGAAAACCCTCCTCAAAGATATTCAGGCTTCTTAAATAGCCGATATCCTCCGGGGAAAAATGGAGGTTCAGGACATAGTCCTTAAACTGCTCGTTGCCCGCCATCACGGCATAGCTTAACTCGCTGGCCCCGCGATAAAACATATAGAACACCGCCTGCCGGTCTTCCATCCCGTGGCGGCGATAGCCGCTTAGCATGGTCAGCTCGTACAGGTCCGTCAGCATGGTCAGGTTTCGCATCAGAAAGCTCCTTTCATGGCTCCAAGGCCTCAAGGGCGGACAGCCACAGCGCGGCCGAGGCGTCCGAGGGCAGGTGCAGCCCGCCCCGGGGCGAGAGGGACAGCCCCAGCACCTGGGGCCCGTCCGGCAGACAGCTGCGCTTAAACTGGCTGGCAAAAAAGCGGGTGAAGAAGCCCCGCATCCGGCTGAGAAGCTCCTCCCGTAAGAAGCGGCCCTCAAAGGCGTCAAGCGCCCGCTTAAGCATCTCCTCAGGGGAGAGCTTACCCAGCAGAAAGTGATGGAGAAAAAAGTCGTTCAGCAGATAGGGCCCCAAGATGGCCTCCGTCTTCTGCCGGATGCCCCCCGCCTCCCCGGGCAAAAGCTCCGGACTGATGGGGGTGTCCAGGATAGCGGTGAGCACCTCCGCCAGGGCCTGGTTGTCCGTGTCCCTGGCGTACTGGGCCACAATCAGCCGGATGGCCGTTTTATAAAGCCCCGCGTTCACGCCGTACATGCTCATATGGTCCCCGCCAAAGGTGGTGAAGCCCAGGGCCAGCTCGCTCATATCCCCCGGGCCTATCATAACGCCCCCCAGCTGGTTGGCCAGATCCATCAGCACCTGGGTGCGCTCCCGGGCCTGGGCGTTTTCAAACACCGCGTCCATCCGGCCCTCCGGGTGCCCGATCTCCTTTAGATGGCTGGCCACGCTGGCGGTGATGTCAAGCTCCCTTTCAGGCAGCCCGCAGGCCGCCATCAGCTTCAGGGCATTTGTCCGGGTGCGCCGGCTGGTGCCAAAGGCGGGGAGGGACAGGGCCCAAAGCCCTTTTTTGTCCAGGCCGCCAATCTCAAAGGCGCGCAGCGCCGCCAAAAGGGCCAGGGCGGAGTCCAGCCCGCCGGAAAGCCCCAGGCTTAGCCCCCGGGCCTTGATGCGCCCCAGGCGCAGGGCCAGGCCACGGGCGGAAATTTCCAGCGCTTCCCGGCACCAGGCGGCCCTGGCCGCCTCATCAAGGGGGGCATAGGGCCGGGCCGGGTCCGGCTCCCAGGGGTAAAAGCCCTGATTCGCCTCCTCCCCTCCGGCCATTGAAAAAACGCTGTCCCCGGAAAAGGGCCGGGAGGCGGCCAGCAGGCGTCCGCCCTTTATCAGGATGGTCTGCCCGTCATACACCTGATCGGTGCTGGATTCATTGCCCCCCGGGTTGGCCCAGGCGCAAAGCCCCATGCCCGCCAGGGCCAAAACCCGCTTCAGCCGGGCCTGGCCGCCGCCCGCCCGGGCCGGGCAGGCCCCAAACAGGGCCAGGCTTCCCCCCGGGCTTTCCTGAAGGTCAGCCCCAAAGGCCACCGTCAGGGGCCCAAAGCCAGGCAGGTCAAACCGGCCCACTCCCTCCCTATGGACGGGGCAGGGCCAGGCCTCATCCGCCGGGGCCTCTGCCCCTGGGCCAAACACCCTTTGCTCCTGCCAGGAAAGCCGGTTTTTAAGGACCAGGCCCTGAATTTTGCCGTCTGAAAGAAGGGCGGCCGCGTTATACGCCTGGCCCCCCATGCCCACAGGCAGGCCCAGCGCCACCCCAAGCCCAGCCCCCTCCCGGGCGAGGGCAAGGGCCGCCTTGCGGCAGGCATCCAGCACCAGGCCATGGCCTAAGATGTCGCCGCAGCTGCCCGTTAAGCAAAGCTCCGGCAGCACCAAAAGCGCCGCTGCCTGTGCCTTTGCCTCTTTGATGCGCCGAACTATCGCCTGGGCATTGGCCGCTACATCCCCCGGCCTTCCAAACCCCGGCGCAGCGGCCATCACGCGCTGGCTGTCCATCCCTGCACCCCTTCCATAAGCGAATATGCCTTTCACGGCTCAATCATAAGCCCAGGGGCCTGATTTGACAAGGAAAACAAAGCCCAGGGGGACTTCCGGGTATGATATACTTGAAAAATCAAGCCATAGGAGGCCAGAATGAAGCTGGGCATCATGGGCGGCACCTTCGACCCCATCCATTTAGGGCACCTGCATGTGGCCCGCGCGGCGCTTCAGGAGGGCGGTCTTCACCAGGTGGTCTTCCTGCCGGACGGCGACCCGCCCCACAAAACCCCCCTGACGCCCGCACCCCTCCGGCTGGAGATGGTGCGCCTGGGGTTTATGGACGAGCCCCGCTTTATGGTGTCTGATATGGAGATTAAGCGCCAGGGCACCACCTACACCGTGGACACCCTGCTGGCCCTTAAGCAGGAAGCGCCGGGCCGGGAGCTGGTCTATCTCATCGGCTCGGACACCCTGTTTTTGTTCCCCACCTGGCGTACGGCGGAAAAGGTGGCCCGGCTTTGCAGCATGCTGGTGGTGATGCGTCAGGGGGATGAGGAAGCGGATATCCGGGCGGAGCAGGCCCGGCTTATGGCGCGCTATGGCCTTGAAAGCACCCTGCTTGTGTCCCGGGGGCTGCCCATCTCCTCCAGCCAGGTGCGCGCGCTTTGCCGCCAGGGGCAGGACATTGCCCCGCTTTTGCCCCCTAAGGTGGCGGATTTTATCAAGCGTCACAGGCTTTATCAGGGCTGAATTTTGTGTTTTCCCTGTTTTTGGCCCCAGGGGCTGCCCCCCTGCTTGACAGAGGAATCCCGGCGATCCTATACTCCATCTATAGAAGGGCCGCCGTGTCGGCAAGGGCCCTTTTTTGAGTGGAGGAGGAGAGAACATGGATCAGGCAAAACGCGACGCCATTATCCGCCGGATTAAGGACGAAAACGTCCGCTTCATCCGGCTGCAATTTACGGACATCTTCGGCCAAATGAAAAACGTGGCCATCACCGCCTCCCAAATCCAAAAAGCGCTGGACAATGAGATGACCATCGACGGCTCCTCCATCGAGGGCTTTGTGCGCATTGAGGAGAGCGACATGCGCCTCTTCCCGGATCTGGACAGCTTTGTCCTCCTGCCCTGGCATGAGGACGGCGTGCGGGTGGCCCGCCTCATCTGCGATGTGCACAACCACGACGGCAGCCCCTTTGTGGGGGACCCCCGCTATGTCCTAAAGCGCGCGCTGAAGGAGGCCCAGGACATGGGCTACTCCTTTAACGTGGGGCCGGAACTGGAGTTTTTCCTCTTCCATCTGGATGAAAGAGGACGCCCCACCACCCACACCGGGGATGAGGCGGGCTACTTTGACCTGGGGCCCCTGGACCGGGGCGAGACCGCCCGCCAGGAAATCTGCCTGGCGCTTGAGGACATGGGCTTTGAGATCGAGGCCTCCCACCACGAGCTGGCGGCGGGACAGCACGAGATTGACTTCAAATACGTCGGGGCCCTAAAGGCCGCGGATCATATCATGACCTTTAAACTGGCCGTGAAAACCCTGGCGCAGCGGCACAACCTGCACGCCACCTTTATGCCCAAGCCCATCTATGGCATCGCGGGCTCCGGCATGCACACCAACATGTCCCTGTGCAATGAGGCGGGGGAAAACGTCTTCTTTGACCCCGCCGGGCGGCTGCAGCTGTCCCAGGAGGGCTACGCCTTTATCGCGGGGCTTCTGGAGCACGTCCAGGGCATGGCCGCCATCACCAACCCCCTGGTCAACTCCTATAAGCGCCTGGTGCCCGGCTATGAGGCCCCCTGCTATCTCTCCTGGTCGGTCACCAACCGCAGCGTGCTGATCCGGGTGCCCGCGGCCAGAGGCCAGCGGACCCGCATCGAGCTGCGCAGCCCGGACCCTGCCTGCAACCCCTACCTCACCCTGGCCCTCTGCCTGCGGGCGGGGCTGGACGGCATCCGCCGGGGCCTGACCCCGCCGCCTGAAATCCAGGAGAACATCTTCCTCATGTCGCCCCAAGAGCGGGAGCGGCTGGGCATCAAGGGCCTGCCCGCCAACCTGAAGGAGGCCCTGGCCTATATGAAGGAGGATGCCCTGGTGCTTGATACCTTAGGGGAGCATGTCTCCCGCCATTACATGCGCGGCAAGCACAAGGAATGGGCGGAATACGCCACCCGCGTCTCCAGCTGGGAAGTGGACAAATACCTGGTGCTGTACTAAGGCGCTAAGACTTCTCACGCCTTTATGAGGCGGCGGGCCGTCTTCCCCATCCAGGGGCGGCGTCGCCGCCTCTTTCATCAGCGCCCTGCTCGGGAAAGCCCAGCCCCCGCCTCAAACATCACAGAATTGTTGCAATTTTAATAATAAAAGGTTACAATACTGCCTGATACCATTCGGCTGGGCGACCAGCCTGAGGATGAAGGCGGTGAACCAAGTGCCCGAACTGTTTCAAAATATTGGCAGCAGCCTGATTGACCTGTCAATCTATGGCGCCATCGCCATCAGCTTTTTGCTGGGTTTTACCAAGTGCATCTTCCCCCTGAGGCGGCTTTCCCGCCTGTTCCGGAAGGCCACCCACAGCCTGGCGCTCTTTAAGCCCCAGGATTCCGCCCGCCCTGACTGGCAGGACGCCCTCTTTTTGGGCAAACCCCTGCGCAAGCAGTGGACCCGTTTTCTTTTGAACGCGGAGCAGCTGGACCAAAGGGGCCTGAGCTGCGATGTGGAGGACTATATCAACGACCAGGAGGTCTTCCCGGAATACGCCCACCTGCAGCTCTCCGAGGTCATCCCGGGGCTGCTCACCTCCCTGGGCATCCTTGGCACCTTCATCGGCCTGATGCGGGGCCTGGGGGAGCTTGATCTGACCAGCGCTGAGCGCACCATGTCCTCCATCACCACCATGATCGGCGGTATGCGCTTTGCCTATGGCACCTCCATCGCGGGGCTTACGGCTTCTTTGATTTTTAACATCGTCTTCCGCGTGGCCCAGGGCGGCGCCACCGGGGCGCTGGACGAGTTCAACGACGCCTTCACTGAGGCTGTGATGCAGCGCCCCCTGGACGACCAGGTGCGCGCCACCTGCTACATGGAGGACCAGGCCCTCTTCCTAAACGGCGCCTTCGGGGACATCCACCACAAGCTGGAAAGCGGCATCGGCATGGCCATCGACCGGGCCTTTGCCCCCATCGGGCAGAACATGAACGCCTTTATCATGGCGGAAACCCAGACCCAGGTGGAGGGCCTAAACCACATCGTCAACGAGTTTGTCTCCCACCTAAACCACGCCTTAAACGGCCAGTTTTTGCAGCTGACCAAAACCCTCTCCCAGCTTAACCAGTCCCAGACCGTCTCCCTGGAATCCGTCAACCACGCCATGAGCGCGGCGGACACCATCATGGACAGCATCCAGCGCACAAGCCTCGTTACCCAGACGGTCATCGACCGCTTTGACAACTACATCAGCGAATTAAGCCAGGCCCAGTCCGGCAGCGCCGAGCTTTTCCGCCAGACGGCCAGCCTGCTCTCCGGCATGCATGAGGACCTGAAGCAGCAAAACGAGCGCTACAAGGCCCTCCAGGAGGCCCAGGGCGACCTGGCGGAGCAGATGCAGCAGTACGCCAGCTGGTCCGGCCGGGTGCTGGAGGCGGTGGAAAAACAAAGCGACAAGGCCGCGGAGCGCAGCCACGAGACCGCCAACGAGATGAGCAAGTCCGGCAAGCTCCTCCAGGAAAGCTACGCCAGCTTTGTGGAGAACATCTCCACCGGCCTGGCCCGCACCATGGGGCTGTTTGAGGAAAACATGCGCGACATGACCCAGGAGATGGTGCAAAGCCTGAAAAAAGCGGCGGCGGAGGCCGCCAGGACAGGCGGCGAGGCCAGCACCCTGGACCTTCAGCAGTTCAACCGGGTGCAGCAGGCCCTCTCCGACATGACCCAGGCGCTCAGCCGCGCCACCCAGGCGGCGGAACGCATGGCCGAGGGCGCCTAAATGCAGCAGGCGCGGGGCAGAAGAAAACGCCGGCTGATCACCTCACCGGATGTGGGGAGCTATTGGATTTCCTTTTCGGACATGCTCTCCTCCCTGCTGCTGGTGTTCATTTTGGCGGTGTTTTTCAGCATTTATCAGTATTTCAGCCTGCTTGACCTGAAAACCCAAGAGCTAAACGAACAGCAGGCGGAGCTGGACCGCACC
This sequence comes from Clostridia bacterium, assembly GCA_036825095.1. Lineage (GTDB taxonomy): Bacteria > Bacillota > Clostridia > Christensenellales > Aristaeellaceae > UBA6115. The sequence continues at coordinate 15,725 of DAISYX010000012.1, read as the reverse complement.
CAGATCGTGCTGGCCCAGCGGGAGAAGGACCTGGAAACCGCCCAGGTGACCCTCATGGGCAAGGAGGAGGAGGTGGCCTCCATCCAGATCCAGCTTCAGCAGCAGGAGGAGAACCTCTTTGCCGCTCAGACCGCTCTTCAGACCAAGGAGGAGGAGCAGGCGGCCCTGCAATTGCAGCTGATCACCCAGCAGGAATCCCTGGCCAGCCAGGAGATCCGCCTGGACGCCATGCAGGTGGCCCTCACCGCCCAGCAGGTCCAGATTGACGAGCTTTTAGGCGTGCGCACGGACATCATCCGGGAGCTGAGCCAGAGCTTTGCCGCCAGCAACCTGGCGGTGAAGGTGAACGAGGTCACCGGGGACATCATCCTGGACAGCCAGCTGATGTTTGAAACCGGCAGCGACACCCTCTCCGCCGCGGGCCAGGCCCAGCTGTCCCAGCTGATCCCCGTGTATCTCAGCGTGCTGCTCAGGCCCGAGTATGAGCCTTATGTGGCGGAGGTCACGGTGGTGGGGCACACGGACTCCAAGGGCAGCTACCTGTTTAACCTGGAGCTGTCCCAAAACCGGGCCCTGAACGTGGCCACCTATTGCCTCCAGCTGCCAGGCCTTAACAGCCAGCAGCGGGCTTTGCTCCAGGATATCATCACCGCCAAGGGCCGCAGCTTCTCCGACCTGATTTTAAACGCGGACGGCAGCGAAAACATGGACGCCTCCCGCCGGGTGGAAATCCAGTTCAGGCTGAAGGACAGTGAGATGATCCAGAAGATGAACGAAATCCTAAGAGACCGCTGATGAAAAAAATCGCCCTCACCCTGGCGACGATCGCCCTGCTGCTGGCTGGCGCCGCCCTCTGGGGCATCAGCCAGGCCACCCTCCAAGTGGCGGTGCAGGACGCCCTGATTATGCCCGCGGACAGCCAGCTGGGCGAGTTTGAGCGCCTGGTGGGCCTGATGGACCATCAGGCGGTGCGGGGCACGGTGTTTGAGGAGAACATCACCGGGAACCCGGGCGATTACAGCATTCTGCGCTATACCTTCAGGGTGCGCAACCGGGGCCTGATCCCGGCAAAAATGCTGGAGGCCATGGTGATCCCGGCCACGGGGGATGTGCTGTGCTATTCCCAGCAGGACGCCCAGGGCCAGGATGTGAACCAGCCCTTAAACCTGGCCCCCGGCCAGGAGACGGAGCTGCACTGCTACCTGCTCACCCGGCGCGAAGCGCACCCCGTCCGGGAGATTCACATCACCTATTATATCTGGGGCCATCCCTTTCTGGTGAAGGTGACCTACGGCTGACAGCAGGGCGCACTAAAAAAGAGGATGCAGGGATTTTGTCCGCATCCTCTTTGCTGTTATCTTGAATCAGCCCTTGACGATCTCCCCGTGCACCAGGCCGGAGGCGCCGGCGGCGTTGGCCTCATCCGTGTCGATGTGCATGGCCAGGGCGTAGGTGGGGTTTACCCGCACGATGGTGTCCTCAAAGATCAGCGTGCGGTCCGGGGTCTTCACCCGGACGGCCACCACGTCCTTGTCCCTGACGCCCAGCTTTTCGGCGTCCTGGGGGGCGGCGTGGATGTGGCGTTTGGCCGCGATGACGCCCTCGGGCAATTCCAGCTCCCCGGCTGGGCCAATCAGCTTGCAGGGGGCGGAGCCCTTGATGTCCCCGGACTCCCGCACCGGCGGGGTCAGGCCCAGGGCGCGGGCATCCGTCAGGGAGATCTCCACCTGGGTCTGCTTGCGGGTGGGGCCTAAGATGGTGACCTTCATCTCCCCCTTGGGGCCCACCAGGGTAACCCGGTCGTTGGTGGCATACTGCCCCGGCTGGGACAGCTCTTTGCGGATGGACAGGCTGGCGCCCTTGCCAAACAGCGTTTCCAAATCCTGATCCGCCAGGTGGCAGTGCCGGGCAGAGGTCTCAACAATAAACTGCATACGCATTTCCTCGCTTTCTTTTATCTTCAGTATAAACCCTTTGCCCCAGGGGCGCAAGGGCGAAAAACCTGAGTTTCAGGCCCTTTTAGGGACCCTAAACCACCCCCTGGGCCATCATGGCCTTGGCCACCCGGAGGAAACCGGCCACGTTGGCGCCCAGGATATAATCCCCTGCCTTGCCATAGCGGGCGGCGGTATAGGCCGCGCTGTGGTAGATGCGGGCCATGATGCTCCTGAGCTCCTCATCCACCCGGTCAAAGGTCCAGCTGCTAAAGCCCGCGTTCTGGGCCATTTCAAGGGCGCTGACAATCACGCCCCCGGCGTTGGCGGCCTTGCCCGGCATAAACAGCACTCCTGCCGCCTGAAAGGCGATGGTGGCCTTTAATGTGGCGGGCATGTTGGCCCCCTCGGCCACCGCTTTGACCCCGTTTTTGATCAGCGCCAGCGCACCGGCCTCATCCAGCTCGTTCTGGGTGGCGCAGGGCAGCGCCAGATCACAGGGCACTTGCCAGATGCCGGCGGCCCCCGGGTGAAAGCTGCCCCGCCCGGCGCGGGCGGGATACTGGCTGATGCGGGCGCGCTCGGCCTGCTTCAGGCTTTTGATGACGGAGAGCGCGATGCCCTCTTCGTCCATCACAAAGCCCTCCGAGTCGCTCATGGCCAGCACCTTGATCCCCAGCTGCATGGCCTTTTCCGCGGCATAAACCGCCACGTTTCCCGAACCGCTCACCACCGCCCTTAGGCCCTCCGCGCTTAGGCCATGGTTTTCAAGCATGGTGTTCACCAGGTACATCAGCCCATAGCCCGTGGCCTCCGCCCGCCCCTGGGAACCGCCATAGCCCGGGCCCTTGCCGGTCAGCGCCCCTTCATGCCGGGCGGTAAGGCGCTTGTACTGGCCAAACAGATAGCCCACCTCCCGGGCGCCCACGCCGATGTCCCCGGCGGGCACGTCCATGTTGGGGCCCAGGTGGCGGTAAAGCTCCGTCATAAAGCTCTGGCAAAAGCGCATCACCTCGCCGTCGGACTTGCCTTTGGGGTCAAAATCAGCGCCCCCCTTGCCTCCGCCTAAGGGCAGGCCGGTGAGGCTGTTTTTAAGGGTCTGCTCCAGCGCCAGAAACTTAAGGGTGCCCAGGGTCACGCTGGGGTGAAAGCGCAGGCCCCCCTTATAGGGCCCCAGGGCTGAGGAAAACTGCACCCGGAAGCCCCGGTTCACCCGCACCTGTCCCCCATCGTCCACCCAGGGCACCCGAAAGAGGATGACCCGCTCCGGCTCCACAAAGCGTTCCAGAAGGGCGGCCTTTTTATACGCCGCCTCCCGGTCCGCAAGCACCGTCAGGGAATCCAGCGCCTCAGAGGCGGCCTGGAGAAACTCCGGCTCATGGGCGTACCTGGCCTTAAGGCCCTGAAGAACTTCTGCGCTGTAGTCTTTCATGCCTTTGTCCCCTTGGCGCCGCTTAGGCGGGTGGTGATGGCGCCTGCGATAATCTCGGACTCGTAGCCGGTGATGTTTCTGTCCTTGTCCTGCCAGGCCCAAAGGGCGTATTGGACCAGGCGGTCGATCAGGTGGCGGTAGCGCAGGCCCTCCCCGGTTTTCTCCCACAGGTAAAAGGCCAGGGAGCCGGGGATGGTGTTGATCTCGGTGACAAAAATGTCCCGGCTGGCCCGGTCGATCATGAAATCCACCCGCACCACGCCCTTGCAGTCCAGCGCCCAGAAGATATCACAGGAGAGCTGCTGCACCCGCGCGGTCTCCTCCGGGCTGATGGGGGCGGGGATAATCCGGGAGAGGGAAGCCATGCCCCCGCCCTGGGCGGCGCTTAGGTACTTGGTCTTAAAATCAAGCAGATCGCCCTGCCTGACCGGCATCTCCACCACCGAGGGGGTGATGTCCCCGTCATAGCCCAAAACGGCGCAGTTCACCTCCTGGGGCTCGTCCAGCCCCTGCTCCACCAGGCAGCGCCGGTCCAGGGAAAAGCCCAGGTCCAAAGCCTGCCTCAGGCCCTCCCGGTCATCCGCCCGGCTGACCCCGATGGAAGAGCCCAGATTGGCGGGCTTTACAAACACCGGATAGGGCAGGCTGGCCTCGATATGGCGGATCAGGCCCTCCGGGTCGTTAAGCCATTCCCGGCGGGACACGGCGGTGTCCGGCAGCACCGGAAAGCCGCAGCCCCTGAAGGCCTGCTTCATCATGATCTTGTCCAGGCCCACCGCGCTGCCCGCCACGCCACTGGAGGCATAGGGCAGGTCCATCATTTCCAGCATTCCCTGAAGGCTGCCGTCCTCCCCGTTCAGGCCGTGCATCACGGGGATCACACAGTCCAGCCGGGCGGCCACCTGGCGGCGCTCCCCCGCGAAGATGCCGCCCCTTTTTACGCACACCAGCGCCCCGGAGCGGGCGGTCATGTCCGGGAAAACCTGGACAAGCCCGCTTTTGCGCGGGTCAAAATCCAGATAGGTCTCCAGCTTCCAAAGCGCGGGCCCCACATACCAGGCCCCCTGGCGGCTGATATACACCAGGGTGATGTCATATTTAAAGGGGTTCACATAGCCCGCCAGCTGCAGGGCGCTGACGATGGATACCTCGTGCTCTGTGCTGCGGCTGCCAAAGAGGATGCCCAGGCTTAGTTTTTTTGCTCCCATGCCGCCCTCCATCAATTGTATTGGTCCGGCAGGTCGTTTTCGTACAGCACCACATCCCCCTCGCCGCAGGCCTGGTTCACATGCCGGTTGGCCTCGCTCAGTGAAGGAAAGGCGTGAATCATATTCTCCTCAAACCCTGCTTCCAACAAACCCTCCCGGATGGGCAGGGTGCGCCTGAGGCCCACCAAAACCACCTCCTGGGCGACTGCGGCCATGTCCCGGCCCAGCTGGCGGTTGGCCGCCGCCTCCTGACGGCCCAGCTCGATAAAGCCAGGGGTCACCACCACATGGCGCCCGGGGTAGGAGGCCAGCACCTCCAGGGCCTTAAGGGAGGCCGCGGGGTTGGTGTTAAAGCCGTTGTTGATCACGGTGTAGCCTTTGGGGTGCCGGCTGGCCTGCAGCCGGAAGGCCACCGCCTTCACCCCGGCGATGCCCTGGGCCACATGATCGGGGCTTACCCCCAGGTGCAGCGCCGCGGCTGATGCCAGCAGGATGTTTCGGATGTTGTGCTCCCCTGGCAGCTGGGTTCTGCAGGGCTGGCGCAGGCCGTCCTTTCCGCAGAGGGTGAAGGTGCTGCCCTCCGGGGAGAGGGTCACATCCTCCGCCCACAGGTCGTCCCCCGCCTCCCCCACCAAAGCCTTGGCCACCTCCGCCCGGCGGTAGCAGGTGCTTACATGGCTGTTGTCGTTGTTAAAAACGGCAAAGCCCTCCGGCGGCAGCCCCGCGATCAGGGCGTATTTGGTCTCCCGCACCCTTTCTTCATTTCCCAGGGTTTCCAGATGCTGGGGGCCAATGGCGGTGAGGATGCCCAGGCTGGGCTTAATAAACCAGCTGAGCACCCGGATGTCCCGGGGGTGCCTGGCCCCCATCTCCGCGATGAAATAGCGGTGCTGGGGCCCCATCTCCTCCCGGATGCAGCGGGAGAGGGCCACCGGGGTGTTGGCGCTTACCGGGGAGGCCAGGGTAGGATACTGCTGGCTTAAAATGCCCGCCAGCACGTTTTTCACCGTGGTCTTGCCGTAGGAGCCGGTGATGCCGATGGCCACAAGGCCTGTGGCCTTGTAACCCTCCAAAATCCGCTTCGCGTCCGCCTGGTAAATAAGCTGGATGCCCTTTTCCACCGGCCACATGACAAGGGCCGCGATAAGAAGCCACAGCGGCAAAAAAACCGGCACCACCAGGGCGCTGATGCCCATGACGAAAAGCCGCCGCAAAAGCCCGGCCGCAATCAGCGCCACCACAAGCCAGGCCAGCGCCAGCCGCCTGACCCGGGGAGTCGTCACCAGCTTTTTCTTGGCCTTTTTCTCCTGATAGGAGAAAAAGCCGACGGCCATGCCTGAGAGCAGAATCAGCCCCGCCGCCACAAGGGACAAGAGCGCCTCCAGCCACCAGGCCCCATTGGCGGCCAGGGAAGCCAGGAAGGTGAACAGCACGCTTAAAAGCGTCAGCGCCAGCCCCGGCCAAAACACCCGGGCGCGCTGGCGGTAGAGGGTCCGGAAAAAGCCGCCAAACTGGTAGCTGGACAGCTGAAAATACTGCATCAGCAGCTTCCCCGCGGGCAGGATGGCCGCCGCGGGCATAAACCACAGGATGTAGCGGGCCAGATCAAGCACAGCGTTCACAGCGGGAAATCCTCCTCCAAAAAGGCTTCCACCGCGTTTACAAAGCGGGCAAGCTGGTTTTGATAGGCCCAGTGGTCCTCCCCCTCATAGACCAAAAGGGTGGCGTTTGGCATCTCCCGGGCCATGGCCTGCCCCATCCAAAGGGGAGTGGCCTGGTCCCGCTCCCCCCAGACCAAAAGGGCGGGCTGCTTGATCTCCCCAAGCAGGGGCCGCAGATCCTCCCCCACCACCCGGCTGAAGCTGCCCCTTAAGTGTTCCGGCGTGAGCAGATAATCCGCGGAGGAAAGCGCCCCCCGCAGGCCGTCCAGAGCGTCCTGGGCGGGCGCTTTAAAGGCGGGGATTTTGCCCGCCAGCTCAAGCCCCAGCCGCGCCGTCTTAAAGCCCAGCCGCCAGGCTCTGGCTTTTATGCCCTGCTTTTCCTTAAGCCCGGCGCAGCCCGTGAGGATCAGCTTGTGAACCCTTTGGGGGTGGTGATGGGCCAGATACAGCGCCACCCTGCCGCCAAAGGAATGGGCGATGAGGCTGGCGCGCTCAATCCCCAGGGCGTCCATGGCATGGAGCGTCCAGGCGGCGTATTCAGGCACGCCCCAGTCGCCCGCCTGGGCCGCGGTTTCCCCGTGGCCGGGGAACTCAAGCAAGGCCGCCCTGAAGCGCCCTTGAAGCCGCTGGCCCAGGGGGAGCAAGTTCTTTTCCAGGCTCACGCTGCGCGGCCCCCAGCCGTGGAGGAGCAGCAATGGCTCGCCCCCCTCCCCAAGGCGCTGCGCCTGGGCCTCTATCCCGTCCACCATAAGCTTCAAAGCTCCAATCCCTCCACCCTTTCCTCAGGCCCCCGCAATAAGAGAATATAGCGGCATTTCGCCGTTGACATCATGCACACCGGCTGGTATTTGGCCGGCACCCGGGTGACGCGCTCCAAAACACAGCCCAGTTTTTCACAGGTTCTCCGGGAGGGCAGGTTGTCCGGGTCCGTGGTGATGACGATATTGCCAAGCCCCAGGCCCCGCATCACCGGAATCAGCCGCTGAACGGCCCGGGCCGCGTAGCCCTGGCCCCGGTAACCCTCATAAACCCGGTAGCCGATATGGCCCAGGTAATAAAGCTCCGGGCTTTCCCCCAGGCGCAGGCTCACATAGCCGGCGCTTCTGCGGCTGCCCTGCGGCATGATGTCAAAACTGCAGCCTGCCTCGATGCCGCTCTCCGGATCCCTTTCTCCGGAGGCCACAAGGCGCAGGGTGAAGCCCTCGCCAATCAGTTCCGGCCTGGCCGTAAAAAGACGCCTGAACACTTGTCCTCCCCGCTTTTCAGCAGCACGATTATAGCACAGCGCCTATAGCCCTTCAAGCAAGGCAGGGCAGGGGGAAGAAGCCCCCAGGGCCCTTTATCCGAAAACCCGCCGCCCCAGTTCCGCCACGTTTTCACGAAACAAGAAGCCCTGCATCCCTACTGTCATGGCGCCGGCAACGTTGATGGGCATATCATCGATAAAAAGGCATTCCGGGGCCGCCAGGCCAAAGCGATTCAGCAGATAATCAAAAATCTGGGGCATGGGCTTGACACAGCGGTGATCCGCGGACACCACCACGCCATCAAACAGCGGGCTTCCGGGGATGTCCGGCCAATAGTCATGCAGCCGCCCGGAGGCGTTTGACAAAAGGTAGATGCCCAGGCCCGCTTCCTTGCAGCGCCTGACAAAGGCCGCCATGCCCTCCATGGGCATGATGGGCTGATCCCAGCGGTGGATCAGCTGGCGGGCAGGCGCCCGCAGCGCCTCCGGCAGCCGGGGCAGCACCTCCCGCTCACAGGCCGCCTCATCCATCACACCCCAGTCCATCAGTGACCAGGCCACCGAGCCGAACACCTCCCGGATCAAAAGCTGCCCTGCCTGCTGATCGGTAATGCCCATGCGCTTGATAAAGCGCTCCGGTTTAAAATGGATCAGCACGTTCCCCATATCAAAGACCACGTTCCGGATCATCCAGATACCTCCCAAACCCTTTTCTTCCTGTGGCTTTAAGTGTAGCCCATCCGCCTTGTTTTTCATAGGCGCAGGCGCAAAAAAAGGAGGGGACAGACCCCACCTCCCTTTTCCTTTTGGGTTTTCACCCGGCTTATTGCAGTTCAAACACCAGCGTCACCTCAGCGGAGACGGCCACCTTGCCGGAGATAATGGGCGTTGCGGCATCAGAGGCCATGGCATAGCTCTCCCGGGCCATATAGAGGTCTCCCCAGCTCATGGGCGCCTGGATTTCCACCAGTTCTCCCAGGGTTTTGCCAGCGGCCTGGGCCAGCATCTGGGCCTTTTCCTGGGCGTTTTTCACCGCCAGATTGATGGCCTGCCGGGTGGCCTCCTTGTTTTCCGTGGCCTGGAAGTTGAGGCTGTAGACGTTGTTGGCCCCCTTGTCGGAGGCGGCGTCAATCACCTCTGAGATGCGGGAGATGTCCTTGATGGTCACATAGATCATGTTGGTGACCACATAAGGCGGAAGGACCGGGGCACCGGAGACCAGGCCATATTCCACGCCCTGATCCTTGTAGATGGAGAACATGCTGGTGCGGATATCCTCTTCCTTGATGTCCAGGGCCTTCAGGGCGTCGATCACATCCTGCATGATCCGGTCGTTTTCGCTCTGTGCCTCCCGGGCGGTATCCCCCCGGGTCATGGTGCCGATTTCGATGGTGGCAAAGTTGGCGTCAACGGAGATGGTGGCGTGTTCGGTAACGGTCAGGCGGGGACGGGTCTCCTGGGCCAGGCCCGGAAGGGCCAGGGCCAGCACCAGGGCAAAGGCCAGAAGGAATGCGAAGCGTTTTTTAGTCATGGTTTTTTCTCCTTTTAACAATGGCGCGCACAATCAGAATCAGGATGACAATAAGGGCGATCAGGGGCAATACCGCCGCCAGGAACACCGTGGCGTCCGCCGCCCATTCCCTCAGCAGCTGCCACATATGGGAAACGCCGTTTACAATGCGGTCCCACAGGGTTTCCTCCCGGGTCTCCGCGGTGTCAAGCGCGCTCATCTCGCTTAAGGTCAGGGTAAGGGTCGCGTCGTTCACCCGGGAGTCCATGCCCTGAAGCTGCCCGGTGTAGGAATCAATCAGGTACTGGGTGTCCGCGATGGCGCTTTCAAGGCTGATCAGATCCTCCACGCTCACCGCTTTTTCAAGCAGGGCCATCAGGCGCTCCATCTTGGCCTGCTGGGTCCTAAGGCGGCTGTCCGTGTCCGTGTAGCGCTCGCTCACGTCCTCGGCGGATTCGCTGAAGGCCTGCAGATGGCCCAGGTCCTTGAGTTTTTCAGCGAAGGTGTCCAGCTGGTCCGCCGGCACCCTGAGGGTTAAGTAGGCGGTGCGCAGGCCGCTGGAAGCGGTGCGGATGTCCGCGCTCTCCACCCGGCCGCCGGCTGCTGCCAGCGCGTCGCGGATGGCCTGGTAATGGTCGTCAAACGCACGGGTGGCGCTGGACATGCTGATGCGCCGGATGATCTTAAGGGCCTGCTGGGCCTCCCGCCCTGCGACAGCAGTGTCCGCCGCCCACACGGCTTCCGCCGCCTCAGGCGATGCCGCCATCACGGGCGCTTCCATGTTGTCAAAGCCGCCATAGGTGCTGCTGGCGTAGTAGCCAATGCCATTCGCTCTGGCTGTGGTTTCTGCCGCGGGCTTGCGGTCCAGGGCGTAGTCCAGCTCACGGCCTGTCATCCAGGTGCCCACCAACACCACCGCCAAGGCTGCGGCGACGGCAAGCCATTTGGTCCAGACTGGTGTGTTCTTCTTCACGGGGTAAACCTCCTGCTCTTGGATTTTCTGCCGCCAGGATGATGAAAAGCCGACGGGTACCTCGTCCTCCTCGTTCATCCTCCGGCAATCTTCCAGCACCTGAAGGCTAAGACGGCAGGCGGGGCATTCTTTCAGATGGGCTTCCATTTTCGCCCGGTCCTCCGCGTCCGCATGGCCTGTGAGGTACTGCTCCAGGAGGGATTGGTAAGGTTCATGATTCATGGTTTTCCCTCCTTTCGCCCATATGACGCGAAGTGTGTGAAAAAAGTTCCGGCTGGCGGGATAAAATTTTCATCACCATGTTCCGGGCGCGGCTCACCCGGCTTTTTACCGTGCCCAAGGGCAGCGCCAGCGCCTCTGCCGCCTGCTGGTAGCTAAGCCCCTGCATGTCAATCAGGATGAGCGCCGCCCGGAAGTCCGGCGGCAGCTCCAAAAGGGCCGCCTTGAGCAGGCGCCTGCGCTCCTTTTCCTCCAGGCGCTCATAGGCTTCCGGCGCCCCGTCCGGCACCTCCCAGCCGGATTCCCGCATCATGTCCAGGGACAGCGCCTCCTTGCGCTTGCGCAGCGCGTCCAGGCAGACGTTGGTGGCGATGCTGTAAAGCCAGGTGGAGAACTTGCTGCGCCCCTCAAAGCGGCTAAAGGCACCAAAGGCCTTGAGCATCGCCTCCTGGGCGCAATCCTCAGCGTCCTCCCTGTTTCCCATCATATTCAGGCACACAAAATATATCTGCCGTTCCAAAGGCAGGGCCTGTGCCTCAAAGTCAGCGATGATCTCATCACGGTGGCGCGTGGGAATCACCTCCAGTCTCATTTCAGGAATATACCCATAGAATAAACGGGCCCCAGACGTTTTTTCATGCGGGGAAGAAAAGCAGCAGGCCGGGGATTTTCAGCCTGCTGCTTTTATGGTGCCGTAAGAAGCTATTCC
>DAISYX010000012.1:0-4733 GCA_036825095.1 Clostridia bacterium | reverse complement strand
CCGATGCGGCGTCCAGCGCGGCCTCCAGCGTATGCCAGGGCATGGTAGCGCATTTGACGCGGGCGGGCATGTTGGACACCCCCATAAGGGCGGCGGCATCGTTCAGCCGGGTCATCTCCTCGGAAGTTAACGGCTCCTTCCGAATCATCGCAAGGAACAACCGAAACAGCTCCTTTGCCTCCGCCGGCGTTTTGCCCCGCACCAGGTCGATCATGATGGAGACCGATGCCTGGGAGATAGCGCAGCCTATGCCGGTGTAGGAAGCATCCTCGATGACGCCGTCCTCTATCTGCAAAAACAGCTCAATCTCATCGCCGCAGCTGGGGTTTCTGCCCGGAACGGCGACGTTCGCCCCCTCCAGGGGATGCTTGTTGTGATGGGACAGGTTGTGGTCCTTGATGACTTGGGAATACAGTTCATTAAGGTTCAAATCCAAGCACCTCCCTCACGGTGGAGAGCGCCTGCGCCAGGCGGCGGATGTCCTCCTCGGTGTTGTAAAAACACAGGCTCATGCGGCAGGTGGCGTTTACTCCCAGATGGGCCATCAAGGGCTGGGCGCAGTGATGCCCGGCCCGGACAGCCACCCCATGGGAAGCTAAGATGGTGGCGGTGTCATGGGGATGGACATCTTCAATGTTAAAAGACAGAATGCCGGTACGCTCCTCGGCGTCCCCAGCGCCGTATAGCCGGATGCGGGGGATGGCGCACAGCTCCTGCAGGGCATCGTCCATGAGGCGGCGCTCGATATCCTGAATGGCTTCCATGCCCACCGCTTCCAGATAGTCGATGGCCACCCCCAGGCCGATGACGCCCTCAGCATTTTGGGTGCCCGCTTCAAATCTCAGGGGCGCGTCCAGAAAACGCGCATCCTGTTGGGTAACTTCTTCCACAATACCGCCGCCCAGACGGGCGGGCTCCATCCGCTGCAAAAGTTCTTTCTTGCCGTACAGCACGCCGATGCCCGCCGGGGCCAGCATCTTGTGACCGGAAAAAGCCATAAAATCCACGTCCAAATCCCGGACGTTCACGGGGATGTGCGGCACGCTCTGGGCGGCGTCCAGCAGGACGGCCGCGCCCTTTTCATGGGCCATGGCGGCCAGCTCTCCAATGGGATTGACACCTCCCAGCACGTTGGAGACATGGGCAATGGCGAGGATTTTAGTTTTAGAGGTCAGCTTGGCTGCCAGCTCTTCCGTAGTCACGCGGCCGCTTTGATCGGGAATAAGATAGCGCAGTACGGCTCCCGTGCGTTTGGCCAGCCGCTGCCAGGGCAGCAGGTTGCTGTGGTGCTCTGCCACCGAGATGAGGATTTCATCCCCCGCGCCCACCGCCTGTTCTCCGTAGCTTTGGGCGGCCTGATTGATGGCGTCGGTGGCCCCGAAGGTGAATACGACCTCCTCAGGATCAGCCGCCCCGATGAACCGGGCGGCTTTGGCCCGGACTTCCTCAAACGCTTCCGTCACCCGCACACTGATGGAATACGCGCCCCGGTGGGGGTTGGCGTTGAAGGTCTCATAATAGTTCCGCACGGCATCGATGACCTGGCGGGGCTTTTGGGTGGTGGCGGCGTTGTCGAGATAGGCCAGAGGCAGCCCCCCGGCGTCCGGCTGGAGCAGAAGGGGAAAGTCTTTTTTGTAGTCAGTGCTCACCATGGACCACCTCCCGGATTTTTTGCCGTACCGCATCCCGCAAATCAGGCGTGGGCAGCTTGTTTATTATGGAGGTAAAGGAGGCCTCCACCAGCAGGCGCTTTGCCTCTCTCTGGGTAAAGCCCCGGCTCATGAGGTAGTAGAGCTTGGCCGGGTCGGGCTTTCCGCTGGATGTGGCGTGCGCGCCCTCTACGTTGTCCTCACCGCACAGAAGCAGCGGCGTGGAGAGGTTGACCACCCGGTCACTCAGGGCCAGAACCGTCTCCTCCTCCCGGCCCTTTGCGCCGGAAGCGCCGCGGATGAAGTCCAGCGTGCTTTTGAGCGTCTTTTTGGCGCTGCCCGAGAGCGCGCCCCGAGAGACGATCTCCCCTTGGGATGCGGGGCCGCGCAGCTCCAGCCGGTAGTTGAAATCCTGCGTGCGGCCCTCGCTGCCGAGATAGAGCGTGTCCAGCCCGCCCCGGCTCTCCTTACCGGCCAGTAAAACATTGCAGCCGGACACCACCTGTCCGCCGCCCAGCTCGCAGCACAGGGCGCTGCCCTCGCCGCCGGCTTCGACTGTAATTGCGGTGCCATCCAGATGGATATCCTCCTCATCCAGCATCTGGATTTTGATGAGGCGCACCTGCGCGCCCATCTCAGCCCGCAGGGATGCAAAACCACCGTGAAAGCGGGCGCCTTTCCCGGCGGAGCGGTACCGCAGCACCACATCCGCCCGGCTGCCCGCCAAGGCGTGAACCTCTATATTATCCACCAGCACCGAGGAAGCTTCATCCAGTAAAAAATCGAGGATAAGGGGCTGCTCACACTGTACATCCTCCGGGATGGTGAGATGAAGGCTGTAATTTTGATGTTCCTGCACAAAATCCCGCAATCGGCCCAAATCGGCGGGGAGATTGGGTATCTCGGCAGGGGCAAAATCGTGACGGAGTTCCACACTCCCGGCCCCGGACAGCGCGCCGCCCCGGTAGGGCGTACCCAGAGGCATATCCGTTTCCAGCGCGGCCTCGTTCATACCCAGCCAGCGCCACGTAGGAATTTGTATCCGGTTTAAATTTCTCAGTTTCATGTCTGCTTCCTTATCCGATGGCGCCTTCCAGTTCCAGCCCCACCAGCCGGTTCATCTCCACGGCGTATTCCAGCGGCAGCTCCTTGGTCACCGGCTCCACAAAGCCCCGCACGATCATGGCCTTGGCTTCCTCTTCGCTTAAGCCCCGGCTCATGAGATAGTAGATGGAGCCCTCGCTGATGCGGCCGATTTTGGCCTCGTGGCCGATGTCCACCTCATCGGTGCGGATATCCATGCCAGGGATTGTGTCCGAGCGGGAGAGGTTATCCAGCATCAGCGCCTCGCAGAGAACGCTGGATTTTGAGTTTTTGGCCTGCGGCTGCACCGTCACCGAGGTGCGGGTGGTCGTGTTGCCCCCCGCCTTGGAGATGGATTTAGAGGACATGGTCGAGGAGGTGTTCGGCGCGGCGTGAATCACCTTGCAGCCGGTATCCAGAAACTGATTTTTCCCCGCAAAGCTCACGCCGATATATTCGCTGCGCGCGCCCTCGTCCTTGAGGATACTGCTGGGATAAAGCATGGTGATGTGCGATCCGAAGGTGCCGGAAATCCACTCGATGGCCCCGTCCTTTTCCACGAGCGCCCGCTTGGAGTTTAAGTTGAGCATATTCTTCGACCAATTTTCGATCGTGGAATAGCGCAGCGTCGCGCCCTCCCGAATATACAGTTCCACGCCCCCGGCATGGAGGTTGAGGACGTTGTACTGGGGCGCGGAGCAGCCCTCGATAAAGTGGAGCTTCGATCCTTTTTCGCAGATGATGAGCGTGTGCTCAAACTGTCCGGCCCCCGGCGCGTTTAAGCGGAAATAGGACTGCAAAGGCAGCTCCACGTTGACCCCGGCGGGCACATAGACAAAGGATCCGCCTGTCCACACTGCGCCGTGCAGGGCCATAAACTTGTGGTCAGAAGGGGGCAGCAGCTTCATAAAATGGGCCTTGACAAGGTCGCCGTGCTCCCGCAGGGCAGTCTGCATATCGGCGTAAATGACACCCTGCTCCCGCATCTGCTCCTTCATGTTGTGGTAAACCACTTCGGAATCGTACTGAGCGCCCACGCCGGACAGGGACTCCTGCTCGGCCTTGGGAATGCCCAGGCGGTCAAAGGTGTTGCGGATGTCGTCCGGCAGCTTCCTCCAGTCGTCGGTCATATCGGCTTTGGGGCGGACATAGGTGACAATCTGGTCCATATCCAGCTCGTGCAGCGACGGCCCCCAGGCGGGCATGTCCAGCTTTTTGAAGATTTTAAAGCTTTTGAGGCGAAGCTTCAGCATCCACTCCGGCTCGTTTTGCCCGGCGGAAATCTCCCGGACAATTTCCTCGGTCAGCCCCGGGGCCACTTGGTAATCCGGCCTGTTTTCGTCCCGAATGTCATAAAGCTCCCGGCCGATTTCTTCTACCTGTGTTTTTTGGCGTTCCATAAGTCACCTCGCCTCCGCCGGGGCAAACCGGGCAAATCCGTTGGTGTTGACCTCGTCTATCAGGCCCCTGTTCCCGGTGTGGACAAACCGGCCGTGGCAGAGGATGTGAACCTTGTCCACCGGCAGCTTATCCAGCAGCCGGGTGCTGTGGGAGATGATAAGCAGCGCGTTTTTCTTGTTTTTATAGCGCAGAATGCCCTCTGTGACCACCTGCACCGCGTCCACGTCCAGGCCGGAGTCTGTCTCATCCAAAATGGCCAGCTTGGGGTTCAGGGTCAGAAGCTGCAGAATCTCGCTCTTTTTCTTTTCTCCCCCGGAAAAGCCCACATTGAGATAGCGCTGGGCGCAGGCCCCATCCAGCTGAAGTGCGTCCAGAGAACTCTGAATCTGGTTATGAAACGCAAAAAAGGAAACCGGCTTTCCCCCGGCGGCAACCTGTGCCGTCCGCAAAAAGTCGAACACTGTGATGCCGTCTATCTCCTCCGGGGTCTGGAAGGCCATGAAGATGCCCTTTTTGGCCCGCGCGTCCACAGAAACGGCGGTGATATCCTCCCCCTCAAACGCAATTTCTCCCTGGGTGACCTCATAGGCGGGACTGCCC
>DAISYX010000011.1:14019-24241 GCA_036825095.1 Clostridia bacterium | reverse complement strand
TCGTCATCCGCGTGCCAGTATTCGCCCACGAAATACAGGGGCTTAGGGGCGTTTAGGCGCACATGGCGCACAAAGACCTCCATGAAGCTGGCGTCAATGTGCTTGATGGCGTCCATGCGCATGCCGTCCAGGTCCAATTCGTTGATCACCCATTCGCCCCAGTTCAGGGTTTCTTTAATGACGTCTTTGTTGCGGTAGTCGATGTTGGCAAACATCAGGTAATCAAAATTCCCGTGCTCAGCGCTGACTTTGTCTGAAAAACCCTTGTTTTCACCCAGGATGCGGTAGATGCCCGTTTTCCCGGTGCGCTGGTCGAAATTAATGCCGTTGAAATGCTGAAAATTCCAGGTGAAGGGGGAGTATTTGCCCTGGCGGGCAGGGAAGTTGAACCTGGTCCAGCCCTCCGCGTCAAAGGGCTCGCTGATGTCCTCCTGGCGGTTGTCCGGGTTGACCTCCACCACCTGAAAGACCTCCGTTTCATCCGCGCCGGCCTTATGGTTTAAAACCACATCCCCATAGGCCTGGATTCCTTCTTGATGCAGCGCTCTGATGGCGGCCTTCAGCTCTTTTTTGGTGCCGTATTTGGTGCGCACAGCGCCTTTTTGTTCAAATTCGCCCAGGTCATACAGGTCATAGATGCCGTAGCCCACGTCGCTTACGCCTGTGGCCTTGCAAAAAGGGGGCATCCAAACGCCGCCCACCCCCAGGGCTTTGAGGTGCGGGGCGTCTTTTTTCAGGCGCAGCCAGTGCTGCCCGTTATCCGGCAGATACCATTCAAAGTACTGCATCATCACCTGATTGTCCGCCTGGGCCTCCTGGGGGGCGATGGGGTTTGACAGCGGCAGCCCCCGCGCCTGGGCGGCTTCCTCGATTTTCTCCTTCAGCTCGGCTTCCTGATCTGCGGGCAGGGTCTCCCATATCTGCTGGTGCAATAGCCCGGTGATCTCTTGATCAATCGGATCGCTTTGCTTGTTCTTGTCTGGCATGCTAACCTCCTTTGGGCCCGTTTGGCCCCCCTCATTATACCTCATTGTCCGTCATATTGGCTTTTTACAAAAAGAAAAGGAGCCGGGCCTTCGCAGCGCGGCTCCTGTGAGGGCAAAGGGGCTTATGCTTCTTCCTGCTTAAAGGCCTGCTCCAGGGCGTGGCTGTCCGCCTCCTGCCTCAGGGTGTCAATCAGGGTTTGGTGAGTGACGCCGTTGATGGTGGCGCCCTGACGGGTGCGCACGGACACATTGCCCTGCTCCGCCTCCCGGTCGCCGATTACCAGCATGTAGGGGATTTTCATCATCTGGGCCTCCCGCACCTTGAAGCCGATCTTCTCGTTGCGCAGGTCCATTTCCACCCGCAGGCCCGCTTCCTCCATCTTGTCCTTAAGCGCCCTGGCCGCCTCATCCGCCCGCTGGGTGATGGTGAGAATCCTGGCCTGCACCGGGGCCAGCCACAGGGGGAAGGCGCCGCCAAAGTGCTCGGTGAGGATGCCGATAAAGCGCTCCATGGAGCCCAGCACCGTGCGGTGAATCATCACCGGGCGGTGTTTTTCGCCGTCCGGGCCGACATATTCCATCTCAAAGCGCTCCGGCAGGTTCATGTCAAGCTGCAGGGTGCCGCACTGCCAGCTGCGGCCCAGGCTGTCCTGAAGGTGGAAGTCGATCTTGGGGCCATAGAAGGCGCCGTCCCCTTCGTTGATGGTGTAGGGCACGCCCAGCTCGTCCAGGGCGTCTTTTAACGCCTGGGTGGACAGCTCCCACATCTCATCCGTGCCGATGGTGTTCTCCAAAGGCCGGGTGGACAGCTCCACCTTGTAGGGGAAGCCAAAGGCCTTGTACACCTGATCGCATAAACGGTAAACGCCCATGATCTCTTCCTTGATGTGCTCAGGGGTCATGTAGAGGTGGGCGTCATCCTGGGTGAAGGAGCGCACCCGCATCAGGCCGTGGAGGGCGCCGGACTTCTCATGCCGGTGCACCAGGCCCAACTCGCCCACCCTGACGGGCAGGTCCCGGTAGCTCCACAGGCGGCGCTTGTAAGCCAGGATGCCGCCGGGGCAGTTCATGGGCTTGATGGCGTAATCCTCGTCATCGATCTTAAGGGTGTACATGTTTTCCCGGTAATTCTCCCAGTGGCCGCTTTCCTCCCACAGGCTTCGGGAGAGGATCAGCGGGGTCTTGATCTCTTCATAGCCCGCTTTGCGGTGGATTTCCCGCCAGTAATCCTCCAGCAGGTTGCGCAGCACCATGCCCTTGGCGTAGAAGAAGGGGAAGCCGGGGCCCTCCTCCATGATGTCAAACAGGTCCAGCTCCCGGCCCAGCCGCCGGTGATCCCGCTTTTTGGCCTCCTCCACCTGCTTTAGATAGGCGTCCAGCGCCTCCTGGTCGGTGAAGGCGGTGCCATAGACGCGCTGGAGCATCTTGTTTTTCTCGCTACCCCGCCAATAGGCCCCGGCCAGGCTTGTGAGCTTGAAGGCCTTGATGCGCCCGGTAGAGGGCACGTGGGGCCCCGCGCAAAGGTCCACAAAATCGCCCTGGCGGTAGAAGGACAGCTCCGTTTCCTCCGGCAGATCGTTGATCAGCTCCACCTTGTAGGGCTCCCCGCGCTCCTCCATCAGCTGGATGGCCTCCTCCCGGGGCAGGGTGAAGCGCTCCTCCCGGTGGTTCCTTTTGATGATGCGCTGCATCTCTTTTTCAATCCGGGGCAGATCCTCCGGGGTGAGGACCTCCTTCATGTCAAAGTCGTAGTAAAAACCGTTGTCAATCGCAGGCCCGATGGCCAGCTGAGCGCCCGGAAACAGGTTTTTAACGGCGTTGGCCAACACATGGCTGGCGGTGTGGCGCAGCACATGGCGGGCCTCGTCATCCTCAAAGCCGATGGGCACCAGCTCCCCGTCCTGATCCAAAGGACGCATCAGCTCCACCAGCTGGCCGTCCAGCCGGGCGGCCACGGCGGCCTTGCCGGCCTTGGGGTCCAGTTCCTTAAAGATATCCATCGCGTTAGTGCCCGGATCAAACGCCTTTTCCTTGCCGCTTACTGTGATCAGCATAAATTCCTCCTCAATAAAAAACACATCCTGCCCCCAATCGGGACGGATGTTTCTCTCCGCGGTTCCACCCGCATTGCCGGTTGCCCGGCCGCTCTTGGCGCTGTATCGCGCGCCCCGCGTTCCTGTCCGGAGGCGGTGCCTTCTGGGGCCTGCCCGGCGCGCTCTCAGCCTTGGCGCGCCTCTCTTGGGGGCGGTATCCCGCAGGTGGAACTCCATCAACCACGGATGTAGGAGAGTATACCCGCCCAAATGCCCTTAGTCAAGGGCTGTAACAAGAATTTTAATGGGCAGAACGGGCGTCCAGATGCGCCATCCCGGCTTTGCAGAATGAGGGAAGCGTGGTATACTCTCATATGGCAAAGGAGGTGTTGGGGTGCGCAGCATGACGGGCTACGGCAGGGGGCAGTCCGCTTTGGGCGGGCAGAGGATTACCGCAGAAATTAAAACGGTGAACCACCGCTTTTTAGACCTGACGATAAGGCTGCCGCGGACGATGTCAGCGCTTGAGATTCCGCTTCGAAAAAGGCTGTCCGCCGCGTTTGCCCGGGGCGCTGTCACCTTAAGCGTTACCCAGGACACAGGCGGGGCCCAGGCCGCGCTGGTCAGCGCCAACCTCCCCTTAGCCCAGGAGTATTTTGAGGCGGCCCAGCAGGTAGCCCAGGCGGTGAACCTCAAGGCTAAGATCAAGCTGAACACCTTGCTGGCGCTGCCGGAGGTGCTAAACCTTTTGCCCCTGGAGGAAGAGCCGGAGGCCCTGATGGCGGCGGTGGACGAGGCGCTAAGCGCCGCGGCGGCCGCCGCTCTTGAGGACCGGGGGCGTGAGGGAGAGCAGCTAAAGGCGGTGCTGAAAGGGCATCTTGCGGAGCTTCAGGCCTCTGCACAGGCTTTACAGGACGAGGCGCCCAACCAGCCGGGCTATGCCCGGGAGAAGCTGACCAAGCGCCTGAACACCATGCCTGAAATCGCGGTGGACCCCCAGCGCCTGGCCCAGGAGGTGGCGCTGTTTGCGGACAGGTGCGACATCACCGAGGAGATCAGCCGGCTGTTGGCCCATTGTGAGCAGATGGCGCAGCTGCTGGAAAGCCCGGACCCCGTGGGGCGGGAAATGGACTTCCTGGCCCAGGAGATGCACCGGGAGGCCAACACCGTCTGTTCCAAATCAGCAACGCTTCCGGTGACCCGCCTGGGCCTTGCCTGCAAGGCCGCGGTGGAAAAGCTGCGGGAGCAGATTCAAAACGTGGAGTGATAATGGAGAAAATGCAGGAGAGTGACATGACAGAAAAGCGCCGCGGCATGCTGATTATTATTTCCGGGCCCTCAGGCACCGGGAAGGGCACCTTGTGTGAGCGGCTGATCAGGCAGGACGGGCACATCGCCTTTTCCGTCAGCGCCACCACCCGCCCGGCCCGGGAGGGGGAAATGGACGGCGTGCACTATCATTTCCTGACGGACGAAGCCTTTAACCAACTGCTTGAAGCGGGCGCTTTTTTGGAGCATGCCACGGTGCATGACCACCGCTACGGCACCCTGAGGGCGCCGGTGGAGGAGGCGTTGGAAGCGGGGCAGGACATCCTGCTGGACGTGGATTCCCAGGGCGCTGCCAGCGTGATGGACAAACTAAAGGAAGCGGTGTCCATCTTCATCCTGCCGCCAAGCTACCAGGCCCTAAAGCAGCGCCTGCACACCCGCAACACGGATGACGCCAAAGAAATTGAGAAACGCCTGTTCAACGCCCGGGGGGAGATGATAAAATGTCAGGATTACTGCTATGCCCTGATCAACGATGACCTGGACATCGCCCTGTCCCGGCTTCAGTGCATCATCACCGCGGAGCGGCACAGGACGATACGCTACCTGCCGGAAATCGTCGTGGAGACGATGAAGGCAAACGGATAATCACGAAGGGGAAAAGAGATATGGCCATAAACGAACCGGGCATCCAAACCCTGATAAAACGCGCGGACAGCGCCTACACGCTGGTCATGATGGTGGCCAAGCGCTCCCGTCAGCTGATTGAGGGCGCCCAGCCGCTTTTGGAGCGGGAAGGGCAAAAGCCCATCGCCATCGCCATTGAGGAGATCGACCGGGGCCTGGTCACCTTCCACCGCAACCTGGAGGATGAGGACTGACATGGGCCTTCTTTCCGGAAAAACCCTTCTGGTGGGCGTCACCGGGGGAATAGCGGCCTATAAGGCCTGCGAGTTGGTGTCGCGCCTTAAAAAGCTGGGGGCTGAGGTGCATGTGATCATGACGGCCAGCGCCATGAAGCTGGTGCAGCCGGCGACCCTTGAAGTGCTGTCCCAAAACCCGGTGGCAACGGACACCTTCCACGCCTTTGACAGCAAGGAGGTCACCCACATCGCCCTTGCCAAGGCGGCTGACCTGGTGGTCATCGCCCCGGCCTCCGCCAATGTCATCGCCAAACTGGCCAATGGGCTGGCGGACGACATGCTGACCACCACCCTGCTTGCCACCCAGGCGCCTCTTCTTTTGGCGCCTGCCATGAACACCGTTATGTACCAGCACCCCGCCACCCAGGCGAACCTGCAGCTGCTTGTAAGCCGGGGCGCCATGACAATTGGGCCGGACGGCGGCTGGCTGGCCTGCGGGGACGTGGGGCCCGGACGCATGAGCGAGCCCCATGAGATCGCGGAGGAGTGCCTGCGGATTTTAACCGCATCGGGGGATTTTAAGGGCAAAAAGGTGCTGGTCACCGCCGGGCCCACCCGGGAGGCGCTGGACCCGGTGCGCTACCTTAGCAATCATTCCAGCGGCAAAATGGGCTATGCCATCGCCCAGGCCGCCCTTAAAAGAGGGGCTGAGGTCACCCTGGTGACAGGGCCGGTGAACCTGCCGCCTGTGGGCGGGGCTGAGATGGTTCACGTCACCACCACCCAGGAATTGTATGAGGCGGTGACTGGCCTTGCCCCCGGGCAGGACGTGGTGATTCAGGCGGCGGCGCCCGCAGACTATCAGGCGCAAAGGGTGTCTTATCAAAAGCTTAAGAAAAAGGGCGATCAGGGCCTGGACCTTCATCTGGTGCCCACCCGGGACGTGGCGCAGGCCATCGGCCAGCACAAAAAGCCGGGGCAGGTTTTTGTGGGTTTTGCGGCGGAAACGGAAAACCTTATCGAAAACGCCCAAAGAAAATTGGCGGCGAAAAACCTGGACTTCATCGTCCTAAACGACGTCACCCAGCCGGGGGCGGGGTTTTCGGTGGATACCAACATCGCCACCATCATCAGCCCCGAGGCTGTCAGCCAGCTGCCCAAGATGACAAAGCGGGAGCTGGCGGACCGGATTCTGGATGAGGTGAAACGCGTAAGCGTTCCGGCGGAGGAATAGCCATGCCCGCAGGCGGGCGCTATGCCCAGGTGATTGTGGATATCGCCGTATCCGACACCGACCGGGTCTTTACCTATCGGGTGCCGGAGGGGATGGCGCTGCTTCCCGGCACGCGGGTGGAGGTGCCCTTTGGGCCCCGGCAGCTGGAGGGCTATGTGCTGGCCCTCACGGAGGAGACCCAATTGCCCTCGGAGCGGATCAAGCCTGTCACCGCCCCGCTTGAGGACTATCCGGCCCTGCTTCCTCCCCTGGTGGAGCTGGCCCGGGAGATAAGCGCCCGGCGGCACTGCCCCCTGGCCCTGTCCCTTCGGCTGATGCTGCCGGCTGAGATGCGCGCCGGGCGCGTCCGGGTGAAGACTGAGCTGGCGGCAAGGCTAAAGATTCCCGGGGAAGAGGTGCAGGCGGTGGTGAAGGCGGAGACCCGCTCGCCCAAGCGGCGGCTTTTGCTTCAGCTTTTGTCAGACGGCCTTCCCCACCCGGTGGGGGAACTGAAGGCCCTGGTGCGGGACCCCTTGCCTGCCCTAAGGGCCCTTGAGGAAAAAGGCCTGGTGGAGGTGGCGGATCAGGAGGTGCTGCGCCAGCCCTTTTCGGGCGAGGGACTCCAGGAAAAAGAACCGGTGCTGACGCCCGGGCAGGAAGAGGTGCTGGGCGAGATTCTGCCCGCCATTAAAAAAGGCGGCGGCGCTTTTTTGCTTCACGGGGTGACGGGGTCCGGGAAGACCGAGGTCTATATCCGGGCCGTCAAGGAGTGCCTGAAAGAGGGCAAGGGCGCCATCGTGCTGATCCCGGAGATCGTGCTGACCCCCCAGATGGTGAGCTGGTTTCGGGGTCGCTTCGGGGATGTGGGGGCGGTGATGCACTCCCGCCTGTCCGCCGGAGAGCGTTTTGACGAATGGCGCCGGGTGCGCCGGGGCGAAGCCCGGGTGGTGATCGGCGCCAGAAGCGCGGTGTTCGCGCCGGTGGAGCGCCTGGGCCTGATTGTGGTGGATGAAGAGCATGAACCCAGCTATCAGGCGGAAAATGCCCCTGCCTATGACGCCCGGGAGATCGCCCTGTCCCGCGCCAAACGGGAGGGCGCCGCGGTGGTTTTAGCCAGCGCCACGCCCAGCGTCCTTTCCTTTGCCAAGGCCACCCGGGGGGACTACATGCTCCTTGAGATGCCCCACCGGGTGGGAAGCAGTGTGCTGCCGGAGGTCAGCGTGGTGGACATGCGGGAGGAGCTACGTCTGGGCAACCGGAGCATGTTTTCAACGCTTCTCAAAGACCGCCTTGACGCCTGCATTCAGGCCGGGCAGCAGGCCATGATTTTCATCAACCGCCGGGGCTATTCGCCAGGGGTGCTGTGCTTAAAGTGCGGCTATGTGGCCCCCTGCCCCCAGTGCGATGTGAAGATGACCTATCACCAGGCGGAGGGGATGATGCGCTGCCACTACTGCGGCTTAAGGCAGCCGCTTCCAACAAACTGCCCCGCCTGCGGCAGCCGGTACATCAAGCCCTTTGGCGTGGGCACCCAGAAGGTGGAGGAGGAGCTGAAAAAGCGCTACCCTGAGGTGGAAATCGTGCGCATGGATTATGACACCACCACCGGCAAGGACGCCCACCAGCGGCTTTTGGACCGTTTCCGCTCCGGGCAGGCCCGCATCATGGTGGGCACCCAGATGATCGCCAAGGGACTGGACTTTCCCCAGGTGACCCTGGTGGGGGCGGTGCTGGCGGATCTGTCCCTCAACCTGCCGGACTACCGCTCAGAGGAGCGCACCTTCCAGCTCTTAACCCAGGTGGCAGGCCGCGCCGGACGGGCCAGCCGTCCCGGGGAGGTCATCATCCAGACCTATAAGCCGGAGCACTTTGCCATCCAGGCGGCCGCCGCTCAGGACTACCGGGCGTTTTTCAACCAGGAGTTCGCCAGGCGGCGTCAGAAGCTCTATCCGCCCTTTACCATGCTGGTGCGCCTTTTGGTGGAGGCCCCCAGGGAAAGTCAGGCCCGGGAGGTGTCCGGCGCCCTTTACGCCAGGGTGCAGGAAATGCTGGCGGAAAACCCACGGCTGAAGCGCCGGGTGATCTTCACCCGGGAGGATGATTCCCCCATCAAGCGCATCGCGGGGAAAAGCCGCGCCCAGGTGTTCATGAAGCTGCTGGAGCACCCGGAAAGTGACGAAATACTGAGATTTTTGAAAGCCTTATCAGAAGAAACCTGGCCCTGCCGGGTAAACTTAGAGATAAACCCGGCCAACATGGCCTGACAATGAGACGGAGGAAACCTTTACACCATGTCCAGGAAGCACATTTATACCATTGGGGCCAAAGAGCTCAGAGCTAAAAGCCGCCCCATCACCAAGTTTGATACCCGCCTGTCCCTGATTTTGCGCGACATGGCGGACACCATGTATGAGGCCAACGGCGTGGGCCTGGCAGGCCCCCAGGTGGGCATCCTCAGGCGTCTGGTGGTGATTGACGTGGGGGAAGGCCTGATCGAGATGGTGAACCCCGAAATCATCGACGCCCAGGGCCAGGTGGGCATGGTGGAAGGCTGCCTGAGCGTGCCTGGCCGCCGGGGCTATGTGACCCGCAGCGAAACCCTGACCCTAAGGGCCCAGGACAAGACCGGCGCCTTTTTTGAGCTGCCGGCAGACGGCCTTCTGGCCCGGGCGATCCAGCATGAGCTGGATCACCTGGACGGCGTTCTCTATGTGGACAAGATGGAATACGAGGTCTTTGAAGAGGACGATGAGGGTGAGGATGAAGAGGAGATGCCCGAAGCCCAGCCCAGGCGCGGGGCGCGCTCCAAGGCGGTGTGATGCGCATCGTTTTTATGGGCACGCCTGACTACGCCGTCGCTTCGCTTCAGGCCCTGATTGCAGCGGGGCATGAGGTGGCGGCGGTTTTTACCCAGCCGGATAAAGCAAAAGGACGTGGGGGCAGGGTGCAGGAGCCGCCGGTGAAAATCCTGGCCAAAGAAAGCGGAATCCCCGTGTATCAGCCGCGGCGCATCCGCCTGGAAGGGCTTGAGACGCTTAGTCAAATCGCGCCTGATTTGTGTGTGACCGCGGCCTTTGGCCAGATTCTCTCCCAGGAGCTTCTGGATATTCCCAGGCTGGGCACGGTGAACGTGCACGCCTCTCTCCTGCCCAAATACCGGGGTTCCTCCCCGGTGCACTGGGCGCTGATCAAAGGGGAAGAGGAAACCGGGGTCACCACCATGATGACGGACGCAGGCATTGACACCGGGGATATCCTCCTGCAGGCCCCCACCAAAATCCGGCCCGGCGAGACCGCGGGGGAGCTTACGGAAAGGCTGGCTGTTCTTGGCGCGGACCTTTTGATCAAAACCATCGATGCCCTGAGTAAAGGCGATTGTCCCCGGGAAAAGCAGGATGAGGGCAGCATGAGCTATTACCCCCTCCTAAACCGGGAGATGGGCCGGATTGACTGGCAGAAGCCCGCCCGGGACATCGTGAACCTGATCCACGGGCTGAACCCCTGGCCCTCCGCCTTTTCGGATTCGCCCTGGGGCCAGGTAAAGCTGCATTTGGCCCAGGAGGAAGGGCATCATGGGGCGCCTGGGCAGATTTTATTAGCCAGCGCCAAAGAAGGCCTGGTGATCGCAGCGGGAAGCGGCGCGGTGCGCATCAAGAGCATGCAAGCCCCAGGGCGTCGGGCCATGGCGCCTGAGGATTTCCTCAGGGGACACCCGCTCCCGGCGGGCACAAAGCGGATGAACGGAGAAGCGTAAATGGACGGACAGGACGGCCAAAAACCCCGGCGGGAGAGGCCGGCGGGAGATAAACCCTTTGTGAGGCGGACGCCGGACGGGAAAGGCCCCGCCCGAGGCGGGCC
>DAISYX010000011.1:0-13919 GCA_036825095.1 Clostridia bacterium | reverse complement strand
AGCCAGCAGGAGACAGGAAGCCTTTTGAGCGCAGAGAGCCGCAGGGAGAACGCCCCGCCCGGGGCGGGCCTTACGGCAAACCAGCTGGGGAGCGGAAGCCTTTTGAACGCAGAGAGCCGCAGGGAGAACGCCCCGCCCGGGGCGGGCCCTATGGCAAACCTGCGGGTGAGCGGAAACCTTTTGAACGCAGAGAGCCGCAGGGAGAACGCCCTGCCCGGGGCGGGCCTTACGGCAGGCCAACCGGGGAGCGGAGGCCCTTTCAGCGGCGCGGGCCGGAGGAGAACAGGCCGCCCGCCCGGCCTGTTGCGCCCAGCCTGTCCTCGGACGCGCGGCGCACGGCGCTGCTTGTTCTAAACCGGGTGCTGATAGACGAGGGCTATGCCTCCCTTTCGCTGGATGAGCAATTCCAAAAGGCCGGCTTAAGCCCCCGGGACAAGCGGCTGGCCACAGCCCTGGTTTACAGCACGCTGGAAAACCTGGGCCGGCTGGACTTTGCCCTGAACCAGTTTCTAAAGGACCGGACGGAGCTGGAGCCGCGGGTGGAAAACTTGCTGCGCATGAGCGCCTGTCAGCTGATCCTGATGGATAAGGTGCCGGACTTTGCTGCGGTGAACGAGGCGGTGAAGCTGACCCGCGCCCTGGGGCTTGAGCCCATGACCGGCCTGGTTAACGGGGTGCTGCGCTCCCTGATCAGGGAAAAGGAGAACATCCCCTGGCCCAAAGAGGGGGACCCTGACTATCTGAGCGTGACCTATTCCATCCCGGACTGGCTGGTGGCGCGCCTTGTTGAAGGCTATGGGGAGGAGATGGCGCGGCAGATCGCGGCCTATCGCCGGGATCAGCATACGATCACCATTCGCCGCAACAGCCTAAGGCTTAGCCAAAAGGAATTTGAAGAGCTGCTGGCAAGAAAGGTCTGGCAGGTGTCCCCGGGGCTTTTGCCGGATGTCTGCCACATCTCCGGCGTTTCTTCCATCGCCCTTGACACGCATTTTCTGGACGGCAGCTTTTCCATCCAGGGGGAAGGCAGCATGATGGCGGCCCTGGCCGTGGCCCCTGCCATTGGCGCCCGGGTGCTGGATGCTTGTGCGGCGCCCGGTGGCAAAACCTGCCTGATGGCAGAGATCATGCAGAACACCGGGCGCATTTACGCCTGGGATGTGCATGAGCACCGGGTGCGGCTGATTGAAGCGCAGCTTGAGCGGCTGCGCATCTACAACGTGCGCCCCGCGGTGCGGGATGCCAGCCTTTATCAGGAACGCTTCGAGGGGGAAATGGACGCGGTGCTGATTGACGCGCCCTGCTCCGGCACCGGCGTGATGGCGGAAAAGCCGGATGTGAAGCAGCGCCTAAAGCCGGAGGATCTGCCGGCGCTTGTTGACCTTCAGCAGCGCCTGCTTGAAACCTTAAGCCGTTATGTTAAACCCGGAGGCACCCTGGTGTATGCCACCTGCAGCCTCCTGCCTGAGGAAAACAGCCGGCAGATTGACAAATTTCTCAAGGCGCATCCGGAATTTTCTCTGATACCTCTGCCCGAGAGCATCCCTGAGCGCTTCCGGGCGCTTGAGAAGGAAAACGGCTTGCAGCTGCTGCCCCATCGGGATGGGGTGGAGGGCTTTTTTATCGCCCGGCTTCAAAAGGCATGAGGGAAAAGACGGTTTTGCCGGGGCTTGCGTTCCCGGAGCTGGAGGTTTTTGTGAAGGCCCAGGGAGAGCCCGCCTACCGCGCCAGACAGCTGAATGATTGGCTGAACAAGGGCGCGGACTTTGAGGACATGAGAAACCTTCCCGGCGGCCTGATGGAAAAACTACGGGAGACCGCCATCGCCAGGCCCGCCGATATCTTAAGCCATCAGCGCTCCCGGACAGACGGGACGGAAAAGTATCTCTTCTCCCTGGCGGACGGTCACTGCGTGGAAGGGGTGCTGATGCGCTACCACCACGGGCTCACCCTGTGTCTTTCCACCCAGGTGGGCTGCCGGATGGGCTGCGCCTTTTGCGCCAGCACCCTGGAGGGAAGGCTCAGGGACCTTAAGGCTGGGGAAATGGTGGGCATGCTTACCCTGGTCAACCGGATGTGCGGGCCTGAGCGGGTGCACAACCTCGTGCTGATGGGCAGCGGAGAGCCCCTGGACAACTATGATGAGGTGCTGCGCTTTTTAAGGCTGATCACCTCCCCTGAGGGTCTGAACATCGGCGCCCGGCGCATCTCCCTTTCCACCTGCGGGCTGCCTGAGAAGATGCGAAGCCTTGCCCGGGAGGGCCCTCCGGTTACCCTTTCCGTGTCCCTTCACGCGCCCAATGACCAGATCAGGCGCACCATTATGCCCATTGCCCGTGCGGTCAGCATGGAGGCGCTGCTTGCGGCCTGCCGGGATTATGCCCAGGTCACCGGGCGGCGGGTGGTGTTTGAGTATGCGCTGATTCACGGCGTCAATGCAGCGCCGGATCAGGCCCTGGAACTGGCCCGTCGCCTGCGGGGGATGCTCTGCCATGTGAACCTGATTCCGCTAAACGATGTGCCGGAGCGGGATCTGCGCGCGGCCAGCAAGGAGGAGGTGGCGGCCTTCCGCCAGACCCTTGAAAACGCGGGCATATCCGCCACCATCCGCAGGGAGATGGGCGCGGACATCTCCGGCGCCTGCGGGCAGCTGCGCGCCCAGTATCTGAAAAACCCCGTGATCTAAAAGCAGGAGGAAGAGGCCCATGATCGCTATCAGCCGTACGGACCCAGGAAAGGTGCGCCCCAGCAATCAGGACGCGCTGCTTCAAACGGCGGGCCCTTACGCGCTTTTTGCGGTGGCGGACGGCATGGGAGGCCACCGGGGCGGCAACATCGCCAGCGCCATGGCGGTGGACTGTTTAAGTGAAATTGATAACCAGAGCCCGCCGGAGGAGGAGGCCTTAAAAGCGGCTTTTGACCGGGCAAACCGCCTGATTTGGGAGCGCCAGCGCCAGGATGAAAACTTGAGCGGCATGGGCACCACCCTCACCGCGCTGTGGGAGGGGGCGGATTATGTGCTTTTGGGCCATGTGGGGGACAGCCGGGCCTATCTTTATAGAGACGGCGTCCTTCGGCAGATGTCCGCGGATCACTCCCTGGTGGGGGAGCTGCTGCGCAGCGGCATGTTAAATTCAGAGGATGCCCGGACCTACCCTTACCGCAACATCGTGACCCGGGCGGTGGGGACGGATCAGGCCCTTGAAAGCGACATCGCCCGGGTGGACAAGCTGCCGGGAGACCGCTGGCTTCTGTGCTCTGACGGGCTGACGGAGTACGCCAGCCAGGAGGCCATCACCCGGGCCATGGCGCTCGCCTTGTCTGAGGCGGCGGAGCAGCTGATGGCCCTGGCCCTTTCCGGCGGCGGCCGGGACAACATCACCCTGATGTTTCTGGAGGTGCCGGCATGATTGGCACTGTGTTGATGGAGCGCTACCGCCTGGAGGAGCTGATTGGCGAGGGCGGAATGGCCAGCGTCTACCGGGCGCTTGACCTGCGCACCGGGCACCGGGTGGCGGTGAAGTTCCTGCGCCAGGAGTTTCACAACAACCCGGAGTTCCTGGACCGCTTCCGCCGGGAGGCCACGGCGGCCAGCCGCATGTCCCATCATAATATCGTAAACCTCCTGGACATCGGGGATGACCCTAAGAATCCTTATCTGGTGTTTGAATTTGTGGACGGGAAGACCTTAAAGGAGATCATCACGGACCATGGGCGTCTGCCCCAGGCCACCGCGGTTCAGATCACCATCCGGATTCTCTCCGCCCTGCGCCACGCCCATGAGGCTGGGATCATCCACCGGGACATCAAGCCCCAGAACATCCTGGTGGACCGTCAGGGATATATCAAGGTTTCTGACTTTGGCATCGCCCGCATGGTGGGTACCAACACGATGCTGGACAGCGAGGGGAAGACCAGCGTGATGGGCTCGGTGCATTATTTCTCTCCCGAGCAGGCCAGGGGCGAGACGGCCACGGTTTCCTCAGACCTGTATTCCGTGGGGGTGGTGCTTTATGAGATGCTCACCGGCACCGTTCCCTTTGAGGGGGAGACGCCGGTTGCCATCGCCATTCAGCATGTGCAGGTGGCACCCAAGCCCGTTAGGCAGCTGAGCCCCGCCGTGTCCCAGGCGCTGGAAAACGTGGTGGCCAAAGCCATGGAAAAGGACGCAAAGCTGCGCTACCCGTCCGCCCTGCTGATGGCTCAGGCCCTGCATGCGGCCCTCCTGGCCGAAAAGGAGCCCACCCAGGACACCCCGGTTTTTCCGGCGGTGGCAAAAAGCCAGGGCAAGCGCAAAGGCAGCCTTCGCAGCAGGCTGCGCAGCCGGATTTTGCTTTTGATTCTCAGCCTGGGATTAATCGCGGGCCTTGTGGTTGGCGGCGTTTTTATCTACAGGGATATCGTAAACAGCACCCGGGCGCCTTTCCTCATCGCGGAAACGGAGCTGGTGGCCATCCGCCTGGCGGAGCGGGCGGGGCTGAACCCCAAGGTGGAGCGCATCAGCAGCGATGAGCCGGTGGGCACGGTGATCACCCAGTCCCACGATCTGGACTTTGCCATGCGCCGGGGGGACACCATCCTGATCACCGTGTCCTCAGGGCCGGTCAGAAAGCCGGTTGTTGAGGTAACTGGAACCATGAAAAACGCCGCTCAGGCAGCGCTTGAGCGGATTGGTCTGCGCATGATGGTGACCAGCACCGTCATGGACACCGCCCCTGCCGGCACCGTGCTTCAGCAGTCCCCCCAGGAGGGGACAGTGATGGAGGCGGGGGAGATCGTCCAGGTGGTGCTCTCAGGCGGGCAGGTCAGCGTGCCCGCTTTAGCAGAGCTGCGCCAGCAGGACGCCAGGAACCTGATCGTCAAATCCGGCCTTGCCCTGGGCGCCTTAAGCGCCGTTGAGATGGAGGACCCGGCCCAGCATGGCCGGGTAGCTTCCCAGTACCCCCTGCCCGATGAGCTGGTGATGGCGGGCACGCCGGTGGACCTGGTGCTCTATGTGCTGCCGGGCACCCAGAGCCCTGCGCTTGGCGGCAATGGAAACGGGGGAAGCTGAGGTGACCGAGGGCAGGATTATCGAGGGGCGCGGAGGGCTTTATACGGTGCGGGATGATAAAGGCCAGCCTTATGTCTTACGCGCCAAGAAAAAATTCCGCCGGGAGAATATCAGGCCGCTGGTGGGGGACCAGGTCACTTTTATCCCGCCCCAGGGCGAGGAGCACGGCTGGATAGAGGAAATCCTCCCCCGGCGATCCTATTGCTTAAGGCCGCCGGTGGCCAATATCACCCAGCTTGTCATCACCATAGCGCCCGAGCCGGCGCCTGATTTGATGCTGGTGGACAAGCTGCTCCTGTTTGCTTTTGGGCAGCAGATCGAACCTGTCATAGTGGTCAACAAGATGGATTTGGCGCCCGCGCTTGCCCAGGAAGTTAAAAACGCTTATGATTCAGCGGGTGTCAAGGTCTTGGCCTTAAGCGCTGTAAGGGGAGAAGGGCTGGATGCCCTGAAGGCGGTCATGACAGGGCAGATCACCTGCTTTGCGGGACAATCCGGCGTGGGCAAGAGCACGCTGATCATGGGCCTCACCGGGGAGGAGCTTGTGACCGGCGAGATCAGCCAGAAAATCAAGCGGGGGAAGCAAACCACCCGGCATATCAGCCTGATTGAGCGACAGGGCCTTCAGGTGCTTGACACCCCGGGCTTTAACCTGCTGGATTTGCCCCAGGAGCTAAAGCCGGAGGAGATATGCCTGTACTACCCGGATTTCACGGAGTTTTTCCGGAATTGCCGCTTTGCCCCCTGTTTACACGATCAAGAGCCTGACTGCGCGGTGGACCAGGCAGCCCGGGAGGGCCGCATCGATGCGGGCCGTCTGGCCCGCTACCGGGACATGCTGCGCCAGGCTCAGGAGAAATGGAGAGAACGATATGATTGAAGTTGCGCCTTCTGTGTTGGCGGCGGATCCGCTGCATGTCTACCGGGATGTTAATAGGCTGGTGGAAGCGGGCGCCCAGGTTTTGCACCTGGACATCATGGACGGGCATTTTGTGCCCAACCTGTCCTTCGGGCCCCAGCTGGTGGCGGCCCTGCGCCGGGATTTCCCGGGCTTGATCCTTGATGTGCACCTGATGATGTCAAACCCGGAGCATTTCATCCAGGCTTTTTCAGACGCTGGCGCGGACGAGATCACCCTGCACAGCGAGGTAAAGGGGGATGTTCCTGGGATGCTTGGCCAAATCAGGCAGCTGGGGAAAAAGGCGGGCCTTTCCTTAAAACCCGCCACCCCGGTTTCGGAGGTGCAGCCCTATCTTAAGGCCTGCGACCTGTTTTTGATTATGACGGTGGAGCCGGGCTTTGGCGGGCAGAAGATGATGCCGGAGCTTTTGGATAAGCTGGAAGCGCTGCGCCAGGCGGGCTTTGAGGGCACGCTGAGCGTGGACGGCGGCGTTGGGGAGGGCAACTGCCAGCAGGTGGTGGCAAAAGGAGCCACCCGGCTGGTGATGGGCACAGCCGCCTTCCAGTCTCCTGATCCCAAGGCGCTCTTTGAAAGGTGCCGGGCGCTTTGAGCGGGTTTCCGCCCAAATTTGATTATAAGATTTCCCTGGGTCAGAATTTTCTCTTTGATGAGGAAGTGCTTCGCCAGCTGGTGGCGGCAAGCGGCACAAAAAAGGGCGACAGAGTGCTTGAAATCGGCGCCGGCCGGGGGGATTTGACCCTGGCGCTTTTGGCGCAGGGGGCTGTGGTGACCGCGGTTGAGATTGACCAGCGCCTCATTCCCGTTTTGCATGAGCGATTGGGGGATGCGCCTGATGTCCGCATTGTGCACGGGGATATCATGGCCCTGGAGCTGGAAGAGCTGATGGGGCGGACGCTTCCCTTTCATGTGGTGGCAAACCTCCCCTACTATTTAACCACACCTATCCTAACCCGGCTGCTTAAGGCGGATTTTCGGATACTGTCTGTGAATGTGATGGTGCAGGAGGAGGCGGCAGCGCGCCTGATGGCGCCCCCTGGCAGCCGGGAGTATGGCCCCCTGGCGGTGCTGGCGGCCTATCGCGGCAGGCCAGTGGCTGCCCTTCGGGTGCCCGCCCGACTTTTCACCCCGCCGCCCAAGGTGGACAGCGTTTTTGTCACGCTGCCTTTTTTTAAGGCAAGGCCCCGTATACCTAAGGATGAAGGCCTGTTTTTCCGCCTGGTTCAGGCAGGCTTTGCCCTGCGCCGCAAAACCCTGGTGAATAACCTGGTGCCCGCCTTTGCCTTAAGCCGCCAGGAAGCGGTTCAACTGGTAACAAGCGCGGGGCTTTCGGAAAACATACGGGGTGAGCGCCTGACGCTTGCGGATTACATCACT
Organism: Clostridia bacterium; assembly: GCA_036825095.1. GTDB lineage: Bacteria > Bacillota > Clostridia > Christensenellales > Aristaeellaceae > UBA6115. Next base: position 6,570 of record DAISYX010000011.1, on the reverse strand, counting down.
TTAGCGGATATTTTAAGCGAAGCGCTGGATGGCGAGAGACAATAAAGTAATAATTTTGTAATAATTGTTTACAAGTGAGAAACAATATGGTATGGTAGCCCCAGAACACAAACAAGGCAGGTGTGATGATGAATCCAAGGTGTTCCGCCAAACGCTTTCTGGGGCTGGTTTTGTTGGTGACGATGATCATAAGCCTGATGCCCGCGCAGGCATCCAGCTATGCCACCATCAGGCCCGGCGACCGGGGAGAAAACGTACGCCAGATGCAGCGGGCCTTGAGCCACGTGGGCTATACCCTGGTGGATGACGGCATATACGGCAACATGACCACCCAGACGGTGCAGCTTTTCCAGGCCCGGATGCGTCTGACCCAGGATGGCCTGGCTGGCAACCGCACCTTAAGCGCCCTGTATGAACTGGCCCCTCAGTTTAAACCCCAAAGCCAGGGCAGCGATCAGGCCGCTCCTGAAGAGAGCGACACCAGCGCCCCGGTTGAAACCCCTTCGTCCCAGGGGAGCGCCACGGTGCATACGGAAAACGGCGGAAGCCTTAACCTAAGGCGCACCGCTTCCCGGGGCCAGAACGTCTTTTATCAGATTCCAAACGGCACCGTCCTTAAGGTGCTGGGCATGACCGGCCAGTGGGTGCGGGTGGAAACCGCAGGCCGCACCGGCTATGTGCAGCAGGAGTTCCTGCGCATGGGCGGCTCATCACAACCTGAAACAACGCCCGCCCCCAGCCAAAGCCCGCAGGCTTCCGCAGCGCCCACCCAGAGCCCCGGGATAACGGCGCCTGACGCGGGCAATGCGCGGGTGTACACACAAAACAGGGGCAGCCTGAACCTCAGGAACGCCGCGTCCTCCGGAAACAACGTGATCTATCAGATCCCCTTTGGAACCATTGTGCGCGTCCTCTCCCGCAGCGGTCAGTGGGCCCGGGTGGAGGCGGAAGGCAGAACGGGCTATGTGGTGGCCTCTTTCCTGCAGGCCCTTGACAATGAGCCCACCCCTGCGCCAACTGAGACAGACAGCCCTGCCGTCACCCCGCCGCCTGAAACGGGCACGGGCAGCACGGCTGTGGTTTATACGGAGAACCGCGGTTCTCTGAACCATCGCGCCCAGGGGCGCTCCGGCAGCACCATCATCGGCACCATTCCTTTTGGCGGCAGCGTGAATGTGCTAAGCAAGGGCGCTACCTGGTGCGAGGTGAGCTATCAGGGCCGCAGCGGCTGGGTGATGACCTCCTTTTTGCGCTTTGAACAATCTGGTGAGCCTGACCCCAAGCCTTCCGAGGCGCCAGAGGAAACCACGGAACCAAGCCCCACGCCCGCCCCCGGCTTTTCACGCATTTTGCGCGCAGGGGATAAGGGGGATGACGTGCTGATGATGCAGGAGAAACTCAAGGCGCTTAAATACGACACGCAGACAAACGGCACCTTTGATGACCAGACGCTGGCCGCCCTTAAAAAGTTCCAGTCCCTAAACGGATTAACCGTGGACGGGGTTTTTGGAAGCCAGTCTGTCGCTGTGCTGTTAAGCAGCGCCGCCCGGGATGCGGACAGCGCGCCGCTTAGCTATACCGCGCTTTCCCTTGACAGCGTGGATGGCGATCTGAAGCTGGTTTCCGCCTTGCAGCAGGCGCTTGTGGATCTGGGCTATCCCCTGTCTGTCGATGGTAAATTTGGCGCCAAAACCCATGAGTCTGTGGTCTATTTCCAGCAGATTAACGCTTTGCCGACCAACGGCGTGGCGGACTCCCTGACCCAGTCCCTGCTGTTCTCCGGCAGCGCCAAGCGTTATGATGCATCAGCGGTCTCCGTGGACACCAGCGGGGCCACCGGCAAAGGCCCCTCCAGCGGGCAGGTGAAGCTGCTCCACTGGTACAACGACGTCAAAAAGAGCGCTTCTGCGGGCCAGCACGCCACCATTTATCACCCGGGCAGCGGCCTGAGTTTTACCCTGCGCTTTTACTCCATGGGCGCCCATGCGGACGCGGAGCCCCTTACGCTCAGGGACACCCAGCTGATGAACAAGGCATTTGGGCCCGCTTCCTGGAACATCAACATCGTGTATGTCAAACTGCCGGACGGGCGCTGGACCATGGCCAGCATGCACAACCGCCCCCACCTTTCCGGCAGCATCAAGAACAACGGCTTTGACGGGCATCTGTGCGTGCACTTCCTCAGGGATCTGGACGAGGTTACCAAAAACGACCCGAACTACGGGCTGAGCAACCAAAAGGCCATCCGCAACGCCTGGGAAAAGTTGACGGGGCAGAAGGTGGACTAAAACGCCATAAAAAACAGGGCTTGCAGCTGATGGTGTCGCAAGCCCTGTTTTGTTATCGTTCAGAGGTTTTGCCGGCGTCTTTTCCCGGGCCTTCCTGCGGCGCTGAAGTAATCCAGCACCATCACCAAAAGCAGGACCCCGCCCCAGATGAGGGAGATATAATAACTGCTGATCTGCGGAAAGCGGTTGATGCCTGTTTCCAGCATTCTGAGCAGCACAATCGCCAGCACCACGCCGGAAATCCGGCCCTTGCCGCCGGTGGGGCTCACCCCGCCCAGCACCACCACCAGGATGCACTGAAGCACATAGACGCTGCCATAATTGGCGCGGGCGGAGTTGTAGTTGGCCAGCATCACCAGGCCGCCAAGGGCCGCGGTGATGCCGGAGATCATATAGGTGGAGATGATCAGCCGGTCGTTCTTAAGGCCGCTGAAGCGCGCTGCCTTTGGGTTGGTGCCCAGCAGGTAGATTTTGGTGCCAAAGGTGGTGCGGTTTAAAAGAAACCAGACGATAAAAGCCATCACGCCAAAGATCACCAGCTGCACAGGCAGCATCCCGCCGATTTTGTTGTTGACCGTCATCGCGTATTCCACCGGCAGGCCGCTGACAGCGGCGCCGCCTGTGATCACGATGGCCACCCCGGTGAGCAGCTCGCTCATCCCCAGGGTTGCAAGGATGGGGGGGATGCGGATTTTTGAGACTAAAAGGCCGTTTAAAATGCCAAGGCAGGCGCCGATTAAAGCCCCCAGCACAAACACCAGGGGAATGGCGTAGACGGGAAGACCGCCCTCCGGGGGAACCAACTGCTTTAAAAACAGGGCCATCAGGATGGCCACCAGGTTGGCCACGCCCACCGGGGACAGGTCGATGCCGCCGGTGATCATGCACAACATGACCCCCAGGGACATCAGGCCAAACTCCGGAAACTGGGAGGCCATGGTCTGGAAGTTGATCAGGGTGTAAAACCGGCTGGCCCGGGTGAGGCCCATGAACACCATCCACACCGCCATCACCAGAAGCAGGCGCAGAACGTGCTGGTCAATCCGGCTAAAAAGGCCGGGCTTTTTGCCCGCGGATTTTGTGGTCATGCCTTTACCTCCCCTCCCAGCCGGCGGCTGCTTTTGATCCGGTGGGCCCTGGTCACCTGATAGGCGCTGACCCCGGTGCCGATGATAATGAGGGCGCCCACAAAGACGCTTTTCCAAATGGTGGGAATGCCGATGAGGATCATGGAGTTCTCCACGATCACAATCAAAAGGGTACCCAGCATACAGCCTGTCAGCGAGCCCGCGCCCCCTGAGATGGCAGTGCCGCCCAGGACGACCCCCGCGATGATGTTCATCTCCATCCCCAGCATGTTGGTGGGGTGGTTTTGCTGCATCATGCAGGTGCGGATCAGCCCGGCCAGACTTGCTACCATGCCCACAAAAACATAGAGCAGAAACTTGGTGCGTTTGGTGTTAAAGCCCGCCCGGTGGGCGCTGGTCTCGTTGCCGCCAATGGCGTAGATGCCCCGGCCAAAGAAGGTGTAACGCATGATGAAGAAAGCGATCAAAAGGACCGCGATCAGGGCCAGGAAGCCCACAGGCATCCGGGAGGTGAGGCCGGAGACGGGGTTGGTCGCCGTGAAAAGCGCGGAGGTGCCAAAAGCGCGCATCCCCGGCGGAATCACCGCCAGCTGAACCGAGCCCAAAGCCCCCTGCATCACCCCTTTAAAGACGCTGGAGGAGCCTAAGGTAACGATCATGGCGGGCAGGCCCAGAAGCCCGATGAAAACCCCGTTAAAGGCCCCCAGCAGGGCGCCCATGGCCAGGGAGATCAGGATGGGCAGCCACATGCCCCCGGTATAGCCCGCGTCCAGCAGCATCTTAGTGGTGGCATAGGAGGTGAGGGAGGCCAGCGCCGGAAAGGACACGTCAATGCCGCCGGACACGATGACCATAAAGGTCCCCACCGCAAACAGCCCCGGCACCACCATGGCGGAGGCGATGTCCACCAGGTTGTTGGCGGTAAAGAACTGGCCGGAGCGCACCTCAATCAGCAGGCACAGCGCCAAAACCACCAGGGCGATATAGGTTTCGTTTCGTTTTGTGAGTTTCTTTAAGTTATTCTGCACGGTATCCCCCTCACATCATCTGGGACAGGATGGCCTGCTCCGTGGCAAACGCCGCGTCCATCTCCTGCACGATCCGACCGGATTTGAGCACAATCACCCGGGAGCAGTTGCGGATCACCTCGGGCAGGTCATCGGAGATGATGATGATGCCCATGCCCTCCCTGGCAAGGCCTTGCAGGATCCGGTGGATGTCATGCTTGGAGCCGATGTCCACCCCCACCGTGGGGCCGTTTAACACCAGGACATCCAGGTTGCAAGCCAGCCACTTGGCCAGCACCACCCGCTGCTGGTTGCCGCCGGAAAGGGTTTGGCAGGCGTTTTGCGGGTTGGGGGTGGCGATGGCAAACTCCTCCACCAGGCGCTGAACCTCCCGGGCCCTTTTCTTGTGGTCAAAGACTTTGAACCGGTTGGCCAGCCGGTCAATCTCCGCGATGATCAGGTTGTCCGCGATGCTGCGGGGCAAAAACAGACCCTCACTTAGCCGGTCTTCCGGCACCAGGCCGATACCCGCCCCGATAGCGGCCTGGGGGGTATTGATCCGCGTTTTTTTGCCTTTGATCAGAATATCGCCGCTGTCCGCCTCCCGGATGCCAAACAGCGCCAGGGATAACTCGCTGCGCCCGGAATCCAGAAGGCCGGTGATGCCAAGAATTTCGCCGCCCCTAAGCTGGAAGCTGATGTCCTCAAAGGCGCCTGAGAGCCCCAGGTTCTTAACCTCGATCAGGGGCGCCTCACCCAGGTTTTCCGCCCTGAACTGCTCGTCGCTGAACTCACGCCCCGTCATGTAGTAGGAGAACTTGGCGGAGTCCAGGTCCCGGGTGTGGCCGGTGACCACCAGCTCGCCGTTTCTAAGGATGGTAAAGCGCTCCGAGATTTCAAAGACCTCGTTTAGCTTATGGCTGACAAACAGGGTGGAGATGCCCTGGGCCTTCAGCTGGAGGATAACGCCAAACAGCGCCTGTACCTCCTTGCGGGTTAAGGCGGTGGTAGGCTCGTCCATGATGATAAGCCGGGCGTTGAACATCAGCGCCCGGCAGATGGCCACCATCTGCTTTTGCGCCACCGTCAGCGTGCCCACCAGGGCGTCCAGATCCACTTTGAAGTTGATCTTGGCCACCGCTTCCTCAGCGATCTGGCGCATCCGCTGCCAGTTGACGATTTTTCGCTTGTCTGACAGCTCGCTGTTTAGGGCCAGGTTTTCCATCACGGTGAGATTGGGGAAGACGGAAAAATCCTGATAGATCACCTGGATGCCAAGGAGAATGGCATCGATAGGGGTAATTTTGCTTAAGGTTTTCCCGTCAAATTCGATGTGCCCGCCGTCTGCCTGATAGACGCCGGAGATAATCTTGATGAGGGTGGATTTCCCGGAGCCGTTCTCCCCGGCCAGGCAATGGATCTCACCCGGGGCGATATCCAGGGAAACCCCTTTTAGGGCATGGACGCCGGCAAAGGATTTTTGGATGTCTACCGCCCGCAGCAAACTGTCGGCCATTTGTACCTCCGTCAAAAACAAGGATAAAGGTCACCGCCGGTTGCGCGGCGGTGACCGGAAAGGGTTAAGGATGATCAGAAGCCGAAGCTGTCCACATTATCCTTGTTGATGACAATCCAGCCCTGGCCTTCCAGCACCAGGCTGCTGCCCTCCTTGAAGGTAAGGGCGCCATAACCGTCAACGCCCAGGTCGATGGGGGCTTCAATGGCGTCACCGTTAAGCACCTTGACCGCCAGCGAGATCATGGCCTTGCCGGCCAGCGCCGGATCCCACAGGGTCAGGGACTGAACCACGCCGCTTTCCAGCAGCGCCTTGTTGTCCGCAGGCATGCCGGTGCCGGAGGTGAAGACCTTGCCCACCAGTCCCAGCTCTTCAATCGCGCGGGCCACGCCGGGGGCGTCGTAGGAAGAGGTGCCCATCACGCCTTTAAGATCGGGGTATTTCTTCATCAGCTCTTTGGCCTTGTTGTAGGCCACGTCGCCGTTATCCTCAGACTCCACCCGGGGCTCTTCCTCAAGCAGGGTCATGTTGGGATAGGCTTCCTTCTGATGGAGAACGCCCGCATCCGCCCACTCATTGTGGGAGGCGTTGGTGACGTGGGCGACCATCGTGGTGTACAGGCCTTCCTCGCCCATGGCCTCGGCCAGGTTGTCCATGATGAAGGCGCCGTA